>JAGRLZ010000021.1 GCA_020441545.1 Xanthobacteraceae bacterium | reverse complement strand
GCCGCGAGATGCTTTTCCTTGTCGGCGGCGCGGAGAAACGCGACATTGTTGCGCGCGCGTGGCGCGACGAAACGCTGCCCGCCGCCCGCGCCCAGGCGCGCGGCGACACCATCTGGCTGATCGAGGCCACCGCGATGCCGGAGAGTCCGGATGCCTGAGGCCCGATCGCAACCGCCGCTCCGCAGCCTCGTCGTGATGGGCGTCTCCGGCTCAGGCAAGAGCACGATCGGCGAGGCGCTCGCCCGACGCCTCGACTGGCGCTTCGAGGACGGCGATGCGTTCCATCCGCCGGCCAACATCGCCAAGATGAAGGCGGGCCATCCGCTGGACGACGACGACCGCCGCCCCTGGCTGCAGGCGATCGCCGTCGAGATCGAGCACATCGGCGATGCCGACGGACGCATCATCATCGCCTGCTCGGCGCTCAAGCGGTCCTACCGCGACATCCTCGTTCACGGCCGCGCCGACGTCCGCATCATCTTTCTCGATGGCAGCCGCGACCTGATCGCGAAGCGCCTGAGGAACCGCAAAGGCCACTTCATGCCGCCCGAACTGCTCGACAGCCAGTTCGGCGCGCTCGAACCGCCGCAACCCGACGAGCCGGTGATCGCGGTGCCGATCGATGCGCCGGTCGAGGCGATCGTGGACGACATCGTCGGCAGGCTCGAAGCGGAAGCCGGAACCCGCGTGCCGTAAGCCACGCGCCACAGGCCGCGTCGCGCCGGTGATCTCCGCTATCGACGGCACGCCCGTCACCGCCGGCAAGCTGCTTCTCCATCGCCATGGGCAACGCGACCAACGAGGTGAAGGCTGAGGCCGGCCATGCCGCGATTCAACCTGAACAAAAAACGCTCTAATTCGACCGCTGCACCGAAGGCTTCTGCGTCGGCTGCCTGGCGCTGACGAGATTGTGCGCGGTGTTGATCAGCGCGATATGGGTCAGGGCCTGGGGAAAGTTTCCGGTCTGGCGCCCGGCGTCGGGATCGTATTCCTCGGCCAGAAGGCCGAGATCGTTCGCCACCGAGACCACCCGCTCGAACATGGTGTGCGCATCCCCGATGCGCCCGGCCAGCAGATAGGCGTCGGCCAGCCACAGGGAGCATGCGAGAAACGCGCCCTCGATCGGCTCCTTCTCGTCGGTGATCCGGCGCGGATCGTGACGCAGCACGAAGCCGCCGCGCATGAGGTGCCGCTCGATCGCGGCAATGGTGCCCTTGACGCGCGGATCCGAGCACGGCAGGAAGCCGACCGACGGCAGCAGCAGGATGCTGGCATCGAGCACCTCGGCGCCGTAGGACTCGACGAACGCGTTCTGCTTTTCGTCGAAACCGTTCTCGCACACGTTGCGATGAATGGTGTCGCGCAGCGCCTTCCATTCCGCAAGCGGCGCCTTGAACTTGAAATGCTCGGCGCTCTTGATGGCGCGATCGAACGCCACCCAGGTCATGACCTTTGACGAGACGTAGTGTTTGCCCGGCCCCCGGATTTCCCAGATGCCGCTGTCGGGCTGGTTCCAGACCTTCGCGAGATGCTTGAGGAACTCGCATTCCATCGCCCAGCTTCCGTCCTCGAGCCGGAGCCTGGCCATGCGCGACTGATGGAAAACGTCGAGCAGTTCGCCGTAAACGTCGAGCTGCAACTGGGCGTGGGCGGCGTTGCCGATCCTGACCGGCTGCGCGCCCTCGTAGCCGGGCAGCCAATCGGCCTCCCATTCGATCAGGCGGCGCTGGCCGAAGATGCCATACATGATCTGCATGTTGCGCGGAGCGCCCGCGACTGCGCGCAGCAGCCAGTTGTTCCAGGCTTTCGCCTCTTCGTAATAGCCGCTGTTCATGAAGGCCAGCAGCGTGAAGGTGGCGTCGCGCAGCCAGCAGAAGCGATAGTCCCAGTTGCGGCGGCCGCCGAGCTTCTCCGGCAGCGATGTCGTCGGCGCCGCGACGATGCCGCCGGTCGGCCCGTAGGTCAGCGCCTTCAACGTGATGAGCGAGCGCATCACCAGGTCGCGGTGCGGCCCGTCATAAGTGCAGTGGCTGCTCCATTCGGACCAGTAGGCTTGCGTATCGATCAGCGCCTGCATCGGACCGATCGGCGCCGGCATGTCCAGATGGGACGGACCATAGGTGAGAACGAAGGGGACCGTCTCGCCGGCGGCGACCTCGAAGTCGGCAACCGTGGTCATGTTCTCGCCGTGGGTCCTGATCGGGGTCCGCAGCACCGTCATCTCCGGACCGGCGATGGCGAGGATCTCGTTATCCACCGTCCGTCGCACCCACGGAATGTCGGCGCCGAATCCGAACCGCAGGATCAATTCCATGTGCATCGGCACGCGGCCGCGCTCCCCCCGCACCAGCCGGACGATGTCGGACGCCGTGCCGCGCGGCGGCATGAAATCGACGATCGTGACGGCGCCGTCCGCGGTCTCGAAGGTGGTCTCGAGGATCAGCGTATGGCCGCGATACCTCCGCGACACCTTGGCATCGGCGGACGGCGCGATCCGCCACCTGCCGTGATTTTCGTTTCCGAGCAGGGCGGCGAAGCAGGCCTCCGAATCGAAGGCCGGCCAGCAGATCCAGTCGATCGAGCCGTCGCGGCCGACCAGCGCCGCCGTCTCGCAATCGCCAATCATGGCGTAATCCTCGATCCTGCCTGGCACGGCCGTTCCTTTCTGCGCTCTGGAGTTCAAGGCTTCGAGCCCGCGGCACCGCCTTCGCGGCGCGGCGCCAGCGCCGCGCGCAAGGCGGCGAGATCGATCGCCGTCGGAACCTCGTCGATCTGCACCGCCAGCCGCCGGCGCCAGTTGGGATGCTCGTTCACCGTGCCGGGAATGTTGGGCTGGTCCTCGACGCCGAGCAGGTCGTCGAGCGCAACCGCCAGCAGCCGCGAACGGGTCCGCGCCAGGAAGGCGAGCACGGCATAAAGATCGTCGCGGTCGATCGCGTGCCGCCGCAACACGTCGCGCAGCAGATGAACCGCATGGGCGCGGGCGTCGTCGCCCTCGCCCGGGTCCATCCCCAGCGACCGCTTCAGGCTGAGGTCGCCGCCGCGCCGCCACCCGGCGAAGGTGGCGAGGTCGTGGGTGCTGAACGTCACCAGCGCGTCGTCGGGATAGTGCTCGCTGGCCAGGAAGCCGCCGTGAGGATCGCGCGCGAACATCATCACGCGATAGGACCAGATGCCCCATTCGGCCGCGTCCTCGCGAAATCCTTCCGGCACCGTGCCGAGATCCTCGCCGACCACGATGCAGCGGTGCGCGGCGCTTTCGAGCGCGGTGATCGCCAGCATCGCCTGGAACGGCATGGGGACATAGGCGCCGTTGCGGGCGTCGAAGCCGCGCGGCACCAGGTAGAGCCGCTTCAGGCCCATGACATGGTCGATGCGCACCGCGCCCGCGTGACGCATCGCCGCCCGCAGCACCGCACGGAACGGCGCGAAACCGCGCGCCTGCAAGCCGGTTCCGTTGAAGCCCGCGAGCCCCCAATCCTGCCCCGCGGTGTTCAGCCCATCCGGCGGCGCGCCGACCGAGAGATGGCGGGGGATCGCCTGCTGCTCGTTCCAGGCGTCGAAGCCGTCGGCCCGCACCCCGACCGCGATGTCGAGGTAGAGCCCGACGCTCATGCCGCATTCAAGGGCGCGCGCCTGACAGGCCGCCAGTTGCCGGTCGGCGATCCACTGCACGAAGGCGACG
Source organism: Xanthobacteraceae bacterium (assembly GCA_020441545.1). Classification (GTDB taxonomy): domain Bacteria; phylum Pseudomonadota; class Alphaproteobacteria; order Rhizobiales; family Xanthobacteraceae; genus 62-47. Next base: position 11,889 of record JAGRLZ010000021.1, on the reverse strand, counting down.
AACGCCACCTCATCCGCCTGCTTGCCGGCACCGAAGGCATCGCATGTCGCGTCATCCGGCGCGCACCACTCGTCGGGCCAGTCCCACCACGGCGATCCGAACCGGCCGCGCAGCACCTCGAAACAGGCGAAGCGCCGCAATATGCTCCCGCGCTCGGCCCGAAAGGCATCGAACGCGGCGCGCTCGGCCGCCACGGGCGCCGCACAGAAGCGCGTGAAGGCGGCGCGCAGCGCGCGCCATTTCAGCGCCGCCACCGCCACGTGATCGACCAGTTCGCCGTGCCGGGCGCGGGCCAGCAATTGCGCGTCGGCCTCATCGAGGGACACCGCGCCGCCCGGCAGGTCGTCCATCGCGATGTAGAGCGGATTGAGAAACAGCCGGCTGTTGGGCGAATACGGGCTGCAATCGCCGGGGCGCTCGCCAAACAGAACATGCAGCGGGTTGAGGCCGATCCCTGCCGCGCCCCATCCGGCCGCGACCTCGATCAAGCGCCCGAGATCGGCGAAATCGCCGATGCCCCAGTTGCGCGGCGAGCGCAGGCCATAGAGCTGAACCGCGAGCAGCCACGCCCGGCGGGGCGGCCCCTGATGCGCGGCCGGCGCCACGATCAGCGGCACCTCCTCACGATGGGACGTCGCCTGTTCCCGCAACAGCAGGCGATGCACACCGCCGGGCAGATGCCGTGGCCATGCCACGACCCGCTCCCGGGCCACGCCCCGCGCCAGCACCACGCCGTCCGAAAGGATTTCCCAGCGCACCGGGAGCGTCGCGGCAGGCATCAGTTCGGTCCGCGCGGCCGCGCCCTGCCGGATGACGACCGGCGCGCACAGCAGCCGGCGTTGCAGCGGCTGTGGCATCGCCGCCAGAACCTGCGCCAGCGCCGCGGAATCGATGTCGTGCCAGCGCCCCCGCCCATCATGGAAGCCGGTTTCGATGCCGAGTTCCTCAGCCTGGGCGTGAAGGTCCATCAACAGGTCCGGTGCGCTTGGAACAATGGCTGCCGCCGAAGAATTCATCAAATCCCGCAACGAGATGATGCAGGACAACAGCCGTGTTCCCCGCCGGTTCCACTGGAACAATCGCGGTCGCGGTGACTTGATATAGCGCTTTGCGTCGTCGGGCGCGGGTTTCGTTGGAACCCTGGGGCCTCCTCCAACCCGAGCGTTGCTGTTGTGAACAAATCCATGCGACCTGTCGAAAGCGCGATCGTGACCCGGGCCGCGTTTCACATCGAGGACGTGTATCCGCGGCTCGATGACGGACGCTTCCCGATCAAGCGCATCGTGGGCGAGCCGATCGACGTCTGGGCGGATATTTTCCGGGACGGCCACGCGGTGACCGCCGCGGCGCTGATCTGGCGCGCCGAAGACGACCGCGACTGGCGGCGCGTGCCGATGCGTCATCACGACAACGATCGCTGGACGGCGACTTTTGTTCCCGAACGGCTGGGCCGGCATGTTTACGCGATCGAGGCGTGGACCGACGAATTCGCCACCTGGCGCCATGGCTTCGAACTGAAGGCGAAAGCCGGACAGGACGTGACCCTCGATGCGCTGGAAGGCGCCGGGCTGCTGACGCGGGCGCAATCCGGCGGCACGGCGGCGGCCGAGGTGATCCTGCGGCATTGCGAGGATTTCCTGCGGAGCGGCGAGCACGAGCCGCTGCTGGCGCCGGAGTTGCAGCTTGCGATGGCGGAAAGCCAGGCCCGCCCCGATCTCACCCGCTCGAAACCGTTTCCGTTGGCGGTCGACCGGCCGCGGGCGCGGGCCGGCGCGTGGTACGAGATGGTCCCGCGCAGCCAGGGCACCGAGCCCGGCCGCCACGGCACCTTCCGCGACTGCATCGCCCGGCTGCCCGACATCGCGGCGATGGGATTCGAGGTGGTCTATGTCACGCCGATCCACCCGATCGGACGAACCAACCGCAAGGGCCGCAACAACGCGCTGACGGCGGAGCCCGGCGATCCCGGCAGCATGTATGCGATCGGCGCCGCCGAAGGCGGCCACGACGCGATCCACCCCGAACTCGGCACGCTGGCGGATTTCCGCGACTTCGTCACGGCATGCGGACAACTCGACATGGAGGTGGCGCTCGACATCGCGGTGCAGTGCTCGCCCGACCATCCCTGGCTGCGCGAGCATCCCAACTGGTTCAAGCGGCGGCCCGACGGCTCGATGCGCCATGCGGAGAACCCGCCGAAGAAATACGAGGACATCGTCAATCCGGACCTCACCGGCGCGGATGCGGAAGCACTGTGGCTGGCGCTCCGCGACGTTCTGCTGTTCTGGGTCGACCAGGGCGTGCGGATCTTCCGTATCGACAATCCGCACACCAAGCCGCTTCCGTTCTGGGAGTGGGCGATCCGCGAGGTGCAGCGCCGCGACCCGGGCGTGATCTTCCTGGCCGAAGCCTTCACCCGCCCCAAGCTGATGAAGGGGCTCGCCAAGCTCGGCTTCACCCAGTCCTACACCTACTTCACGTGGCGCGTGGAAAAGCGGGAAATCGAGGATTACTTGCGCGAGCTCACCGGCTATCCGGAGCGCGATTATTATCGTCCCAACTTCTTCGTCAGCACGCCGGACATCCTGCCCTATCACCTGCAGGGCGGCGAGGCGTGGATGTTCAAGTCGCGGCTGGCACTGGCCGCGACGCTATCCGGCAACTACGGCATCTACAACGGCTTCGAACTGATCGAGCACGAACCGATCCCCGGCAGGGAGGAATATCTCGATTCCGAGAAATACGAGATCAAGGTGCGGAACTGGGATCAGCCGGGCAACATCAAGCCCTACATCCGCGGCATCAATCTCGCGCGCCGCGTCCACCCGGCGCTGCAACAGACCCGTAACCTGCGTTTCGTCGGGATCGACGATCCCAACGTCACCGGCTTCGTCAAGACATCGGCCGACGGCCGCGACGTGGTGGCGGTGACGATCGCGCTGTCGCGCGGCATTCACGAGGTCTGGCTGCCGCTCGCGGACGTGCAGATCGAGGTCGACGGCGAGCGCCGTCCGGTCGTCGCCGTGGAAAATCTGCTGACCGGCGAGCGGCATCCGGTGGAATGGGGCGGCCTGCGCCTGCGCATCGATCCCGACCGCGATCCCGCCCTCCTGTTTCAATGCCTGGCATGAGGGAGCCGGCCGTGAACGTCATGCAGTCGACCAGCGCCGTCAGCGAAACAGCCAGCCCGGCCGGTGACGACCTCTGGTACAAGGACGCCATCATCTACCAGCTGCACGTCAAGTCGTTCATGGACAGCAACAATGACGGCATCGGCGATTTCGTCGGGCTGACGGACAAGCTCGACTACCTGCAGGATCTCGGCGTCACGACGCTGTGGCTGATGCCGTTCTATCCGTCGCCCGGCCGCGACGACGGCTACGATATCGGCGACTACGGCACCATCAGCCCCGACTTCGGGACCATGAAGGATTTCCGCCGCTTCATCGCCGAGGCGAAGCGGCGGGGCCTGCGGGTCATCACCGAACTCGTGGTCAACCACACCTCGGACCAGCACAACTGGTTCAAGCGGGCGCGCCGCAGCCCGCCCGGCTCCAGCGCCCGCAACTGGTATGTGTGGAGCGACGACGACAGGAAATACGCCGGCACCCGCATCATCTTCACCGATACCGAGAAGTCGAACTGGACCTGGGACCCGGAAGCCAACGCCTATTACTGGCACCGCTTCTTCTCCCACCAGCCGGACCTCAACTTCGACAATCCGCGCGTCGTCAAGGCGGTGGTCCAGGTCATGAAGCGCTGGCTCGATGCCGGCGTCGACGGCTTCCGGCTCGACGCGATCCCGTATCTCTGCGAGCGCGACGGCACCAACAACGAGAACCTGCCGGAGACCCACGCCATCATCAAGCGGCTGCGCGCCGAGATGGACGCCTATGCGCCGGGCCGGCTGCTGCTGGCGGAGGCCAACCAGTGGCCGGAGGACGTGCAGGAATATTTCGGTAACGGCGACGAATGCAACATGGCCTATCACTTCCCGCTGATGCCGCGCATCTACATGGCGATCGCGCAGGAGGACCGCTTTCCCATCACCGACATCCTGCGCCAGACCCCGGACATCCCGGCGAACTGCCAGTGGGCGATGTTCCTGCGCAACCATGACGAGCTCACGCTGGAAATGGTGACCGATGTCGAGCGCGACTATCTCTGGTCCACCTACGCCAACGATCCCCGCGCGCGCGTCAATGTCGGCATCCGCCGCCGGCTCGCGCCGCTGATGGACAACGACCGCCGCAAGATCGAGCTGATGAACTCGCTGCTGATGTCGTTCCCCGGCACGCCGATCATCTATTACGGCGACGAGATCGGCATGGGCGACAACATCTACCTCGGCGACCGCAACGGCGTGCGCACGCCCATGCAGTGGACGCCGGACCGCAACGGCGGCTTCTCGCGCAGCGATCCCGCCCGTCTCTACGCGCCGCCGATCATGGACCCGGTCTACGGCTACGAGGCGGTCAATGTCGAGGCCCAGTCGCGCAGCCTGTCGTCGCTGCTCAGCGCCACCAGGCGGCTGATCTCGGTGCGCAAGTCGACGCGCGCCTTCGGCCGCGGCACCATGACCTTCGTCCGCTCCAGCAACCGTTCGGTGCTGGCCTATATCCGCGAATTCGGCGACGAAGTGATCCTGTGCGTCGCCAACCTGTCGCGCTCGGCGCAGGCCACCGAGCTCGACCTGTCCCGATGGAAGGGCCGGATCCCGCTGGAAATGCTGGGCCGCACGCATTTCCCCGCAATCGGCGACCTCACCTACCTGATTACGCTGGCGCCGTATGGCTTCTACTGGTTCCAGTTGCAGGAGCATGAACCCTCCGAGCACGTCGCGCCGACGCGGCCGCCGGAATTCGAGACGCTGGTGGTGCCCTATGGCGCGACCTGGGTGACGCTGGAACGGACCCGCAGCGTCTTCCAGAACGATGTCTTGCCGCCCTACCTGTCGCAGACCCGCTGGTTTCCGGAACGGTCGCCGGAGGCGATCTCGACCGTGGTGACCTCGGCGGTGCCGTTCGCCAACACCGGCGACAACCGCCCCTGGCTGGCGTTCTTCGAATGGCGGCAGGGCGATCACGCCACCCGCTACACGCTTCCGCTGCGAATCCGCTGGCACCGTTTCGAGCGCGAGCGCGACAACCCGCGCGCGCTGGCGGCGGTGCGCCAGGGCGCGCGCGAGGGCACGCTGCTGGACGTCGCCAGCGAGCGCGATTTCGTCGATATCCTGATCGGCAACCTGCGAAAGGCCGAAACGGTCGTCGAAGGCGGCGACCGGCTCGAATTCCGACCGACCGACGCATTGCGGCACCTGCCGGAGGCCCCGGTCACGCATGCCCGCGCGGTGGAGACCGAACAGTCCAACAGCACGACGCTGGTCGACGGCGCCTATGTGGTCAAGGTCTACCGCAAGCTCGAAAGCGGCATCAATCCCGAGCTCGAGATCGGCCGCTTTCTCACCGAGGCCGGCTTCGCCAACGCACCCGCGCTGCTTGGCGGCGTCGAGCTTGTCGAAGGCGGCCGGCGCAGCGCGGTCGGCATCGTCCATGCCCTCGTTCCGAACCAGGGCGATGCCTGGACCGTCACGTCGGCCTATCTCGACCGCTTCAGCGAACAGGTCCGCTTCCTCTCCGCCGCCGACCAGCCGGAGGAGAACGAAGACCAGCTTTCCTACGAACGATACATGGCCCAGGTCGGACGGCGGCTCGCCGAGTTGCACATCGCGCTGGCGAGCCGCAACGACCTCGACGCCTTCCGCCCCGAACCTGTCACCGATCACGATCTTCGGGCCTGGGCCGACGACATGGTCGCGCGCGCGATCCGGGTGATCGACCGGCTGCAAGGCATCAAGCTGAAGAAGGCCGAGCGCGCGCTGTCCGACCAACTGGCGGCACGGCGCGCCGATCTGCAACGGACAATCCGCGCCCTGCTGCCGGCCGCCGACGCCTCGATGAAAATCCGCCACCACGGCGATTTCCATCTCGGCCAGATGCTGATCGTGCGGGACGACGTTTTCATCATCGATTTCGAAGGCGAACCGCGGCGCCCGCTGCTTGAACGGCGACGCAAGGCGCCCGCGGCGCGCGACGTCGCCGGCCTGATCCGCTCCATCGACTATTCGACCACGGCGGCGCTGGAGCGGGCGCTGAACGTCGCCCGGGACGGACAGGGCAAGCTCACCGCCGCGCTCGCGGCATGGCGGGATCGCGCCTGCGCGGCCTTCCTCGAATCCTATCGCGACGCCATGTCCGACGCGCGGCTGTGGCCGGCGGACGACGCCGCGGCGGGCCGCGTGCTCGACGTCTTCCTGCTGGAGAAGGCCCTCTACGAAATCGAATACGAGATCGCCCATCGGCCGGAATGGATTCGCGTCCCCCTCGCCGGCGTTCTGCGAATCCTGGCGGACATCGCGGGAGACTCGCCATGACGCCGTTGCCGTCCGAAGCCTATGCCATTATCGAAGGCCGTCATTCCGATCCGTTCCACTATCTCGGGCCGCATCTCGAGCACGACCGCGCCGTGGTCCGCGCCTTCCTGCCGCAGGCTTCCGACGTCGAGGCGATCGACGAAAGCGGCCACGCCACCACGCTGGAGCGGCTTCACGACGCCGGCCTGTTCGCCGGCGCGCGCCCGGGCACGACCGATCGCTACCGCCTGCGCGCGCGGTTCGGCGACACCGTGGTCGAGTTGCACGACCCCTATCGCTTTCCGCCGCTGCTGACCGACTTCGATCTCCACCTGCTCGGCGAGGGCACCCATCAGCGGCTCTACGACAAGCTCGGCGCCCATCCGATGGTGCTGGACGGCGTGGACGGCGTCGGCTTCGTGGTGCTGGCGCCCAACGCGCGGCGCGTCAGCGTGGTCGGCGACTTCAACGCCTGGGAGCCGCGCCGTCACGCCATGCGCGTGCGCGGCAGCGGCTACTGGGAAATCTTCGTTCCCGGCGCGATCGCCGGCGATCGCTACAAGTTCGACATCGTCGGCCCGAGCGGCGAGCACCTGCCGCTGAAGTCCGACCCGCTCGCCTTCTTCGCGGAGAGGCGTCCCGACACCGCATCGATCGTGTTCGACGAGGCCGGCCTCGTGCCGCCCCGCCACGCGCCGGCGGGCATCAACGCGCGCGACGCCCCGATCTCGATCTACGAAGTCCATCTCGGCTCGTGGCGCCGCAACGACGGCAATGCGTGGCTGACCTACCGCGAACTCGCCGAAACGCTGCCGGCTTACGCGCGCGACCTCGGCTTCACCCATGTCGAATTCCTGCCGGTCAGCGAACATCCCTTCGACGGCTCGTGGGGCTATCAGCCGACCGGCCTGTTCGCGCCGACCAGCCGCTTCGGCACGCCGGACGACTTCGCCGCGCTGGTCGAAGCCTGCCACAAAGCCGGCCTCGGCGTGCTGCTCGACTGGGTGCCGGGCCATTTCCCCGACGACCCGCACGGGCTCGGCCGGTTCGACGGCACCGCGCTCTACGAGCACGCCAATCCGCTGCAGGGCCGCCACCTCGACTGGGGCACCCTGATCTACAATTACGGGCGCACCGAGGTGGTGAACTTCCTCGTCTCCAACGCGCTGTTCTGGCTCGATCGCTACGGCGTCGACGGCCTGCGCGTCGATGCCGTGGCCTCGATGCTCTATCTCGATTACAGCCGGCCGCCGGGCGGCTGGATTCCCAACAAGCATGGCGGCCGCGAGAACCTGGAAGCCATCGCCTTCCTGCGCCGCTTCAACACCGAGGTGTTCGCGCGGTTTCCGCACGTCACCACCGCCGCGGAGGAATCCACCGCCTGGCCGCAGGTGTCGCGTCCGGTGGAGACCGGCGGGCTCGGCTTCGGCTACAAGTGGAACATGGGCTGGATGCACGACACGCTGAACTACATCGGCAAGGACCCCGTCCACCGCCGGCATCATCATGGCGACATCCTGTTCGGCCTGCACTATGCGTTCTCGGAAAACTTCATCCTGCCGCTGTCGCATGACGAGGTGGTGCACGGCAAACGCTCGATCCTCGGCCGCATGCCGGGCGACGACTGGCAGCGCTTCGCCAACCTGCGCGCCTATTACGCCTTCATGTTCGCCCATCCCGGCAAGAAGCTGATATTCATGGGCGGCGAATTCGGCCAGGAGCGCGAGTGGAGCCACGACCGCGCGCTGGACTGGCACCTGCTCGACCGGCCCCGGCATGCCGGCCTGAAGGCGCTGGTGCGCGATCTCAACGCCGCCTACCGCGATACGCCCGCCCTGCACGAATGCGACTGCGACCCGGCCGGCTTCGAATGGATCGTCACCGACGATGCCGACCGCAACGTCTTCGCCTGGATCCGGAAAGGCAATGCGCCGCGCGCACGCTGCCTCGTGGTGGTGAACTTCTCGCCCAACGTCTATCGCGACTATCGCCTGCGGGTGCCGTTTCCCGGTCCCTGGCGCGAGGTCGTCAATTCGGATTCGGCGCATTACGGCGGCGGCAATGTCGGCAATGCCGGCCTCGTCCGGGCGTCGGACAGGCCGGTGCCCGAACTCAGCCTGACCGTTCCGCCGCTCGCCGCGATCTACCTCGTACCCGAAGGCTGACCATGCGCGTCAATGCCGGCTTGCCATATCCGCTCGGCGCGACATGGGACGGCCGGGGCACCAATTTCGCTCTGTTCTCGGCCCATGCGCAACGGATCGAGCTGTGCCTGTTCGACAATCACGGCCGCCGCGAACTCGACCGCATCGCCCTGCCGGAACGGACCGAGGATGTCTGGCACGGCTATCTCAACGACGTCTCGCCGGGCCAGCTTTACGGTTATCGCGTCCACGGCCCTTATGCGCCGGAGAGCGGCCACCGCTTCAATCCCCACAAGCTGCTGCGCGATCCCTACGCGCGGCGGCTCGCCGGACGGCTGGTGTGGAGCGACGCGCATTTCGGCTACCGCACCGGCAGCCCGCGCGAGGACCTGTCGTTCGACCGCCGCGACAATGCGCGCGGCGTGCCGAAGGCGGTCGTCATCGACGAGGCGTTCAACTGGGGACGCCGCGAGAACCGCCCCTGCATCCCGTGGGAAGACACCATCATCTACGAGGCCCACGTCAAGGGCCTGACGCAGACCCGCGAGGACGTGCCGCCCGGCCTGCGCGGCAGCTACCGCGGACTGTCGTCGCCGGCGATGATCGATCACCTGAAGCGGCTCGGCGTGACGGCCATCGAGCTGCTGCCGGTCCACGGCTTCATCGACGACCGCCGCCTGGTGGAAATCAGGCTCAACAACTATTGGGGCTACAATTCGCTGTCGTTCTTCGCGGCCGAGGCGCGCTACGGTCCGGACAATCCGCTCGATGCGTTCCGCACCACGGTGGCGCGGCTGCACGATGCCGGCATCGAGGTGCTGCTCGACGTGGTCTACAACCACACCGCCGAGGGCAACCATCTCGGCCCGACGCTGTCGTTTCGCGGCATCGACAACGCTTCCTACTACTGGCTGCGGCCGGACCATCCGCGCTACTACGACGACTTCACCGGCACCGGCAATTCGCTGAACCTCACCCATCCGCGCGTGATGCAGATGGTGATGGACTCGCTGCGCTTCTGGGTCGAGACCTGCCATGTCGACGGCTTCCGCTTCGATCTCGCGACCACGCTGGCGCGCGGCGCCGACGGCTATGATCGCGGAAGCAGCCTCCTCACCGCGATCCGGCAGGACCCGGCGCTGGCCTCGACCAAGCTGGTCGCCGAGCCGTGGGACGTCGGCCTCGGCGGCTACCAGGTCGGCGCCTTTCCCTCGCAATGGTCGGAATGGAACGACCGCTATCGCAGCACGCTGCGCCGCTACTGGTCCGGCGACGGCGGCCTGATCGGCGATCTCGGCGGGCGGATGACCGGCTCGTCCGACCTCTTCAACCATGACGGCCGCAGCCCCCGCGCCGGCATCAACCACATCACGGTTCACGACGGCTTCACGCTGATGGACCTGGTCAGCTACAACGAGAAGCACAACGACGCCAACGGCGAGGACAACCGCGACGGCTCCGACGACAACCTCGGCAACAATTGCGGCCACGAGGGCCCGACCGACGATCCGGGAATCGTCGACCTGCGCCGCCGGCTGCGCAGGAACCAGCTCGCCTGCCTGCTGCTCGCGCAAGGCGTGCCGCTGATCCTGGCCGGCGACGAGGTCGGCAACACGCAGGACGGCAACAACAACGCCTACTGCCAGGACAACGAGACCGGCTGGATCGGCTGGCGCAATCTCGGCCGCGAAGGCGAGGACTTCACCGGCTTCATCGGCAGGCTCACCGACATCCGGCGACGGTTTCCGCAACTGCGCGCGCGCAGGTGGGTGGACGGGCGCCGCGCCGACGGCTCCTACGGCGTGCTGTGGCTGACGCCGCAGGGCGGGGAGATGACCGGAGAGGACTGGAATTTCCCCGAAGGCCGTTTCCTGTCCTATGTGCTGGGACCTGTGAATGCCGGCGAGCCGCCGCTGTTCGTCGTGCTCAACGCCGCGCCCGAGCCGATCGGCTTCCGGTTGCCGGACATGCCCGAATATCGACGCTGGCGGCGGATCCTGAACACGGCGGACGACGACACGGATGCGGAATTCTCCCGCCACGCCGAGACGGAAGCACCGCCGCGCGTGGTGCTGGTGTTCGAAGGCAGTGCTTGAAGGCCAACGATTGAGCGGCGATTGAAAAGGCCGCCCGGGATCGACCAGCCGGACGGCCTCACGGACGTCGTGCCGACTCAAAGGTTCGGTTCCCTCCCCCCGCGCCTTCACATAGTTGCAGACAATCGTTACCGGCAAGCTGACGACGCGGTTATGCACAACCGCACCGTCGCCGCACTCAACCCGACGCTCGGCCGCCGCCGCCGCGATCGTCCGGCCTGCCGAGCAGGACCTGTCCGCGCTGGCGGATGACGGACTGCGCGGCCTCGGCGAAGCGCTGCAACAGCCATGGCAGCATGACCTCCAGCCGCACGTGGTCGTCGGCGACATCGACATGGCCATGCGCGGCCTGGCCGAGCGCGCGCACGCGGAAGACCATCCGGTCGCCGTCCCAGCGCTCCTCGTCCACGCTCAGGATGCTGATCGCGCTTGCCGCGCGCGTCAGTCCGGTTCTGAGACGACGGATCGCCTCGTCGCGTCCGAGACGATGCGGGATCGAAACAATGAGAGGAGCGGACATCGTTGCATCTTTCTTCAATCGGCCGTTCGACGCGCCTTGCCGCCGCGGCGCAGCCTGTCGAGCGTGGTTCGCAGCGGCACGGCGCTTATCGCATAATCATCCCATGCTTTCGACCGTTTCAGCAGCGCCGGCGCCGTGCGCAGCGTATAGCGTTTCGGATCGAGCCGCGCCGTCACCTGCGTCCAGGACAGCGGCATCGACACCGTGGCGCCCGGCCGCGCCCGCGGCGACAGCACCGCGACCGCCGTCGCCATGCGATCGTTGCGCAGGTAGTCGAGAAATATCCGGCCGCCGCGCAGCTTCTTCGCCATGTTGACGAGATAGCGGTCCGGGCTGTCGGCCGCCATCCGCTCGCAGATATCGCGGGCGAACGCCTTCGCCTCCTTCCAGTCCACCGCCTTTCGTCCCGCCGCGAGCGGCGTCACGACATGGAGGCCCTTGCCGCCGGTGGTCTTGCAGAAGGCGTTGAGGCCGACATCCTCGAGGCGCGCGCGGATCTCCTGCGTCGCCTTCACCACGTCGGCGAACGCGACGTCCGGACCCGGATCGAGATCGAACACCAGGCGGCCCGGGATATCCGGCGCATCAAACGCGCAATTCCATGGATGCAGTTCGAGCCCGCCGATCTGCGCCACCGCCGCCAGTCCCTCGACCCGGTCGATCCGCAGGTAGGGCTTGCGGTCGCCGGCGATCTTCACCAGTTCGATCAGGTTCGAG
>JAGRLZ010000170.1 GCA_020441545.1 Xanthobacteraceae bacterium | reverse complement strand
CGGCCCTGCTTGCCCTTGAGCATGTCGGAGAGCGACTTCAGCGGACGCTTGTTGGCACCGGTGATGACGCGGCCGCGGCGGCCGTTGTCGAACAGCGCATCGACCGCCTCCTGAAGCATGCGCTTCTCGTTGCGGATGATGATGTCCGGCGCGCGCAGCTCCATCAGCCGCTTCAGGCGGTTGTTGCGGTTGATGACGCGGCGGTACAGGTCGTTGAGGTCGGAGGTCGCGAAGCGGCCGCCGTCGAGCGGCACCAGCGGACGCAGGTCCGGCGGGATCACCGGCACCACCGTGAGGATCATCCATTCCGGCTTGTTGCCGGAGACGCGGAACGCCTCGACGATCTTCAGCCGCTTGGCGAGCTTCTTGTGCTTGATGTCGGAATCGGTTTCCGCCATCTCGGCGCGCAGCTGTACCTCGAGCCGGTCGAGCTCGAGGCCCTTGAGCAGCTCGCGGATCGCCTCGGCGCCGATCATGGCGGTGAAGCTGTCCTGGCCGTATTCGTCCTGGGCGCGCAGATACTCCTCCTCGCTCAGGAGCTGACGCTCCTTCAGCGCGGTGAGGCCCGGCTCCAGCACGACGTAATATTCGAAGTACAGGATGCGCTCGAGGTCCTTCAGCGTCATGTCGAGCAGAAGGCCGATGCGCGAGGGCAGCGACTTCAGGAACCAGATATGCGCGACCGGCGCGGCCAGCTCGATGTGGCCCATGCGCTCGCGGCGCACCCGGCTGAGGGTGACCTCGACCGAGCACTTCTCGCAGATGATGCCCTTGTACTTCATGCGCTTGTACTTGCCGCACAAGCATTCGTAATCCTTGATCGGCCCGAAGATGCGGGCGCAGAACAGGCCGTCGCGCTCGGGCTTGAAGGTCCGGTAGTTGATGGTCTCCGGCTTCTTGATCTCGCCGTAGGACCACGAGAGAATCTTCTCCGGCGACGCGATCGAAATCCGGATCTGATCGAACACCTGGGCCGGCGTCGTCGGATTGAAAAGATTCATAATCTCTTGGTTCATGGTGTTCTCCGTCTGCCGGCTGACGCCGGCTCAAGAAATCCTGTCTGTCATGCTCCGCGAGGGCGGAGCATCCAGTAATCTCCGCCGTTGCGGGTTACTGGATCGTCCGCCTTCGCGGACGATGACCATGGTGAGGCGGCGCTACCGCCGCCCTCACGAATTATTCAGCAGCCTCCGCCGGCGGCGTGCCGATCTTCGAGTTGTGCAGGTCGACGTTGAGGCCGAGCGAGCGCATCTCCTTGACCAGCACGTTGAACGATTCCGGAATGCCGGCCTCGAAGGTGTCGTCGCCGCGCACGATGGCCTCGTAGACCTTGGTGCGGCCGGCCACGTCGTCCGACTTCACGGTCAGCATTTCCTGCAAGGTGTAGGCCGCGCCGTAAGCCTCGAGCGCCCACACCTCCATTTCGCCGAAGCGCTGGCCGCCGAACTGCGCCTTGCCGCCCAGCGGCTGCTGGGTGACGAGCGAGTACGGACCGATCGAGCGCGCATGGATCTTGTCGTCGACAAGGTGATGCAGCTTCAGCATGTAGATGTAGCCCACCGTCACCTTGCGATCGAACTGATCGCCGGTACGGCCGTCATACACCGTCGACTGGCCCGACTTGTCGACGCCGGCGAGCTCCAGCATCTCCTCGATGTCGGTCTCCTTGGCGCCGTCGAACACCGGCGTCGCGATCGGCACGCCGTGGCTGAGGTTGTGGCCGAGCTCCACCAGTTCCTTGTCGTCGAGCGACCTGATGGTCTCGTTGTCGCCGTAGACCTTCTTCAGGGTCTCCTTCAGCGGCCTGGCGTCCTGCTTCGACAGATAGGCATCCACCGTCTGGCCGATGCGCCTGCCGAGGCCGGCGCAGGCCCAGCCGAGATGGGTCTCCAGGATCTGGCCGACATTCATGCGGCTCGGCACGCCGAGCGGGTTGAGCACGATGTCCGCATGCGTTCCGTCCTCGAGGAACGGCATGTCCTCGATCGGCACGATCTTCGACACCACGCCCTTGTTGCCGTGGCGGCCGGCCATCTTGTCGCCGGGCTGGATCTTGCGCTTCACCGCGACGAAGACCTTGACCATCTTCATCACGCCGGGCGGCAACTCGTCGCCGCGCTGCAGCTTCTCGACCTTGTCGAGGAAGCGCTGCTCGAGGCCCTTCTTCGACTCGTCGTACTGCTTCCGCATGGCCTCGATCTCGGCCATCAGCTTGTCGTTGGGCGAGGCGAACAGCCACCACTGCGACTTCGGATACTCGTCGAGCACCGTGCGGGTGATCTTGGTGTCCTTCTTGAAGCCCTTGGGGCCGGCGATGCCCTGGCGGTTCTCCAGCAGCTCGGCGAGCCGGCCGTAGACGTTGCGGTCGAGGATCGCCTGCTCGTCGTCGCGGTCCTTGGCGAGACGCTCGATCTCCTCGCGCTCGATCGCCAGCGCGCGCTCGTCCTTGTCGACGCCGTGGCGGTTGAACACCCGGACCTCGACGATGGTGCCCTGCACGCCCGGCGGCACCCGCAACGAGGTGTCGCGCACGTCGGACGCCTTCTCGCCGAAGATGGCGCGCAAGAGCTTTTCTTCCGGCGTCATCGGGCTTTCGCCCTTCGGCGTGATCTTGCCGACCAGGATGTCGCCGGCGCGCACCTCCGCGCCGATATAGACGATGCCGGCCTCGTCGAGGTTCTTCAGCGCCTCTTCCGACACGTTCGGAATGTCGCGCGTGATTTCCTCGGGCCCCAGCTTGGTGTCGCGGGCCATCACCTCGAACTCCTCGATGTGGATCGAGGTGAAGACGTCGTCCTTCACGATCCGCTCGGAGAGCAGGATCGAGTCTTCGAAGTTGTAGCCGTTCCACGGCATGAAGGCGACCAGCACGTTGCGGCCGAGCGCGAGCTCGCCGAGGTCGGTCGAGGGACCGTCGGCGATGATGTCGCCCTTCTTGACCACGTCGCCGACCTTCACCAGCGGACGCTGGTTGATGCAGGTCGACTGGTTGGAGCGCTGGTACTTCATCAGCCGGTAGATATCGACGCCCGACTTGGTCGGATCGAGATCCTCGGTGGCGCGGATGACGACGCGGGTGGCGTCGATCTGGTCGATCACGCCCGAGCGGCGGGCGGCGATCGCCGCGCCCGAGTCGCGCGCCACCACGCCTTCCATGCCGGTGCCGACGAACGGCGCCTCGGCGCGCACCAGCGGCACCGCCTGGCGCTGCATGTTCGAGCCCATCAGCGCGCGGTTGGCGTCGTCGTTCTCGAGGAACGGGATCAGCGCGGCCGCGACCGAGACGAGTTGCTTCGGCGACACGTCCATGAAGTCGACCTTGTCCGGCGTCACCGGCAGCACTTCGCCGGCGTGGCGGCAGACCACGAGGTCCTCGGTGAAGCGGCCCTTGGCGTCGAGCGGCACGCTGGCCTGCGCGACGTAGTGGCGGCCCTCCTCCATCGCCGACAGATAGACCACGTCATCGGTGACGTGGCCGTTCCTGACCTTGCGATACGGGGTCTCGACGAAGCCGTACTTGTTGACGCGCGCGAACGTCGCCAGCGAGTTGATGAGGCCGATGTTCGGACCTTCCGGCGTCTCGATCGGGCAGATGCGGCCGTAATGGGTCGGATGCACGTCGCGCACCTCGAAGCCGGCGCGCTCGCGGGTCAGGCCGCCCGGGCCGAGCGCCGACAGGCGCCGCTTGTGGGTGATCTCGCTAAGCGGATTCGTCTGGTCCATGAACTGCGAGAGCTGCGACGAGCCGAAGAACTCGCGCACCGCGGCGGCCGCGGGCTTGGCGTTGATGAGGTCCTGCGGCATCACGGTGTCGATGTCGACGCTCGACATGCGCTCCTTGATGGCGCGCTCCATGCGCAGCAGGCCGATGCGGTACTGGTTCTCCATCAGTTCGCCGACCGAACGCACCCGGCGGTTGCCGAGATGGTCGATGTCGTCGATCTCGCCCTTGCCGTCGCGCAGGTCGACCAGCGTCTTGATGACCGCCAGGATGTCCTCCTTGCGCAGCGTACGCATGGTGTCCGGGCAATCGAGGTCGAGGCGCATGTTCATCTTGACGCGGCCGACCGCGGACAGGTCGTAGCGCTCGGCGTCGAAGAACAGCGACTGGAACATGTTCTGCGCCGATTCCAGCGTCGGCGGCTCGCCCGGGCGCATCACGCGGTAGATGTCGAACAGCGCGTCCTCGCGCGTCATGTTCTTGTCGGCGTTGAGCGTGTTGCGGATGTAGGGGCCGACATTGACGTGGTCGATGTCGAGCAGCGGCAGCTCCTTGTAGCCCTCCTCGTTCAGCGCCTTCAGCGATTTCTCGGTGATCTCCTCGCCGGCCTCGGCATAGATCTCGCCGGTCTTCGGATTGACGAGGTCTTCGGCGAGATACATGCCGACAAGCTCGTCGTCGGTCATGCGCAGCGCCTTCAGGCCCTTCTCCTGCAGCAGGCGGGCGGCACGCACGGTCAGCTTCTTGCCGGCCTCGAGCACCACCTTGCCGGTGTCGGCGTCGATCAGGTCGTTGATGGTCGAATAGCCGCGGAAGCGCGCCGGATCATACGGCACGCGCCAGCCGTCCTTGGTGCGCTTGTAGACCAGCTTCTTGTAGAAGGTGGACAGGATCTCCTCGCCGTCGAGGCCGAGGGCGAACATCAGCGACGTCACCGGAATCTTGCGGCGGCGGTCGATGCGCGCGAACACGATGTCCTTGGCGTCGAACTCGATGTCGAGCCAGGAGCCGCGATAGGGGATGACGCGGGCGGCGAACAGGAGCTTGCCCGACGAATGGGTCTTGCCCTTGTCGTGGTCGAAGAACACGCCCGGCGAGCGGTGCATCTGCGAGACGATGACGCGCTCGGTGCCGTTGACGATGAAGGTGCCGTTGCTGGTCATGAGCGGGATGTCGCCCATGTAGACGTCCTGCTCCTTGATGTCCTTGACCGAGCGGGCCGAGGTTTCCTCGTCGACATCGAACACGATCAGGCGCAGCGTCACCTTCAGCGGCGCGGCGAAGGTCATGCCGCGCTGGCGGCACTCGTCGACGTCGTATTTCGGCGGCTCGAATTCGTAGCGGACGAATTCCAGCATCGAGGTGTTGGAGAAGTCCGAGATCGGGAAAACCGAGCGGAACACCGCCTGCAAGCCCTCGTCCAGCCGACCGCCTTCCGGCTCGTCGACCATGAGGAACTGGTCATAGGATGCCTTCTGGACCTCGATCAGGTTGGGCATCTGCGCCACTTCCCGAATGTGTCCGAAGAACTTGCGAACTCGCTTGCGACCGGTGAACGTCTGCTGCGCCATCTGGGCCTCTCATTGCGCCGCCCGACAGGGGCGGACCTTCCAGGGCGCGTCGGGAACGCCCGGGGTGAATCAAAACGCGCCGAAACGCGGTTGGGCTCGGGGCAGCAGCCTCAATTCAGGATAAAAATCCCAAACTCAATCAAGCAAATGCCCGAACGCAAAACGACGTGCGGAGCGCTTCCCACGCTCTGCCCGTCCGAAAAGCTTGCTCTCTACGGACCGAAAAGCCCGAAAATTGCATATCTCCCAACGGCCTGCGGCTGCGCGCCGACCGCGCCGCCTTCCACCGTGTTGTCCTGCTGCCATCCCGATATGGGACAGCGATCGCGGAAATTCGAGGGGCGATCCCGCAAATCCCCACACTTTCTTGTGTCCGGGAGCATGTCCCGAACGCCGGGCCTGGAAGCAGGGCCCCGGACGACCTTCCGGTCATCCAGGACATCTGCATCACCCCAGCGCATCCGGGCCGGCCCAGGGCCGCCCCGGAAACTTGATGCCTTCACCCCGCCGCGCGACGCCGGACTTCGTTCCGGCCACCGGCGTCCCGGGTGAGGCGATCCCGGGCCTTGCCGCGCTGACAAAAGACCCGGATTTTGCTCAGGCAACCTGCGGTTACTTGAGCTCAACCTTGGCGCCAGCCTTCTCGAGCTGGGCCTTGATCTTCTCGGCCTCGTCCTTGGCAACGCCTTCCTTGAGCGGCTTCGGCGCGCCTTCGACGAGATCCTTGGCTTCCTTGAGGCCCAGGCCGGTGATGGCGCGGACTTCCTTGATGACCTCAATCTTCTTGTCGCCGGCGGCAGCCAGCACGACGGTGAACTCGGTCTTCTCCTCGGCGGCGGCGGCAGCGCCACCACCAGCGCCCGGAGCGGCAGCCACGGCAACCGCGGCGGCGGCCGAAACGCCCCACTTGTCTTCGAGGAGCTTGGCCAGCTCAGCGGCCTCGAGCACGGTCAGCGCCGAGAGGTCGTCAACAATCTTCTGCAGGTCAGCCATTGATGTGTTCCTTTAACGTATCAGTTCGAACCAGTTGAGATGTAAGAGGAAAGCGTCACGCCGCTTCGTCTTTTGAGGCATAGGCCTGAACCACGCGCGCGACCTTGGCCGCGGGCGCGTTGGCGAGCTGGGCGAGCTTGGTTGCCGGAGCCTGGATCAGGCCGACAAGCTTGCCGCGCAGTTCGTCCAGCGACGGCAGCGAGGCAAGCGCCTTCACGCCATCGGGATTCAGAGCGGTCGTTCCCATCGCGCCGCCAAGGATGACGAACTTCTCGTTCGCCTTGGCGAATTCCGCGGCGACCTTCGGTGCTGCCACCGGGTCGTCCGAGGTCGCGATCACCGTCGGTCCCTGCAACAGGGAACCGATGGAAACGACATCCGTGCCTTCAAGAGCAATTTTGGCGAGACGGTTCTTCGAGACCTTCACCGAGGCGCCAGCCTGCTTCATCTGCTTGCGCAGGGTCTGCATCTGGGCAACGGTCAGGCCGGAATAGTGAGCGACGACCGCAACGCCCGTGGTCTTGAAGACCTCGTTCAGCGCCTGGACCGCCTCTTTCTTTGCCGCTCGTTCCACAGCAAGCTCTCTCCGGTTGGCGGCCGACTGCCTTCAAGCCCGCCCCCCTGTGGGGCCGGATATCGCGGGCAGGACCGCCGGGTTGCACCCATCGTCCCGCCCGATACGAACTCAAGGCATTTGCCTCGGGCACATCTCGGGCACGACGACATTCATCAGCCTGCCCTCCCGAACCGGAACCGGCGCGGGGTGTCGAGGTTCGAACCAGATACGCGGAACGCTGCCTCGGCGAGGCCGCGCACCGCTCGAATCGGTCTTCACCCATCTGTGCAGGCTTGTCTATTAAGCCGTTGGAGAAAAAGCATTCTCCGCAAGCGCCCGCAGTCTTGGACAGGATATCGGGATCGCTCGGCAAGCCGACTTCACCCCGCCCGCATCAGCGGTCAGCGTCAGGCTCCCTTTCCCTCGCGAAATCCATTCGGATATCCGAAAAGGAACGGTCTCCCGATTTTGCTGCTTTGCGAAATGCGCGCGCGGACCTGCCAGCGAGAGCCAGCACGTCCGGACGGCGGTTGTTTACCGAGTCTTACCGGCGTTGCCAAGGGGTGAATTCACGGATTCTCGGTTCCCGGGCCGATTTTGGCCCCGACCTTGCTTTACGCCGATCGCGGCTCGCCGTTACGCCACCGCATAGGGCAGCGGCCTGCCGTCCAGCGCCGCGCGCAGGTTGGCGATCACGCAGTCCTGCATCGCCACGTGGGAATCGGCGGTGTGGCCGCCGATATGCGGCGTCACCACCACGTTGGGGAAGGCCGTCAGCGCGTCGGGCGCGTGCGGCTCGGTGGCGTAGACGTCGAGCCCGGCGCCGGCGATCGTCTCGTTCCGAAGCGCGGCGGTCAGCGCCGCCTCGTCGATCACCGAGCCGCGCGAGATGTTGATCAGGTAGCCCTGCGGTCCCAGCCGCTCCAGCATCGCCGCATCGATGACGTGGTGGGTGTCGGCCCCGGCCCGCACCGCCACGATCAGCACGTCGCACCAGTCGGCCAGCGCCGCGAGGCTGTCGATATAGCGATACGGCAGGTCGTGCCGGCTGCGGCTGTGATAGGCGACGTCGCATTCGAAGGCCGCCATTCGCACCGCGATCTTGCGGCCGATCTCGCCAATGCCGTAGACGCCGACCTTGCGGCCGGGATTGCCCGGCCCCGCCACCAGCCAGGGCGACGGCTTCGCCCCGGCCCAGCCACCGCTGCGCACGTAGTCGTCGGCCGGCAGCAGGCGGCGGGTCACCGCCAACATCAGGGTGACGGCGAGATCGGCGACCGCCGCCGCGTTCGCCGCCGGGCTGTTGCCGACCGCGATGCCGCGCGCGGCCGCGGCCGCGAGGTCGATACCGTCATAGCCGGTGCCGTAGCAGACGATCGCCTTCAGCGACGGCAGCCGGTCCATCTCGGCGCCGCCGAACGGCGCATTGCCCATGGTCACCAGCGCCCGCACATGCGCGAGGTCATCGCGCGCGAACGCCTCGGACGGATCGCGCCCCTTGGCGTCGAGCAGGTCGAACTGCTCGCCGATCCGCGCCAGCAGCGCCCTGGAGAAACGGGATTGGACCAGAACCTTGTCGGACATCGTCAGCCTCCGAAACAGCATGACCGGGACGGAAAAAGGCGGAATCGGTGGCCCCGATTCCGCCTTCGATTCGTCGCAAGCAAATCGCGGGGCTTTTAGCCGAGCACCGTGCCGGGCTCGACCTTGACGCCCGGACCCATGGTGGAGGAGACCGCCACGCGCTGGACGTAGGTGCCCTTGGCGCCGGCCGGCTTCGCCTTGACGACCGCATCCGCGAGCGCCTTGATGTTCTCGACCAGCTTGTCGTCGGAGAACGATGCCTTGCCGATGCCGGCCTGGATGATGCCGGCCTTCTCGACGCGGAATTCCACCGAGCCGCCCTTGGCGCCCTTCACGGCGCCGGCGACGTCCATGGTCACGGTGCCGATCTTCGGATTCGGCATCATGCCGCGCGGGCCGAGCACCTTACCCAGGCGGCCGACCAGCGGCATCATGTCCGGGGTCGCGATGCAGCGATCGAACTCGATGGTGCCGCCCTGCACCTTCTCGACGAGGTCTTCGGCGCCGACCACATCGGCGCCCGCGGCCTTGGCCTCATCCGCCTTGGCGCCGCGCGCGAACACGCCGACGCGCAGCGTGCGGCCGGTCCCGTTCGGCAGCATGACGACGCCACGCACCATCTGGTCGGCGTGACGCGGATCGACGCCGAGGTTGATCGCGACCTCGATGGTCTCGTCGAACTTCGAATTGGCCCGGTCCTTCACCAGCTTGATCGCATCGGCGATCGGATAGAGCCTGGTGCGGTCGATGCCCTCGCGGGCCTTCTTCAGACGCTTTCCAATAGCAGCCATGACCGATTACCCCGCAACCTGAAGGCCCATCGAACGGGCCGAGCCCTCGACCATCTTCATGGCCGCTTCGACGGAATCGCAATTGAGATCCTTCATCTTCTTCTCGGCGATCTCGCGCACCTGCGCGCTCGTCACCTTGCCGGCGACGTCGCGGCCCGGCGCCTTGGAGCCGGACTGGATCTTCGCCGCCTGCTTGAGGAAGTAGGACATCGGCGGGGTCTTCATCTCGAAGGTGAAGGACCGATCCGCATAGATCGTGATCACCACCGGAATCGGGGTGTTCTTTTCTTCCTTCTGCGTGGCGGCATTGAACGCCTTGCAGAATTCCATGATGTTGAGGCCGCGCTGACCAAGCGCGGGGCCGATCGGCGGCGACGGGTTCGCCGCGCCGGCCGGCACCTGAAGCTTCAGGTATCCGGTCACTTTCTTTGCCATTCACCTACTCCTGTTGGTGGTTGCGGCTCAAACGGCTGGCGACCGCCTTTGCCTCCCACGGGTGTTTCCGCTCGTGTCCCGGACGCGGTGCAGCGCGAAGCGATGCAGCGCAGAGCCGGGACCTTTGCGGCCTCGACGGTCCCGGTTCAGCAGCGCATCACTCCGTGCTGCGCTGCGCCCGGGGACACGCAACCGGTCAGACCTTCTCGACCTGACCGAATTCCAGTTCGACCGGCGTCGCGCGGCCGAAGATCGACACCGCGACCTTGAGGCGCGAGCGCGCCTCGTCGACCTCCTCGACCACGCCCGAGAACGACGCGAACGGACCGTCCGCCACGCGGACGTTCTCGCCGACCTCGAACGAGACCGACGCCTTCGGGCGCTCCACGCCTTCCTGCACCTGATGCAGGATGCGCATCGCCTCGGCCTCGGAGATCGGCATCGGCTTGTTCTCGGCGCCGAGGAAGCCGGTCACCTTCGGAGTGTTCTTGATGAGATGGAACGCCTCGTCGGTGAGGTTCATCTTCACCAGCACATAGCCCGGAAAGAACTTGCGCTCGGTATCGATCTTGCGGCCGCGGCGCACCTCGGTGACCTTCTCGGTCGGCACCAGCACCTGCTCGAACAGCTCCTCGAGGCCGCGCTGCTTCGCCTGTTCGCGAATCGACTCGGCGACCTTCTTCTCAAAGTTCGAATAGGCGTGAACGATGTACCAGCGCATGCTCATGGAAATTCCACGCGATCCGTCAACTGATGCCAAGCAGGAAGGTGATCGCCAGGCGGATCACCTGATCGGCGACGAAAAAGAAGATCGACGCCAGCGCGACCATCACGAACACCATGATGGTGGTGATCGTGGTCTCGCGGCGCGACGGCCACGTGACCTTAGCGGTCTCGCTGCGCACCTCTTGCAGGAATTTGAACGGGCTGAAAGCCATCGTCGATGATCCGCGTTCGTCGTCGGTTGTTGCGAAATCCGGAATCCGAACAGCCCTCCTGTGCCCATCCCTTGATCCGGACCAAGGATGAGCCGGCAAGCGGGCTCGGCTTTCGGGGAAACTTAAGGCCGCGCCGGATATCCGTCTTACGGGCCGGCTGCGGGTGCCGTTATCTACTGTGGGATGCCGGTCAGGTCAAGGCGCTCCCAAGGCGCGCCCAAAGGGAACCCGGCCGCCGGCCTTGCCGGGTTGCTATCGGGCGCCGGCTCCCCTGACGCCCGGCCTGTCGACCACCGCGCGGACATGCCGGACCACGTGGTCGGCCACGAT
This sequence comes from Xanthobacteraceae bacterium, assembly GCA_020441545.1. Lineage (GTDB taxonomy): Bacteria > Pseudomonadota > Alphaproteobacteria > Rhizobiales > Xanthobacteraceae > 62-47. The sequence continues at coordinate 2,687 of JAGRLZ010000170.1, read as the reverse complement.
GGCGTGGCCTTCGGCCGTGGGATGGACCGCGCCGCTGTACATTCCGGCATAGACCGGCTGCAGGATATCGAACAGCGAGAAGCCCGGGGCGTGCACGTTGGCGGTCAGGAATGCGTCGTTGGGCGTGCGGAACAGCCGCCAGCGATGGGCATAGGGCAGATAGGCCGCCGGCGAATAGGGCGTGAACTCGTCCATGCCGATCCAGCGGCGCGGCATCGCCATCGCCTCGCCGTCCGCCTGGGCCCGCTTCGGGTCGCGGGCGCAGAGTCCGCGGCGGGCGAATTCGGGCTGGTGATCGGTGATGAACCGAAAGCCCGTCCCCGCGCCGGTCGCCAGCGCCGGGCAACCGCGCCCGCCATGGGCGATGCAGGCGGTGCGCGCGAAAAAGTCCTGCAGGAAACCGACCGTCTCGCCGAGCCGCGCGCGCGACATCGACAGCTTCTTATGGACGTCGAGGCCGAGCGTCGGCTGCGCGCCGCACAGCGCGCCATTCTCATCGAACTGGATCGGCTCGTAGGCGGTCTGCAACACCCGCGCCGGCGGCACGCCGAACCCGTCACGCAAGGCATCGCGCACCGCCTTCATGCGCTCGTCGAGCTGCTCGAGATAGACGCGCGCCACCTGCGGCGAGAACCGGATCTGGCGGCCGAGCAGCCCCGCGATCGGCGCCAGATCGGCGGCACTCTCGGTCATCGCATAGAGCATCAGCGCCGAGAAGCCGACATCGTTGCCGCCGATCGACAGCAGCACCGTATCGATCGGCCGCTTGCGCTCGCCCGGCGGGCACCACGATTTCGTCACCGCCGTGCTGACGACCTGGGTGCTGCCGCTGGCGTAAAGCGGCAGCCGATAGGTCGCGCGCCGGCTGCGCGCCGGACTGCGGCAGATCATGTCGGTCAGCTGGTCGAATTGCGCGCGCACGCGCTTGTTCGCCGCCCCCGCACGCGCTTCCTTGTCGAGAAACAGCCCTTCCACCACTTCGGCGCCGGTGCAGGCGAAGCTCAAAAGCGTGATCGCGCGGTGCGGATTTTCCAACGCCAGTTGCAGGCCGACCCGGAACGGGTAGCCATATTGCGAACGGTGGCAATCCGGACTGAGCCAGCGCGGACCCGCGGCGTTGAAGGCTTTCTCGAACTGCGCCGAACTGAGTGGATAGTACAGCCCTTCCCGCTCGTCCTGCAGCAGCCGGCGCGGCAACTGCTTGAAATCGAATTTGTTGCCCGAGGCAATGCCGAACCGCGGCGCGGGCTTGCCCATGCTGCGGGTGGCAACCTCCTCGCGCGCCAAAACCGGATCGTAGACCATCTCGCGCACGGCGCTGAACGTGACGGGGCGATCAGGATTGCTTTCGCCCGACGCGAAGGAATCCCCGAGCGCGACGATCAGGAGATCCTCGACCATGAGCTGCGGCTCCGCAATCGTCCGGCCATCGGGCAGCTTCACTTGCAGCGCCACGCCCGACGATGCGCGGTCGAGTGAGAACGGCACGCGCGCGATCTTCAGCGGGGTCACGCAAGCCTGCCTGCGGGTTTCGGTCCTGCCGCCCGGCTTGCGCGGCGTCCAGCTCCAGAGGCACTCCCCGGCGCTCGCCTCCCTGAGGCGTTCCGGCGCCAGCTTGACGATCACGGTATGAGCCTCGGGAAGGACGTAATCCTCCCTGGCGCTGCCCCAGGAATAGCGGCGCTGGCAGGTCTGCAAGTATCGGCCCCGATGGCTGTCGTAGCACACCGCATCGATGGTCCGGGCCGCCCAGCCGAGGCGCGAGGCCGTGTAGCGCGACCGCGCCGTCGCCGCGCAGGTGTCGAAGGTCGCCGCATTCCTGCAATCCGGATCGTTGAGCCGCCGCTCGGTGCGCCGGATCACGTCCGCCGGCGGCACGGCAACATCCCGCGCCACCGGATAGCCGCGCTCGTACTTCGCGAACGACGCGGCATTCCTGAAGAAGCGAAACGGGTTTTCGACCTGCCAGACCAGATCGGCCGCACGGGCGGAAACATTGGCCGAGACGACGAAAGCGGCAGTGGCCGCTGCCGCGACAATCCGAAGCATGATCACCTGTCTTTGCGAAACCGAATTCGGACAATGGGTCGGAAATGAACGGAAAAGGTTCACTTATGCGACTCCGGCGCGCCCATCGCGGCCAGATAGAAGCAAATTTTACCTCAGGTTTATCGCTTGCATTCCTCAACCAATCCGAGAAATTACGTTTCGGAATTTCAGGTATCCTATTCTTCAGGATGTCCGGAGGGCTGCTGGGGGGCGCGTTCCGAAAGAAATTTTTTGGCAGGGTTACCATGCTGCAAGGCTTGTACAAGGTCGAATACGAAACACCGCGGCGAAAGTCGGTGGGCATCATCGTCGCCAATGCCGGACAACTTCGCGGCGGAAATTCGACCTTCGCCTATATCGGATCTTACCGGCAGACCGGCAACGCGATCAGCGGCGTCATCACAACACAACGTCATACCGACGACCCCAGCTATCGGCCGGTGTTCGGCATGGATGTCGTCCGGATCGACTTCCAGGGCGTCGAAAAGGACAACTTCGCCTCGGTCGAGGGAACTGCCGCCGAATTCCCCTCGCTGGCCTTCAAGGCGCTTCTGACGCGAATCAGCGATTAGCGGTTACGCCGGAAAGTGAGCCGGTCGCAGTCTTCGGGCGCACCGCAGCAAGCGGATGGGAACCGG
>JAGRLZ010000169.1 GCA_020441545.1 Xanthobacteraceae bacterium | reverse complement strand
GCCTAGAGCGTTTCAGGGTTTGACGGAAACACCATGAGGCGTCATTGCCGGGCATGGCCGTTCAAAGAACGGCGTCGCTTCCGCTCGCCTATGCGAAGAACGGCGTCGCTTCCGCTCGCCTATGCAAAGAACGGCGTCGCTTCCGCTCGCCTGTGACCCGGCAATCCATCACTTCTTGAAAAGATGGATGCCCGGATCAAGTCCGGGCACGACAACGGATGATTCCGTCAAGAGCAGAAAGACTCCAGGGTTCCTTCCGGCCTCACAGCAATGGTGAAAGACCTTCGGCGATCGTTGCGACGGATTTGCCTTGCGCGGACCGAAACCGTCCCCGGGTCAGGCCCGAGGACGGCTTCGCTCAAGAACAAGAACACGACGGATCACGACAGACCACGGCGATTGCGGATCGAACCCAGCCACGGTCACGAACACGACCGGGACATCGGCCGCCCGAATTCAACCCGGCATCACGATTCGAGGCCGAGTTCCCGGTTGACCTCGTCGGTATCGCTGCCGATCGCCGAGGCATGTCGGGATTCCGGATATTCGAGGCCGGCGAAACGGATCGGCTGCCTGACTTCGATGTAGCCTCCCTCCGTGGGGTGCTCCCGCTTCTGGAACAGGCCGCTGGCATTGAGCTGCGGATCGTCGAGCACATCGCCGATTTCGTTGGCGTAGATCGCCGGAACATGCGCTTCCTTCAAGACCTTCAGCCATTCCGCCGTCGTTTTCTCCGGCAGGATCCGCTCGGCAACCTCGTACATTTCGGACATGTTCTGCCGGCGGGTGACCTTGTCGATGAAACGCGCCTCCTCCAGCACCTCGGGGTGGCCAGCCGCCTTGAAGAACCGCACCCATCGATCGTCGAGATAGGGCGCGATGGAAATGTAGCCGTCCTTGGTCCGCATCGGCTGCCGCACCGGATCGAGCTGGCGCGGATAACCCCATTTCCCGGTCGGCGGAACGAACGTGGCGTCGCACAGGTGCTCCAGCAGGTTGAAGCTGGAAATCGATTCGAACATCGGCACCTCGACATGCTGGCCCTCGCCGTCCCGGTTTCGCATCATCAGCGCCGCCAGCGTCGCATAAACCGCATGCAGTCCGGATACCTTGTCGGCGAACAGCATCGGCAGGTAGCGCGGCCGCGGATTGCCGTCGACGCGCGGCAGCAGCGAGACCGCCCCGGAGGCGGCCTGGATGACATCGTCATAAGCCTGCAAGCCGGCATAGGGACCGCCGAGCCCGAACCCGGTGCAGTGGACATAGACGATATCGGGGCGAAGCTTCTTGACGTCCTCGTAGCTGAGCCCCAGACGGCCGATGGCGTCCGGCCTGATGTTGTGGATGAAGACGTCGCTGGTTTCGAGCAGGCGCCGTATCGCGCGCTTGCCCTTGTCGGTCTTCATGTCCCAGATCACCGAGCGCTTGCCGCGATTGAGCCGCAGGAAAACCGGCCCCATCAGCGGGGTCTTCGCCGGCACGCCGATGTTGCGCGAACTGTCGCCCTCGGCCGGTTCGATCTTGATGACGTCGGCGCCGAGATCGGCGAGAATCTGGGTACAGTAGGGCCCGAATACCACGGTCGACATATCGGCGATACGGACGCCAGCCAGCGGAAGTTTCTTGCTCATCTTGCTCTCGAATTCTGTTGAACGCGCTTCAGCATCCAAGCCGGATTTGCGGGATCGTGCAATTGCATTGTTTGACGACATGCCTTCTTCGTCACGATCGGCGCAATCGCCGTGATGCATCGCACCATGGCGGCGTCACGGTGCGGCGCGGTGGGAGCGGTAGAACTTTGCCGGTGGATGCGCAGCCGGACTGTTGCTCACGGGGATGGATTACCGCTATTCGTTGCGGGAACGCGCGGTCATGTCGCGCAAGCCTTGCCGCATCCCCTTGCCGCATCCCGGAGCAGGCTCGCCGCATCCCGGAGAAGAAAGGACACACGTGAGTACCGATCTCGTATGCAGGGAGGATCGCGACGGCTGGTCGCTCCTCGTTCTGAACCGTCCCGACAAGCTCAATGCGCTGACCATCCCGCTGTTCAAGCAACTGCGGCAGCACATCGCGGACATCAGGACCGACGACTCGGTCCGCTGCGTGATTCTCCGCGGCGCGGGAAAATGCTTCTCGGCCGGCAACGACCTTGCCGGCATCGGCGCCGGCGAGCGGCCGGAGTCGCGCGGCTGGCACAGCGAAACCTTGCGCATGATGGAAAAGCTGCCGAAGCCGGTGATCGCCGCTGTCCACGGGCATTGCTATACGGGCGCGCTCGAAGTCGCGCTGGCGGCGGATTTCATCTTCGCCGCCGACAATGCGCGGTTCGGCGATACCCATGCGAAATGGGCGCTGACGCCGGTGTGGGGCATGAGCCAGCGGCTGCCGCGGCGGATCGGCGCCGCCACCGCCAAGCGGCTGATGTTCACCGCCGACATGATCGACGCTCATGAGGCGATGCGGATCGGCCTTGCCGAATACGTCGTGCCGATGTCCGAATTCGATGCCGAGATCGAGCGCCTCGCCACCCGCATCGTGGCCAATTCCGCGTTCTCCCAGGCCGCCGCCAAGCGGCTGCTCGACGCCACCGACAGCCGCCCCCTCGACGCCGGCCTGCAATGGGAGGTGATGGAGACCGAAGGCGTCGGCCCCGACATGCAGGCCCGCATCGCCGCCTTCACCGGCAAGGGCAAATAGGATCCGCACATGGACATCGATCTCGATCCCGAACTCGAAGCCTTCCGCAGCGAGGTCGCGGCCTTCCTCGACACCGCGCCGACCGCAGCCATCCGCGAGGCCGGCCGCAAGACCACCAGCGTGTTCGCCCCCTTCGACGAGGCGATGGCGTGGCACAAGATCCTGCACCGCAAGGGCTGGGCGGCGCCGGCCTGGCCGGCGGAATATGGCGGCACCGGATGGTCGGTGGCGCAGCGCTATGTCTTCGCCGAGGAATATCGCAAGCGCGACCTGCCGCCGCTGTTGCCGAACTCGCTGAAGATGGTCGGGCCGCTGTTGATCGACCTCGGCACCGACGCGCAGAAGCGGAAATACCTGCCGGGAATCCTCGCCGGCGAGGACTACTGGACCCAGGGCTATTCAGAGCCGAATGCCGGATCGGACCTCGCTTCGCTGTCGTGCTCGGCGGTGGCCGACGGCGACGACTACATCATCAACGGCAGCAAGATCTGGACCACCCTCGCCTATCGCGCCAACCGCATGTTCATGCTGGTGCGTACCGACAAGGCGGCGAAGAAGCAGGAGGGCATCACCTTCCTGCTGCTCGACCGCGTCGACTATCCCGGCATGACGATCCGGCCGATCATCGGGCTCGATGGCTTCCCGGAACAATGCGAGGTGTTCTTCGACAACGTGCGGGTGCCGCAGTCCGGCCGCGTCGGCGCGGAGAACGACGGCTGGTCGGTCGCCAAGCACCTGCTCAAGCACGAGCGCGGCGGCTCGGCGCAGAGCCCGACCCTGCGGCGCTATCTCGAACTGGTGCGGGAGGCGGCCTTTGCCACGCCCTCGCCGTTCGGCGGCGTGCTGGCGCATGACGCGGTGTTCCAGCGCGACATCGGCGCGCTCGAGGCCGATATCGAATCCTACCAGCATTTCGAAAAGCTCTCGATCAGCGGCCACGCGATCGGCAGGGATGCCGCCTTCCCGTCGATGAACAAGATCATGAGCTCGGAACTCAGCCAGCGCGTCTCGGTGATGATGCGGCGCGTCGCCGGGCTCGAGGCGTTCTCGCTGCAACTCGATGCCCTGCAGGTCGGCGCCAATGTCGAGCCGTTCGGCTCGCAGCTCGACCTGATGGCGATGCCCTATTACCTCAACAGCCGGGCCACCACGATCTATGCCGGCACCAACGAGGTGCAGCGCGATCTCGTCGCCCGCACCCTTGTCAGCCGCCGATAACCGGACCTCAAGCGATGGATTTCAACTTCACCGACGAGCAGGCGATGTTGCGCGACAATCTCGCGCGCTATCTCCAGAAAACATACGACTTCGACCGGCGCAAGGCGATCGTCGCATCCGGCGAAGGTTATGCGAAAGACGTCTGGCGGCATTTCGCCGAGCTTGGCCTGCTGGCGCTGCCGTTTCCCGAAGCGGCGGGCGGCCTCGGCGGCTCGATCGTCGATGTGGTGGCGGTCGCCGAACTGCTCGGCGAATATCTGGTGGTCGAACCGTATGGCCCCGCCGTGATGACGGCCGCCAACGCGCTGGCACGCACCGATGCCGATGCCGGCGGCCTGCTGGCGCAGGTGATCGCCGGCGACAGGCTGGTCGCCTTCGCCCATGAGGAGGGCAAGGGTCTCGCCGACCCGTCGCTGGTGGCGCTGAAGGCCGCGAAAGCGGATGCCGGCTACCGGCTCGACGGCGAGAAGCGTTACGTGCTCGGCGGCGCGCAGGCCGACCGCCTCGTCGTCACCGCGCGCATCGCGGGCGCGCCGGGCGACGCGGGCGGCCTCGCGCTGCTGCTGGTCGATCCGGCGCAGGCCGGCGTCACGCTTCGGCCGTTCCAGACCGTCGATGGCCGCGCCGCGGCCCATGTCCGGCTCGACGGCGTCGTGCTTCCCGCCGACGCGCTGCTCTCGGCCGACGCCGGCGCCGTGATCGATGCGGTGATCCGCGATGCGACGATCGCGCTGTGCGCCGAAGCGGTCGGCGCGATGGGTGCGTTGCTCGCCAGGACCGCCGATTACGCCGCGACCCGAAAGCAGTTCGGCGTTCCGATCGGCTCGTTCCAGGCGGTGGCCCACCGGCTGGCCGACATGAAAATCGCCTACACCAAGGCGCGCGCGACGCTGCTCTACATAACCGCACAGGCCGAGGCCGGGCGCGCGACGCCACGCGACCTCTCCATCCTGAAGGGGCAGGCCGGACAACTCGGCATCGCCATCGCCGAGGCCGCGGTGCAGACCCATGGCGGCGTCGGCATGACCGACGAACTGGCGATCGGCCACTACCTCAAGCGGGTGCTGGCAGCCGACGCCATGTTCGGCACCAGCGAGTATCACTTCCGCGTTCTCGGCCAGGCCGCGACGCCCGCAAAGACCGTAACCCCTCAAGAAGGAGACCTGCCATGAACGAGCTCGATTTCTCGGGGAAGACCGTTTTTGTCGTCGGCGGCTCCAGCGGCATCGGCAACGGCATCGCGCAAGGCTTCCGCCGCAAGGGCGCGACCGTCCACATCTCGGGCACGCGTGCCGGCGCCGGCGACTATTCGAAGGACGAGGGCTCGGACCTCGACGGCCTGCACTATATGAAGCTCGACGTCGCGGCGCCGGGCGCGGTCGAGGCGTTCCAGCCGGCCTTCCCCAGCCTCGACGTGCTGGTGCTGTCGCAAGGCACCGTGATCTACAGGCGCGGCGAGTTCGAGATGGACGGCTTCCGCAAGGTGATGGAAGTCAACCTGATGAGCCTGATGGCCTGCGCGACGAAATTCTTTCCGATGCTGAAGGCGAGCCACGGTTCGCTGATCGTCGTCAGCTCCACCGCCGGCTTCCATTCCACCAAGGGCAATCCGTCCTACAATGCCTCGAAGACCGGCGCGGTCGGCCTCACCCGCACCCTCGCCGAGGCGTGGGCGGAGGACGGCATCCGCGTCAACGGCATCGCGCCGGGGCTGGTCCACAGCAAGCTGACCAAGGTGACGACGGAAAATCCCAAGCGGCTCGAAGCCACGCTGCAAAGCATCCCGCTGCACCGCCTCGGCACCCCGGACGACATGGCCGGCGCGGCGCTGTTCCTGGCCTCCCCGCTGTCCTCCTACATCATCGGCCAGACCCTGATCGTCGACGGCGGGTTGTTGCTGTGAGCGCGCGGCGATGAACGAGGAGAGCAGCCATGAGCGAGGAGAAATGGCAGGATCTGGTCGACCTCGGCCGGCTCGCCGGCTGGATGGATTCCCAGTCGCTGGGTGAAGGACCGATCACCGACCCGATTCAGCTCACCGGCGGCACCCAGAACATCCTGCTGCGGTTCGAACGCGCCGGCCGCGTTTACGTGCTGCGGCGCTCGCCGTCGAGCCCGCGCGGCGACGGCAACGTCACCAACCGGCGCGAGGCGCGCGTGCTCGGCGCGCTTGCCGATTCCGACGTGCCGCATCCGCGCCTGATCGCCGCCTGTGCGTCGCCGGAGGTGATCGGCGGGGCGTTCTACCTGATGGAGCCGGTGGACGGCTTCAATGCCGTGGTCGGGCTGCCGGCCCTGCATGCCGGCGACGCCGGCATCCGCTGCCGCATGGGCTTCGCGCTGGTGGATGGTGCGCTGGCACTGGCGCGTGTCGATCACGTCGCGGCGGGATTGTCCGACTTCGGCAAGGCCGACGGCTTTCTCACCCGGCAGGTGCCGCGCTGGCGCGCCTGGCTCGACAGCTACAACGACTACGAGGGCTGGCCGGGGCCCGGCTTCATTGCCGGGCTCGACGACGTGGCCGACTGGCTGACGCGCCATTGTCCGGCGTCGTTCCAGCCCGGCATCCTGCATGGCGACTACCACCTCGCCAACGTCATGTTCCGCCACGACGGACCGCAACTCGCGGCCATCGTCGACTGGGAGCTCGCCACCATCGGCGATCCGCTGCTCGACATGGGCTGGATCATGGCGACATGGCCCGATCCGGACGGCAGCACCACGGCCAACACCATCGTGCAGCCGTGGGACGGCTTTCCCGCGATCGAGGACCTGATGGCGCATTACCAGGCCCACAGCCATCGCGACACCTCGAACCTGCGCTGGTATGGCGTGCTGGGTTGCTACAAGCTCGGCATCATTCTCGAAGGCAGCTACGCGCGCGCCTGCGCCGGCAAGGCCCCGGTCGCGACCGGCGAGAAGCTGCACAATCATTGCATCAAATTGTTCCAGCGCGCGCAGCGATGGATTGACTAGCGACGGCGCGCGCTCCAGTCTCGCGCCGAACACGGACGCCGACCGGCACATCCCGAAATTTCATACGGAGGAAATCGCGACCATGAACATGCACGCCACCCCATCGACCGGCTTCGGCCTCAACCCCAACGACGAGCTCAACGACCTGCGCATGTCGGACAAGGCGCGTCCGCTCTACGACCACGTCAGGAAGTTCCTGAAGGAGACGGTCGCGCCGGTCCAGGTGGAATACGAGGCGGCAGGCAAGGGCAAGACCGACCGCTGGAGCTTCACCGACAAGCAGCTCGAACTGCTCGACAAGATCAAGAGCAAGGCGAAATCGGAAGGCCTCTGGAATTTCTTCCTGCCCGACTCCGAAACCGGCGAAGGTCTGTCGAACCTCGACTACGCTTTCATCGCCGCAGAACTCGGCAAGTATCCGCTCGGCTCGGAATCGATGAACTGCTCGGCGCCGGACACCGGCAACATGGAAGTGCTGGAGCGCGTCGGCACCAAGGAGCAGAAGGAGACGTGGCTGACGCCGCTGCTCAACGGCGAGATCCGCTCGGCTTACGTGATGACCGAGCCGAACGTCGCCTCGTCGGACGCCAAGAACGTCTCCACCACCGCGCGCCTCGAAGGCGACGAGTGGGTCATCAACGGCGAGAAATACTACATCTCCGGCCTCGGCGATCCGCGCTGCAAGATCCTGATCGTGATGGTAAAGACCAATCCGGATGCCGCCCCCAGCAAGCAGCAGTCGCAGATCCTGGTGCCGGTCAACACGCCGGGCGTCGAGGTGATCGGCCCGATGCACGTGTTCGGCCACGACCACGCGCCGCGCGGCCACATGCACATGCGCTTCAACGACGTGCGGGTGCCGAAGGAGAACATTCTGCTCGGCGAAGGCCGCGGCTTCGAGATTTCGCAGCTCCGCCTCGGCCCCGGCCGCATCCATCACTGCATGCGCACCATCGGCAAGGCCGAGAAGGCGCTCGATCTCATGGTCGAACGCGGCCTCACCCGCGAAGCCTTCGGCAGGAAGATCGCCCATCTCGGCGGCAACCTGCAGATCATCGCGCAGGCCCGCTGCGAGATCGAGGCGATGCGGCTGATGGTGCTGAAGGCCGCCAAGGCGATGGACGTGCTCGGCAACAAGGAGGCCCGCGTGTGGGTCTCGATGGTCAAGGCCATGGTGCCGGAGCGCGCCTGCCGCATCATCGACCAGGCGATCCAGATGCACGGCGCCACCGGCATCTCGAACTGGACGCCGCTCGCCGAGATGTACATGGACGTGCGCCACCTGCGCTTCGCCGACGGCCCGGACGAGGTGCACTGGATGGTGGTCGGCCGCAACGAGCTCAACCGCGCGTGAACCGCATCGTCTGAAAGCAAAGGCCCGGACCGTCGGTCCGGGCCTTTCTCATGGTCTCATGGTGTCACGGAATGCACGACGCCACGGAATATCGGCGTACTGTCAGTCCAGGATGCTCTTGTAGCTGTCCGAAAACACATCGCGGCCGATGATGAGCCGCATCACCTCCGAGCTGCCGGCCAGGATGCGGTTGACGCGGGCATCGGAGAACATGCGGCTGATCGGATATTCGTCCATGAAACCGGCGCCGCCGTGCAACTGCACGCCGAGATCGAGCATCTTCCATTCCACCTCGGACGCCATCATCTTGGCCTTGGCGCCCATGTTGCTGGTGAGGCGTCCGGCATTGTGCTCGGCGACGCAGTGGTCGACATAGACCTGCACGAGGTCGACCTCGGCGTCCATCTCGGCCATTCGGAACTGGGTGTTCTGCTGTTCGGACAGCGGCTTGCCGAACAGCTTGCGGTCCATCACGTAAGCGCGGGTGATGTCGAACGCCCGGCGCGCGTTGGAAATACAGCCGACCGCCGAAATCAGCCGCTCCTCGGCAAGTCCTTCCATCAGGTAGTAGAAACCCTTGCCCGGTTCACCGAGCACGTTGGCCTTCGGCACTTTCACATTGTTGAAGAACAGTTCGGCGGTGTCCTGCGCCGGCATGCCCATCTTCTTCAGGTTGCGGCCGCGCTCAAAACCCTCCATGCCGCGCTCGACGACGAGCAGCACCATGGCGTGCTTCTTTTCCGCGCCCGCGAGCCTGGCGGCGACGATCACGACGTCCGAATTGATGCCGTTGGAGATGTAGGTCTTCGAGCCGTTGAGCAGGAAGTGATCGCCCTTGTCCTCGGCGGTGGTGCGCATGCCGGCGAGGTCGGAGCCGGCGCCCGGCTCGGTCATGGCGATGGCGAGGATAGTGTCGCCGCTGACGCATTTCGGCAGAAAGCGCTCGCGCTGCTCCTCGGTGCCGAAACGCTGAAAGTAGGGGCCGACCAGGCGGCTGTGCAGCGTGTTGAACCAGCCCTTGTTGCCGGAGCGCGCGCTTTCCTCGATGATGATCTGCTCGTAGCGGAAATCGGTATCGCCCATGCCGCCGTATTTTTCATCCGGCCAGATCATCAGAAAACCCTGATCGCCGGCCTTCTTGAACGCGCTGCGATCGACGATGCCGGCCGCGCGCCATTCCTCCATGTGGGGGGTGATCTCACTGGCCAGGAATTTCCTGTAAGCCTCGCGGAAAATGACCTGATCTTCGGTGAAGTTGCGCATCGATTTTCCCCTGAATGGCGTTGTCACGAGGAAACGCGATCCGCTCGCGGCGAGACGGATCGCGTTTTTACTGTCATGCCGCCGCACGGCTCGTCGGCGGCCGGTAGGCGCTTAGGGCCATTTCCGTTCCGATCGAACCGGAACGAGGCTCTATATCCTTGTTTTAACGCGCTTTCTTTATGCGAGCCGGCACCCGCTTCGCTCGAAAACGCTCCAAGGCCTACTTGCCCTTCCAGTTCGGCGCGCGCTTCTCGGCGAAGGCGGCGGCGCCCTCGCGGGCGTCTTCGGATGTGAAGACGGAGCCGACGATTTCCTGCTGCTTCTTCCACATCTCGTCCTCGCTCCACTGACGCGACTGCACGATGACCTGCTTCGACGCCTTCACCGCGAGCGGGCCGTTGGCGCCGATCGCCTTGGCCAGTTCGAGCGCGCCATCCAGCGCCGGCCCGTCGGTGAGGCGATTGATGATACCGAGTTCATAGGCGCGCTCCGCGCCGAAGAATTCGCCGGTGAGCGCATATTCCATCGCCACGCGGAACGGCATCTGGCGCGGCATCCGGATCAGCCCGCCGGCGGCCGCGGCCAGGCCGCGCTTCACCTCGGGAATGCCGAACTTGGCGCTGCGGCTGGC
>JAGRLZ010000168.1 GCA_020441545.1 Xanthobacteraceae bacterium | reverse complement strand
CCCCTCGCTGCAACGCCCCTCTTTGCCAGGCCCCTCACCGCAATGCCCATCCGTCGCGCCTTCCCTCATCGTGAACCGACGAGAGAGAATAGCTTCACGGCCGGAGCGGCGAAACGGCAAAATCGCCGCCGCGCGCCGCATCGCCTCTCACCATGTTATGATAGGATACGCGGCCTCACCGCCCATCCGTTCGACAGCCCGGAGGACGATCATGATTCGCCATCGCGTTTCGCCATTGTGGGCCGCGATCGCCGTCGCGATGCTCACCTCGCCCGCCGCCGCGCAACAGGCCATTCGCGCGGCAAAACCCTGGCCGCTCGCGCCCAACACCGGCTACGGCTACGACAGGCATTTCAAGACCTGGCAATACAGGCTCGGCACCAACAATGCCGGGCTGCTCCTGAAGGGCGCGCGCAAGGTGCCGAAGAATACGCTGTTCTTCATCGGCGCCAACGGCCGGCTCTACATGCGGACCGGCCCGTTCCTCGATGGCGACGGCAATTTCATGTTCGGCCCGAGCTGAGCAGGGCGCACGGACCGCCACGGTGGGGGCGAGGGCGAGACGATTTGCGGATCGCCTCCATTCCGGCATCCTAACACCGGCCGGGATGACGCCGGCTTCCGGGCAGCGATCCAGCCGCGATCCGCCCCCTCAATGCCCGAACGCCGCGGCCAATTCCTTCGCGCCCGGCCTGGCGCTGTTGGTGTCCATGCGCGCATCGGTCACCGCCAGGAGCCTGGCCACGGTGTTGTGGCGGATCGCCACCGGATTGCGCTGGTAGCCGGAGCGCTGGAAGAAATTCGCGGTCGGTACCCGGTCGCGGAAGGCTTGCGGCATCGTCACCATGTCGAAGCCGGTGCCGTCGCCGGTGAGGTTCATCATCTCCAGTTCGGCGGCGGTCAGCGGGTGATGATAACCCTTGCGGCGCGCGAAGATCACCGAGGTCAGGAGCTTGTGGGTCTGCAGCAGCGGACCGACATCGATATCCAGCACCATGGCGTGAACCGCCAGACCTTTCGGCGTCCTGGCAAGCCGGGCATGGGCACTCCAGGTATCCGGCACCGAGCGCGCGAAGGCGACCATGCGCCTCAGCACCGCGAGCTTGTGCTCCATCGCCTTGCGCGGCGCGCCGGCGAGATGCGCCGCCTTGCGTTCCAGCGCCCGCACCAGCGCGTGGCCCTGCTCGGCCACCAGTTCGACGCTATTGGTGGTGAGCAGTTGGTTGTAGCCGATCGCGGTGGAGATGGCGCGGGCACCGGGCCGTCCCGAACTGAGGCCCGACTGCATGTCGTGGCGGCCGTTGCCGCCGGTCTCGAAGGCATAGACGCGCACCGCCTGCGTGCGCGTGAGGCCGGCCGCGGTCGCAGCCCGGGCGTAGGCGCGCTTGAACGCGAACTCGTTCGCCGGGCGCTGCGGCCTGAAGTGGAATTGCTCGGCGGCAGCCTTCAGGAAATCGGCGACCACCGGAATATCGGCGCGCGGGCGATGCGGCGGCTTCTCCTCGGGCTCCGGATTGACCGGCCGCTTCGGCCCTGAATACACCGGCGGCTGCGCCAGCACATAGTCGTCGAGATCGATCCGCATCCCGTCGCGGCGCTTGGCATTGCGGGTGCGGCGCTTCTCGGCGATCGCCGTCCAATAGGCTTCCGCATCGGCCTCGTAGGCGGCGCGGGCGGCCTGATAGACCTTGAGCCGCCGGCGATATTCGGCGATCGCGGCAGGACTGACGACAGAACGCGCGACTTGCGCGCGGGCATCGGCCACCGACCGCGGCAGGGCCGCGGGTTCCGATGAGATCGCCGGCGGCGCGGCCGCAAGCCACACGGCGGCGGCGAGACAGCAGATACGGCGAATCGCGGCAGATGACATGCCGCTGTTCTAGAGCCATTTCCATTCCGATGGAATCGGAACGGGGCTCCATATCCTTGCTTTTACGCGTTTTCTTGACGCGAACCGGCATCCCCTTCGCTCGAAAACGCTTTAGCGCCAGGCGAACACCGGCTGCTCCAGTTCCGCGACGCGGGTGTGGCGGCCGGCCAGGACCTCGCGGAACTGGTAGATCAGCGCCGCCGTCGGCGCGTGGATGAAATCGCCGTCATGGCGGAAGCGGATCACCGCGCGGTCGCTTTCCGGGATCGAGGTGAAGTTGAAGGCGTCGGCGTGCTCGATATCGGTCAGCGCGATGCGATGCACCGAGGCGACCTCGGCCGGATTCGGCACCAGGCGCGCGCTGTCGGCCGCCCACACCACCACCGGCGTGATGAGATAGCCGGACCGGGTCGGATAGTCGTCGAGCATCCCGAGCACGCTGTCGGAATCGAGCGCCAGCCCGATCTCCTCGCGCAATTCGCGCAGCGCCGCCTCGACCGCGGTCTCCGCGCCATCGCAGCGGCCGCCCGGCGGCGCCCACTGGTTGCGGTGGGCGCGCAGGCTGGCGGCGCGGCGCGTCAGCAGCACGGCGGTGCCGGCGCAATCCTCGCCCGCGACCAGCGTGATCGCCACCGCGGCGCGCTTCAGACCGGCCATTCCGGCACCGGCAGGCGCGCGCGCGAAGACCGCGCAGCGGCCTGCGATCTGTCGCCGGGTGCTGTCGTCGAAGGGACGGACCATGGCCGTTGAGTACAACACCGGCGCGAGAACGCAAAGCCGCCGCGGCGCAGGTCTGCCCCCGCGGCCACGGCGGCACAAGGCCGGCATCCGAATTCGGCCGTTGTGCCGGCCGCCAAAATATTGAGACTGCGGCCACGTTTTTTCGACCGGAAAGGACCCTTGATGAGCGACGGCGCGACCGGCGGCCTGTCACGTGACGGCTGGACCATTCTCGAGGACGACGGCTTTCTCGGCCTCGTCGGCCCGTTCTGGCACCGCATCGTCGACGGCCGCCACGAATATGCGATCGAAGGCCAGGCCAAGCACCGCAATCGCCGTGGCGTGGTGCAGGGCGGCCTGACCATGACGCTGGCCGACCGCAGTTGCGGCATGACCGCGCGCTACGAGACCGGCAACAAGTACCTCGCCACCGTCCAGCTCGACATGCATTTCATCGACGGCGCCCAAATCGGCGACACCATCGTCTCGCGGCCGCGCATCATCCGCGCCACCCGCAGCCTGATCTTCATGTCCACGGAGGTGAGCGCCGGGGATCGCTGCGTCGCCACCGCCAACGGCGTCTTCAAGATCATGAAGGGTTAGCAGGCCGCCGGAAAACGCCCTGTCGTCATTCCGGGCGCCGCCGGCGCGGTCCCGGCGCAGCGGCGCCGCGTTGCACGCCGCGCCGGGACCGGGACACGCCCAAAGCAATCGCGGCTACGCCACCCGCGCGTCGACCGCGATGTTGCCGTCGAGGAAGCCGGTCAGGCGGCCGCGGATGATGCGCTCGGCATCGTGCATGATGCGGTCGACCAGTTCCTTCACGGTGGGGATATCGTGGATCAGGCCGACCATCATGCCGCAGCTCCAGGCACCGGCATCCATGTCGCCCTCGAGCATGACGCGCGGATAGATGCCTGCGACCTGATCGTGGATGTCCTCGATCTTGAGATCCTTGCCCCTGACGCGCTCGATCTCGATCAGGCGGTCCACCGCGTCGTTGCGCAGCACGCGCTCGGTGTTGCGCAGCGCCCGCATGATGAGGCGGGTGTCGAGTTCGGTGGCCTTGACCAGCGCCTGCTTGACGTTGTCGTGGACCGGCGCCTCCTTGGTGGCGATGAAGCGGGTGCCCATGTTCATGCCGGCCGCGCCCATCGCCAGCGCCGCCACCAGGCTGCGCGCATCCGCCATGCCGCCGGAGGCGACAAACGGAATCTTCAGTTCGTCCGCCGCGCGCGGCAGCAGGATCATGTTCGGCACGTCGTCCTCGCCGGGATGGCCGCCGCATTCGAAGCCATCGACGCTGACCGCGTCGCAGCCGATCCGCTCGGCCTTCAGCGAATGCCGCACCGAGGTGCATTTGTGGATCACCTTGATGCCCGCCGCCTTCAGCGCCGGCATGTATTCCTCCGGACTGCGGCCGGCGGTCTCCACCGCCTTGACGCCGCCTTCCCTGATGGCGGCGATGTATTCCGGATAAGGCGGCTTGGCGAAGGTCGGCAGGAAGGTGAGGTTCACGCCGAACGGCTTGTCGGTCATGTCGCGGCAGCGCGCGATTTCCTTGGCCAGCAGTTCCGGAGTCTTCTGCGTCAGTCCGGTGATGATGCCGAGGCCGCCGGCATTGGACACGGCCGCCGCCAGCTCGGCGAAGCCGACATAATGCATGCCGCCCTGGATAATCGGATGCTGGATGCCAAACAGTTCGGTGATCGCAGTCTTCACGCAAGGTCTCCCGGATTGAATGCCTGAGTTTTCGGGCCCGGACTGTCGCATGGCAGGCGGGCCCGGGCAACCGGGCGAAAACTGCGGGGATGCGCCGTATCGGCACGGGTATTCCTGGCGGGGGTGTCAGGCGTGGCCGGGCACGAGGCGCTGCTCGCCGTCAGTCGGTGCGCAGCGCCATCACCGGCTCGAGCCGCGCCGCCTGCCGGGCCGGGTAATAGCCGAAGAAGATGCCGACGCAGCCGGCAAAGACCACGGCCACGGCCGCGACCTGCGGCTCCAGCAGCACGCGCCAGCCGACGAATTTGGCGACGCCGATGGCTGTCAGTCCGCCCAGCAGCACCCCGATGACGCCGCCGACAACGCACAGCACCGCCGCTTCCAGCAGGAACTGCTTGCGCACGTCGCGCGGCCGCGCGCCGATCGCCAGCCGCAGGCCGATCTCCCGCGTCCGCTCCGACACCGAGACCAGCATGATGTTCATGATGCTGATGCCGCCGACCACCAGCGACACCGCCGCGATGGCGCCGAGCAGGATGGCGACGGTACGGGTCGAGGCTTCCTGCGCGGCGAGGATCGACGCCGCGGTGGTGATGGTGAAATCGTTCTCGTCGTTGCCCGTCAAGCCGTGCCGCTGCCGCATCAGGCTGGTGATGTCGTCGATCGCCGCGGTCATCGAGTCGTCGGACTTCGAGCTCGCCATGATGAAGGCGATGGCATCGCGATTGACCGCGTTGGCGCTGCCGATCAGGCGGATCATCGCGGTCAGCAGCGGCACGAAGATTACGTCGTCCTGATTCTGGCCGGCCGCCGATCCCTTCTCCTTCAGCACGCCGATCACCTCGAACGGCGTGTTGAGGATGCGGATCACGCGGCCCAGCGGATCCTCGTCGCCGAACAGCCTGCGCGCCACCAGCGAGCCGACCACCGCCACCTTGCCGCCGCCGGCCTCCTCGCCGGGCTCGAAGAGGCGGCCGGAGGCCAGCTGCCAGCCGCGAATGGCGAAGTGGTCGCGCGTGGTGCCGTTGATCACCGTGCCCCAGTTGCGGCCGCCATGGACGGCCTGGGCCGGGCCGGCCACCGAGGCCGCCGCGGCACGGACCGAGGGCAGCTCGGCGATCGCGCGGCTGTCCTCGATCGTCAGCGGGCGCCGGATATTGCCGGCGGTGCGGATGCCGCCCTGGTTGCGCACGGCGGCATTGATCATCAGCACGTTGGCGCCGAACGAGCGGATCTGCTCCTGCACCTGGGCCTGCGCGCCGGCGCCGATCGCCGCCATGCTCACCATCGAGCCGACGCCGATGATGATGCCGAGCATGGTCAGGCAGGTGCGGATCGGATTGGCCAGCATCGCGGCCGCCGCGGTCGACAGATAGTCAAGCGGCCGCATCGCACTGCTCCATCGTCTCGGCGGCGGCGGCAGCAGCCCGCGCCGCGGCGGCCGACTGGTCGGAGACGATCGTTCCGTCGCGAATCGAGATGATGCGCGACGCCTGGTGCGCGATATCGACGTCGTGGGTCACCAGCACGATGGTGCGCCCGACCCGGTTGAGCGCGATGAGGAGCTGCAGGATCTCCCAGCCGGTCGCGCTGTCGAGCGCGCCGGTCGGCTCGTCGGCGAGGATGATCGCCGGCTTGGTGACGATCGCGCGGGCGATCGCGGCCCGCTGCTGTTCGCCGCCGGACAGCTGCGACGGCAGATGATCGATCCGGTGCGGCAGCTTGACCGCCGTCAGCGCCTGCGTCGCCCGTTCGCGCCGCTCCGCCCGGCCGACGCCGGAATAGAGCAGCGGCAATTCCACATTATGCAGGATGCTCTGCCGCGGCAGCAGATGATAGGACTGGAACACGAAGCCGATCAGGCGGTTGCGCAGGCCCGCCGCCTGGTCGTCGCTCAGCGTGGCGCTGTCGCGGCCGTCAATGAAGAACTCGCCCGACGACGGCCGGTCGAGAAGGCCGAGGATGCTCATCAGCGTCGATTTGCCGGAGCCGGACGGTCCAAGGATCGCGACGAACTCACCGTTGTCGATCCGCAGCGAGGTCGGATGCAGCGCGGTGACCGCCGTGGAGTCCGATCGATACTGCTTGCTGATCCGCCGCGCTTCGAGAAGCATGATCCCTGTCCGTCATTTTGTCTTTTGTCATTTCAGGTCAAGCTGGTTCCAGTGGTTCGATTCCAACATTTGCATCCCGTTTCCGCTGGCACCTTTGCAAAAGTTAGAATCAAAGAACCACTAGCAACTATAAAGTCTCGGTGGAGTTCTGGATTTGACATCCGCTTGTCGGGCAAGCAGCCAGGTCGGCAGCGAATGCCAAATCCACTCCACTAATTCTGGCCGACGACGATGCGATCGTCGGGGCGCAGTTCGTCCGACTTGATGACGACGTCCCGGCCGTTGTCGTCGCCGCGGACCACCGAAATGCGCCGGGGCGGACCATCGGGCTGCAGCACCCAGAGCGACGCCTGGTCGCCGCCGCGCATGGCCGGCTTGCCGCGCGCCTCGTCACGCGGATGGAAGCGCAGCGCCGCCAGCGGAACCGTCACCGATGCCGGCAGGCGCCGGGTGACGATCTTGGCGAGCACCGTCATGCCCGGCAGCAACGCATAGTCGTCATTGGCCGCCGTCAGCACCACCGTGTAGGTGACGACGTTCTGCACCACCTGCGGGGCCATCCTGATCTGCTTGACGGTGGCCTCGAAGGTGCGGCCCGGGAACGCATCCACCGTGAAGGTGGCGTCCTGCCCGACCTTGATCTTGGAGATGTCGCTTTCGTCGACGCGGGCATTGATCTCCATGTTCTTGAGATCGCCGGCGATGATGAACAGCGTCTTCGCCTCCAGCGAGGTGGCCAGCGTCTGGCCTTCGGTCAGGGTGCGGCCAACCACGATGCCGTCGATCGGCGACCTGATCTTGGTCCGCTCGAGATCGATCCGCGCGCTCTGGAGCTGGGCGGCCGCCTTCTCGGCATTCGAGCGGGTGCCGGCGATATCGGCCTTCGCCTTCTTCAGGTCGGCGCGCGCCGCCTCGATCACCTCGGCCTGGTTGGCCAGCACCGCCTTGCTCTCGCGCAGCGAGGCGGCAGCGGCGTCGCGCCGCGACTGCGAATCCTGAACATCGGCCAGCGGCGCCGCATTGCGCTCCTGCAGCCACAGCTTGCGCTTGAGCTCGCGGTCGGCGACATCGAGCGCGACCCTGGCGCGATCGACCCGCGCTTCGAGCACGGCCTTCTGCAGCGTCGCCTGCTGAACGCTGATCGCGGCGCGCTCGAGCCGCGCTTCGGCGCCCCGCACCTCGGCCCGCGCATTCTCCAGCGCGGCGCGGGCGGCATTGACCGCGATATCGAAGCTGCGCTCGTCCAGCTCCGCCAGCACCTGGCCCCTGACGACCTTGTCGTTGAAATCGACGCACAGTTTGCGGATCTGCCCGGACAGCACCGAGCCGACGTCGACATTCTTGGCGGGGATCAGCGTGCCGGTGGCCATGATGGTCTTGACCACCTCATCGACCTTGACCGGCGACGTGACGTAGTCGGAGCCCGGCGCCTGGTCCGTCAGGCTGATCGGCAACCAGCTCCGGCTGGTCTCGCCGTGATGCAACGAGGCCGTCATCGGCCACACCAGCACCGAACCGAAGATCAGGGAATTCACCAGCAGGATTTTCATGATGGACCTCAGTTCCGACCCGCGTTCACCTTCCGCCTGCGGCACCGGGACCGATGTCCTTCACCACCTGTCCTTCATTTCGAGGGATCAACCGCCGGAATGCGAGGGGTGGCCGTCAGGATCTGCCGTTGCCGTAACCGTTGCCGACGCGGCCGTTACCGTGGCCGTCGCCGGAATTGTCATTGCCGTTGTTGTTGCCGCGGTTGCCGTTTCCATTGTCGTTGCCGCGGTTGCCGTTGCCGTTGAAGCTGCCGACGTTGCCGTTGCCGTTGCCATTGCCGCGGCCATTCGCCGCCAGCAGCACGCCAAGGAACATCGCCGACACGAAGGCACGCCGGCTGGTTATCCGGATGCTTCCGGGATCACCAGTTGAAGCCGCCGTTGAAGTTGCCATTGAAGCTGCCGATGTTGCCGTTGCCATTGTAGCTTCCATTGCCGGACCCGACATTGCCGATGCCATTGTAGTTGCCGTTGTAGGCGCCGATATTGCCGTTGCCGTTGTAGGTTCCGCCGTTGTTGTTGCCGTTGCCGAAACCGATGTTGTTGTTTCCGCTGGTGGAGCTGGAATTGCCGAGCCCGTTATAGGCGCCGATGTTGCCGCTGCCGCCGTTCATGTAGCCCATGTTGCCGTTGACGATCGGGGCGCCGTTGCCGTTGCCGTTGCCGTTGCCGTTGCCGGCGCCGGAATTGAAGTTGCCGTTGAAGTTGCCGTTGTCGGTGCCGATGTTGCCGTTGCCGTTGCCGTTGCCGCAGCCGAAGCACAATGCAAGGCGCTGAAGCCCGCGCTGGGAACCGCGGATCCCGGCGGCGGCCGCATCACCGCTGGCCGCATCATCGCCGCGAACACTTCCCTGGTTGCCTCCTTGCGTGTTCGCGCCGACAAGCGACGCCGGATTGGCGGAGATCATCACCGCGAGCCCGAGCTCGGCAAAGGTGAGCGCCGCAAAAGTTGTCGTTGTCCGTTTCATGGCAAACCCCTGACGTTGGCGGTATGGCGCATCATTGCGGCCTTCGGATGGGCATGGGCAATGGCGGCTCACGTTCCAGTTTCGAAAGTACCGGACGCCTCGCTCGGACACGGCATGGCGCCGACTTCTTTCTTCCGTTTCGGTGTTCGGACCGAGGAGCGGACGGCCCCTCGGCCCTGCCTTTCCTGCGATATGGGCCACGCGGACAACGTGCATGAACACGCTTCATGAACACGCTTGCCGCGTGACGTCCGGCATCAACCGATCAGTTGTTGTTGCCGTTGTTGTTGCCGTTCCCGAAACCCCAGTTGGCGTTGCCGTTCACGTTGCCGTTGCCGATACCCCAGTTCATGTTGCCGTTGTTGTTGCCGTTTCCGAAACCAACGTTCTGGTTTCCGTTCTGGTTGCCGTTTCCGAGGCCGACGTTCAGGTTGCCGTTCAGGTTGCCGTTGCCGATACCCCAGTTCGCGTTGCCGTTCGCATTGCCGTTGCCGGCCCCGACGTTGCCGTTGCCGTTCGCATTGCCGTTTCCGAACCCGAAGTTGCTGTTGCCGTTGCCGTTACCGTTGAACCAGCCGGAGTTGGCGTTGCCGTTGCCGTTGCCGTTGCCGAATCCGACGTTGCCGTTGCCGTTGCCGTTGCCGCTTCCGACCGACAGCGCGGATGCTTGCGAGGTCATCAGGCCGGCGATGAGGGCTGCAAAAACGATCGTCTTGGTATTGATCATCGTAAATCTCCCTGATAGGGCGGGTTTGTTTGCAAGGCGGTGGTTGCCATCACGTCACCTCGACGCGATGGGGCGATCTTCCGCAACGCTCCCATCCACGACAAGCTGACCAGATGGACACAAGCCGATTGGACATTTCGCGGCCATGCCACGGCGATGAGTTCATCCGAACGGCCTAAGCCTTTCGGCTCGTCACGCGGCCCACGACATGCGCAAGGCGCGACCGCCCTGCACGCGCGACCGTTATCCGGCGCTCAACGTCCGGCCATTCGCGATTTCGATATCCATTGAAAAGCCGCGCGCGGCATGACGCCCGCCGCCGCGCAGAAACGGCCGTCGCGCGGAGGCTAGAACGTTTTCGAGCAAAGTGGGGTCCGGTTCGCGTAGAAGAAAACGCGTTGGAATACAGACATAGAGCCCCTACAGACATAGAGCCCCGCTCCGATTCTATCGGAACGGAAATGGCTCTAAGAGGAAAGCTGGAATAGAGCGGTGCCGCAACGCGACGCGGCGACCTCAGCGCGACGCGGCAACCTCAGCGCAACGCGGCGATCTCAACGCGACGCCTGGCCGTTGCCGGCCGAAACGGTTTCGAGATCGCCGGACAAGCGCGCCAGCAACTGTTCGTTGCCCGCGAGAATCGATGCGACCTGGGTCCGGTTCGACGCATGCAGCTTGGTCATGATGTTGCGCAGATGAACCTTCACCGTGCTTTCGGCGATGCCGAGCTCATGCGCGATCACCTTGTTCTGCATGCCCTTGCGCAGCCGCGACAGCAGCGCCACCTCCCGGCCAGTGAAATTGCCGAGAGCCTGCAGAGCCTGCTCGTCGACCGAAGGGCAGACCGCCGCGCCCGGCGGATCGGCGGGAAGCACGGCCGATGCATCGGGAGGCGCGGCCGGCGGGTCGAGAGCCGCGGCTTTCGGCGCGACGACGGCGGCGCGGCCGTTGGCCTCCATCGAGCGCAGGCAGATCTCGGCCGAGACCTGCGCACCGCCCAGCAGCACCAGATGGATCGTCGCCAGCACGATCTTCGCCGACAGCGGGCCCACCACGATCGCGGCCAGGCCGGTATCGGCGAGACCGCGCGTCTCCTCGCGCTGCGCGTTTTCCAGCATCGCCATGGCGGGAATGGGAATGGCGGCGGCGCGGATCTCGTCGACGCGCGCGCGAATCGCCGCCAGCGTATCGGGCCGGCACTGGTTGACCGACAGAATGACGAGATCGGAATCGAGGCCGCCGGCGGCGATCGGCTCATCCAGCGGCGCCATGACGACACTGTAGCCATTCTCGACCAGGGTGCTGCACAGGCAGTCGCTGGCAAGGCCGGGATACGCGACCAGCGTGAGACGGCGGCCGGAGGCCGCGATGAACTCCATCGGAACCGGGGGCGACGGACGCGCCGGCACCTCCGAGAAATAGGAGAGGAGAGCTCTGGTCAGAACTTCTTCCAGCGCGCCACGCGCGACAGGAGGGACATCGGGATCAGATCTGGACATGACATCAACCAAAAGATTGCGGGTACAACAACTGCAAAATTCCGCTCACTTATTCGGCTTGAAGCACCAGCGGTCCCAACGCCAGCACCACTCGTTTGTCCTCCGGCTCATCAATTGGTTCAATGGAAACGCAACATCTTCCTTGGAACCCATCGGTGAATCCGTCGCCGCGGCAGCGGCGAAACACGCAAGGCGCCCATCGGCCCGGCGCGGGACGCGACTTCGTTTCCTCCTGTCCCATCGGCCCTTCTCGCACCGGGCCGGTACTTCGGCATTCGCTTCCGCCGCTTCAATCTATACCCGGAGTACAACCTTCGGACGACAGCCGGCGGCAAAGCCGTATTCCACCTGTTCCACTTGGGTCGCGATTTGGGTCACAATCGATACATCCATGGCACCAATGGCAACGGACCCGATCCCTTCCCTTGCGCCGAACCTCAAGACGTACATCCATCGTGTTAATCGCCTAATGCTTTGGTATCGATCGCAGCGCCGGAATCGATCACGCCGTTCGCATTCCGCCTCGCCGCCACCCGGTCGTTCAGGCGCACCAGCTCGGCGAGCGACCGCACCTCCATCTTGTGCATCATATGGCCGCGATGCACCTTCACCGTGACTTCGCTCAAACCCAGCCGGGCCGCGATCTGCTTGTTGGGGCAGCCCTGCGCCACCAGGTCCATGATCTGGCGTTCGCGGACCGTCAGCGTGCCGAGCTGGGCGCGCAGCCGGTCCAGCACGCGCTGCTCCCGGCGCCGCTTGCGGTCGCGCGCGAGGCCCGCCCGCACGGCATCGAGGAAATCCTGTTCGCGGAACGGCTTCAGCAGGAAGTCGACGGCCCCCGATTTCATCGCCTGGACAGCCATCGGCACATCGCCATGGCCGGTCATGAAGACGATGGGAATCGATCGCCGCGAGGTCGCGAGATGATGCTGCAGGTCGAGCCCGCTCCAGGCCGAGGTCCGGAACCGGACATCGAGCACCAGGCAGGCGGCGACATCCACCTCGCCGCGAGCCAGGAACGCTTCGACCGATGCGAACGTTTCGACGTCGAGGTCGACCGAGCGACACAGCGCCTCGACACTCGCCCTGATACCGTCGTCGTCGTCGACGACGAGAACGAGGGAGCGGTCATCGCTCATCGCGCCGCTTCCCCCGCTGCCGGCACGCCAACCCATCGGCCAGCCGAACGGAAAGTCGCACGGCCCCGGAAGCGCGAGCGATATTCGTTTCGGTGAGACTGCGGAAAGCGAAGACATGAGCCGCATCGGTGCTTGGAATCGGTACTTGGACAGGATTCGCGCGGCCGGACGCCAAGCGTCCGCGCCCGGTCGCCTGCGCGTGTAGCCATTGATGAGAACGATATCATCGGACGCTCCGCATGCTTGCATTTCCAACTTTCCGCCAATTCGGCGTCAGTCGCGCAAACTCGAAGTGCGTCCCCAGAATTTTTTTATAGGCAGGCTTCTCACAGCGGGAAGCCCGGAAGCGTCGCTATCCGACCGGATGATCGATACCGACCAGCGGCCATCGGCAGCGACGATATAGACTATCGGATAAAGATACTGAATGCACGATTTCGAGAGTAATTTTTTTTGCGGCGAAACGACGCCCGGCACCGGATGGTTGCACGCATCATTCGGTCAGCATCGTTGCCGCAGTTGAACGGCGGACGTTGCGTTGCAAACACCGCGTTGGAAACGTTGAATTGCCAACGCCGGGTTGCCGCAGTCCCGACGGCTCACGCGCGCAGCCAAGGTGCCCTGTTCAGATAACCGAACTTCGTTCATGATGTTGCATACGGGATAGTGGAACGCGGCAGCAAGCACCTGACAGGCGGGGATTTCGAAGCGATGACACGTTTCGACGCGATGACACCAACGGCGGACAAGACCGGCGCGCAGACGGGCGCGCCCCGCTCCGTCAACCGCATCCTGCAGATCTTCGACGACCTGTGCTCGCGGCCGACCGGCGCCTCGCTGGCGACGCTGAGCGACAGCCTCGGCATTCCCAAGAGCAGCCTGCTCAACCTGCTGCGCGGCCTGCTCGCCAGCAATCACCTCGCCTTCGTGGACGGGCTGTATCAGCTCGGGCCTGAAGCCTATGGCCTGGCCAGCGCGATCATCGGCACCCGCCGCTATCTCGGCGTCACCGATCTGGCGCGGCCGGTGATGCGGCGGCTGGCGGAGGCGAGCCAGGAAACCGCGGTGCTGGCGGTGATGTCGGGCGACCGCAGCGCCGCGATCTATGTCGAGAAGATCGAAAGCCCCAACGCGATCCGGTTTTCCGCGACCGTCGGCGATTCCCGCCCGCTGTTATGGTCGGCGGTCGGCCGCGTGCTGCTGGCCTTCCAGGTCGACCACTGGCTCAACGAGTATATGCGCACCGCGAAACTGGTGCGGCACACCCCGCAGACCGAGATCCGGCGGACCCGGCTGCGGGACATCCTGGAAGAGGTGCGGCGCAACCATGTCGCGGTGACCGCCGACCAGGGAACGCGCAACGTCTCCGGCTTCGCCGCGCCGATCTTCGACGGCTCCGGCAACCTGGTCGCGGCGGTGGG
>JAGRLZ010000167.1 GCA_020441545.1 Xanthobacteraceae bacterium | reverse complement strand
GGCGCAGTCCCTCGATGCGTCGACGGCGGGTCCGCCATGGGCCGCCACCGAATCGCGCTCGCGCGAGGAGCAATCGCATCGACGCTCCGCTCCGGCATCGCCGATGTCATGCCGACACCATCAGGTCGGCGCGAAACCAGGGTCTGTGCGATATCAGGGTCCGTGCAAGATCGTCCCGCAAACGCGCCACCCGCCGCACGCCATGCGAACCGGCCGCGACGGGTGGCATCATCGGAATCAGACGGTCGCGGAATCAGGCCGTCACGCCGCGCCCTTCAGCCGCTTGGCGCATTGGCTGTAGTAGCCGCCGCCCTTCTGGATCCACTTCAGGCCGCCATTGCCATTGGTCGCCTTGTTGGCCTTGTACTGATCCAGGCAGGTGTGCATCCGCGCCTTGCCCGGTTTCTCCTTGGCATATTTAGGATCGACCGCACTGGGGAAGACGGCCTTGCCGACCGCCATCGGCGTCGCAGCCGGCTTCGGAGCGGCCGCGGTGTCGGTCGCAGGTTTGGGAGCGGCCGTTGGCGCGGCGGCGCTGGCACCGGCGCCGCACTGCGCCTTGCGGAAATCATTCCACTTCTGGCCGTTCAGCGTGCCGGCGGCCTTCGCAGCCTGGTACTTTGCGCTGCATTCCTGCGCGGTCAGCGCCTGCGCCGGCAACGACACCGACACCATCGCGGCGCCGGACACCACGGCCGCGCAAAGAATCTTCGAGAAACTGCTCATCACTGGCTCTCCCTGGGACGTCCCCGATCGAAACGCCGATATCCTAATCGACGCCGGCCGCGTTTCAACGCAAGCCGTACCCACGCCGTCAAATATATTTGTGGCGGCGACGTACATTCATTCAGCCATCGTTCAGCCTCCCGGCGCGACCTTTCGCGCCCTTCAACCTCGAACCCTGGGTGATCCCATGAGGACACTGTCGACCTATCTCGCAGCCGCCACCGTTGCCGCCTTCGTTCTGACCGGGACGGCGTTCGCGCAATCGACCACCACCGCGCCCGCGGGCCAGTCCAAGATGGCCCCCGCCGGCAAGATGGCGCCGGCCAACAAGATGGCGCCCGCGAAGACCAAGCCCGAGCGCACCGCCATGTCGATCGAATGCTCCAAGCAGGCCGACGCCAAGGGCCTGCACGGCAAGGCGCGCAAGAAATTCCGCTCCGAATGCAAGAAGCACGGCGGCAAGATGAACTGAGGCGCGCGACCCGCCTTCAATGCGAAGGCCGGCATCCGCCCGGCCTTCGCGCCCCCGCGACGCGCCTTTTGCGAATACCGCTGCGAGCGACACGCATTTGTCGGACCGCGGCGGATTTGCCATAGATCGCCGCGATGCGACGCCTTCCCTCCCTTCCCAGCCGCGCCAAGCTTCTCAACATCGCCGAGACACTCGCGATCGGCGCGGGCGGCGGGCTGCTGTTCCTGTGGGCCCATCTGCCCGGCGGGCTGATCTCGGGCGCGATGGTTGCGGTCGCGATCGCGGCCTTCGCCCATCGCCCGGTCGGCCTGCCGCCGTGGCTGGCACAGAGCATCCTGGTCATGCTCGGCATTTCGCTCGGCTCCGTGGTCTCCAGGGACCTGGTGCAGCACATGAGCGCCTATCCGGTCACCATCGCGCTGCTGGCGGCGTCGACGTTCTGCGCCACCTTCGGCAGCAGCCTCTACCTGCAGCGCATGCACGGCTGGGACCGGACCTCCGCATTGCTGGCCGGCAGCCCCGGCGCGCTGTCGCAGATCATCATGCTCGCGACCGAAAGGAACGCGAACGTGCCGGCCATCGCCGTGGTGCAGACGGTTCGGGTCATCATCCTGACCGCGGGGCTGCCGCTCCTGATCGCGGCGACCGGACTGGCCTCGCAACCGCCGCCGGCCGCGCACCCGGCGATCGCCGCGCCGCCCGAGCTGGCCGGCCTGGTGATCGCCGCGATCGCGGCGGCGTTGCTGCTGCGCTGGACGCGGTTTCCGGCAAGCTGGATGTTCGGCGCGATGCTGGCGTCGTCGCTCCTGCACGGCACCGGCATGATCGAAGGCGGCCTGCCGGAGTGGCTGCGCGGTGCGGCCCTGATCGGCATCGGCGCCCTGATCGGCACGCGCTTCGCGCGCATCGCGCCCAAGACGTTGCTCAGCCATCTGGCCGCGGCGCTCGGTTCGTTCGCGGTGGCGGTCGCGCTGTCGGCGACCTTCGTCGCCATCGTCGCGGCCACCATGCATGTCCGCTTCGGCGACCTGATCGTCGCCTTCGCGCCCGGCGCGATGGATGCGATGATGGCGCTGGCGCTGACCCTGCACATCGATCCGGTTTTCGTCGGCGCGCATCACCTGTCGCGCTTCGTCTTCGTCAGCATCGCGACGCCGGGAATCGTGCATCTGTTCGGACGTCCGCAGGACGACCTCGACGACTAGGCGTTGTCGAGCGAAGGAGGCCCGGTTCGCGTAAAGAAACCGCGTTAAAATAAAACAAGGCTATCGTGTCCCGTTCCGATTCTATCGGAACGGAAACGGCTCTAGTCCTGTTGCAGGGCGTCGACGAAGGCGGTGTCGGCGCGGCTCATGTGCTTCTGCCTGTGGCGGAGAAGATAGAACGGCCGCTCCGGCAATTCGATCCCGACATGATGCAGCGTCTTCGCCGCCAGCGACGGGGCTGCGACCAGTCGCGACAGCGCGGTGGCGCCGGTGCCGGCTTCCACCGCGGCACGGATCGCTTCGTTGGAGGGCAGCTCCATCTCGACCGTCAGGTCCGACAGCTTCAGCCCGAAGCGGCGCAGCGCGCTTTCGAACATCGAGCGGGTGCCGGAGCCCGGTTCGCGCAGCACCCAGCCGGTGGTCGTCAGCATTTTTGCGGCGATGGCCGGCTGGCGCGCCCATGGATGCCTGCGGCCGACCACGACGATCAGGCGGTCGCCGCCGATCCGGCGGACGGCCAGCACCGGATCGCTGATCCGGCCTTCGACGAAGCCGAAATCGGCGCGGCCCTCGCCGACGGCCTGTGCGACCTGCTCGGTATTGCCGATCGTCAGATGAAGGTCGATGCCGGGATAGCGCCTGCGGAACGCCGCAAGCCGCGACGGCAGCCAGTAATTGGCGACGGTCTGGCTCGCGGCCGCATGGATGAAGCCGCGGCGCAGGCCGGCGAGATCGTGCAGGCTCTGCTCGGCCGTGGCCACGCGCGCCAGCACGGCCCGGGCTTCGGTGAGAAAGCTGCGTCCGGCATGGGTCAGCACGATGCCGCGGCCGATGCGGTCGAACAGCCTGACATTGTAGCGTGCCTCCAGCGCGGCGATGGCGGCGCTGGTGGCCGATTGGGTGAGATTCAGCTTCTGCGCCGCCCGGGTGACGTGCTCCCGCTCGGCGACGGCGACGAAGATGCGAAGCTGTTCCAGCGTCATGGGCGGCTACCCGGCGAACTTGACCAGCGCGAGGCTGAAAGCGGCGATGAAGAGAAACGCGGCCAGGCCGAGCAGCGCCGGGCGCAGCCCCTTGGCCGCGAGCTTGCGGATATCGGTTTCCAGCCCCATCGCGGCCAGCGCCACCGACAGCAGGAAGGTCGTCAGCCCGACCAGCAGGCGATGCGGCGCCGGCGGAACGGTGACGAGGCTGTTGACGATGACGAGCCCGACGAAACCGAGCACGAACCACGGCATCGGCGGCCGCGCCGTGGGTGCAGCGCTGCCTGCCGGTCCTCGCGGTGCGCGTCGTGCCGTCATCAGCCCGAGCGCGATCACCACCGGCGCCAGCAGCATGACCCGCGACAGCTTGGCGATGGTGCCGAACTCGCCGGCCTGCTGGCCGTCCTGGAACGCCGCCGCGACGACCTGCGCGATCTCGTGGATGGAGGCGCCGGCCCACAGGCCGTAGGCGTGGGCGTCGAGGTGGAGCAGGGCGGGCAGCAGCGGATAGACGAACATCGCGATCGAGCCGAACACGGTGACGCAGGCCACCGCATAGGCGACGTCCTCGTCAGGCGCATCGGTCACCGTGTTGGTGGCGATCACCGCCGACGCGCCGCAGATCGAGGTGCCGGCGGCGATCAGTTGCGCCAGCTTGCGCTCGACGCCGAGGCGGGCGCCGAGCCAGACCGTGAAGGTGAAGGTCGCGGCCAGGGTCGCGGCGATGATCGCGACGCCGCGCGGCCCGACCGCGACGATCTGGGCGAGCGTCAGTTGCAGGCCCAGCAGGATGATCGCGAAGCGCAGCACGCGGCGCAGGCTGAACGCGACGCCGGCTTTGGCCCAGTCCGGCGTTCTGATGAGGTTGTGAAAGACCATGCCGAGCATGATGGCCAGGATCATCGGGCTCAAGGTGCCGAACCCGGGCAGGAGGCGCAACGCGAAGGCCGTTGCCGCGATCGCGCCCGTCAGCGCCAGCCCCGGCAGCGTGCCGATCGCGAGGTGCCATATGCGCGACGTGGCGGTGTCGCATCGCGAAACGCACGGATCGGATGATGTCGTCGGCATGGCCTGGCTCCTTGAGGAAAGCCAGGCCATTGTCGGCTGCATCGATCGATCAATCTAACGCATAATTCATGTCGGATCAATCGATCTAATATGTTGATTGGTCCGGCCCGCTTATAGCGGTGTCGCGCGCAGCCGCAGGGCGTTGCCGATCACGCTCACCGAGGAGAGCGCCATCGCGGCCGCGGCGATCACCGGCGACAGCAGCAGGCCGAACACCGGATAGAGGATTCCGGCCGCGATCGGCACCCCGGCGGCGTTGTAGATGAACGCGAACAGCAGGTTCTGGCGGATGTTGCGCATCACCGCCTGCGACAGCCGGCGCGCCTGTGCGATGCCGGCGAGGTCGCCCTTGAGCAGCGTCACGCCGGCGCTCTCCATCGCCACGTCGGTGCCGGTGCCCATGGCGATCCCGACATCCGCCGCCGCCAGCGCCGGGGCGTCGTTGGTGCCGTCACCGGCCATCGCCACGACACGCCCTTCCTTCTGCAGGCGGCGCACGACCTCGCTCTTGTGATCCGGCAGCACCTCGGCCTCGACATCGGCGATGCCGAGCTTCGCCGCCACCGTCCTGGCGGTGGTGCGGTTGTCGCCGGTCAGCATGATGACCCGGAGGCCCTCGTCGGCCAGTGCCTTGAGCGCGTCCGGCGTCGACGCCTTGATGGGATCGGCGATGGCGATGAGACCGCCGAGGCGATCGTCGACCGCGACATTGATGACGGTCGCGCCGTCCGCGCGCAGGCGCTCGGCCTCGTCGGCCATGGCCGCGGTATCGATCCCGGATGCCCGCAGGAACGGCGCGTTACCGATCCGCACCAGCTTTCCGTCGACCCGGCCGCTGACGCCCTTGCCGGTGGGCGCATCGAACTCGGCCGCATCGGCCAGCGCCAGGTTTCGTTCCCGCGCGGCCTTCACGATGGCGTCGGCCAGCGGATGCTCGCTGCCGCGCTCGACGCTGGCCGCGAGGCGCAGCAAGTCGTCCTCGCCGAAACCGTCGGTCGCTGCGATCGCCACCATCGCGGGCTTGCCCTCGGTCAGCGTGCCGGTCTTGTCGATCACCAGGGTGTCGACCCGCTCCAGCCGCTCCAGCGCCTCGGCATTGCGGATCAGCAGGCCGGCGCGCGCGCCGCGCCCGACGCCGACCATGATCGACATCGGCGTGGCGAGACCGAGCGCGCAGGGGCAGGCGATGATGAGCACGCTGACGGCGGCGACGATGCCGAAGGTCAGGCGCGGTTCCGGCCCGAACAGCGCCCATGCGGCGAAGGCCAGCACCGCGACCGCCAGCACGGTCGGCACGAACCAGCCGGCGACGCGGTCGGCAAGGCGCTGGATCGGCGCACGCGAGCGCTGCGCCTGCGCCACCATCTGCACGATCTGCGACAGCAGGGTTTCGCGGCCGACCTTCTCCGCCGTTATGATGAAGCTGCCGGACTGGTTGAGCGCGCCGGCGATCACGCTTGCGCCCGGTTCCTTGGTGACCGGCATCGATTCGCCGGTCACCAGCGATTCATCGACGCTGGAGCGGCCTTCGCGTACAACACCGTCCACCGGAATCTTGTCGCCGGGGCGCACCCGCAGGCGGTCGCCGGCGCGGATGTCGTCGAGCGGCACCTCGCGGTCGCTGCCGTCGTCCTCGACGCGGCGCGCGGTCTTGGGCGCCAGTCCGAGCAGCGCCTTGATCGCGCCGGACGTCGCTTCGCGGGCGCGCAGTTCGAGCACCTGTCCGAGCAGCACCAGGACGGTGATGGCCGAGGCCGCCTCGAAATAGACCGCGACGGTGCCGTCATGGTTGCGGAAGGCGTCCGGAAACAGGCCCGGCGCGAAGGTGGCGACCACGCTGTAGAGATACGAGACGCCGGTGCCGATCGCGATCAGCGTGAACATGTTGAGGTTGCGGGTGACCAGCGACTGCCAGCCGCGGACGAAGAACGGCCAGCCGGCCCACAGCACCACCGGGGTGGCGAAGGCGAGCTGGATCCAGTGCGACATCGCCTGGTCGACCCAGCCATGGCCGAAGATGTGCGCGCCCATGTCGAGCACCACCACCGGCAGCGCCAGCACCAGGCCGATCCAGAACCGTCGCCGCATGTCGATGAGTTCGTGATTGGGCTCGGCGTCGAGCGAGACCACGTCCGGCTCCAGCGCCATGCCGCAGATCGGGCAGCTGCCGGGGCCGACCTGGCGGATTTCGGGGTGCATCGGACAGGTGAAGATGGTGCCCTCCGGCACCGGCTCCTCGGCGCGCGGCTGCTTGTCCAGGTAGCGCGCGGGATCGGCGGCGAACTTGGTGCGGCAGCCGGCTGAGCAGAAATGGAACGTCGCGCCGTTGTGCGCGAAGCGGTGCGGGCTCTTTGCCGGGTCCACGGTCATGCCGCAGACCGGGTCGATCACCGTCGCGCCCGTGCGATCGCCGTGGTCGTGATGGGCGTGCCCCTCGTGCTTGCCGGCGCAGCAGGAGGCGGCGGGCGCGGCGTCCTGCTTGTGCTGATGACTACAGCAATCGCCGTGCCCGGCGTGCGAATGACCCGATGCAGCGGGGGAGTCCGTCATGATTGTCGCCTTTCGGACGGCGGCTGGCCGTCCACGCTTGCCCTTGGTATACAGGCTTGTCTTATATACCCTATGGGGGTATATACCCGGCATGAGACAGGATATCAAGGCTTCGCTGGCCAAGCGCCTGAATCGGATCGAAGGGCAGGTGCGCGGCCTGTCGCGCATGGTCGACGACGACCGCTACTGCATCGACATCGTCACGCAGATTTCGGCGGTGCGCGCGGCGTTGCGGCGCGTCGAGGAGGAGATCCTGCGCGACCATGTCGGCCATTGCGTCGAGCATGCGATCGCGAGCGGCGACAAGGCCGATCAGCGTGCCAAGATCGCGGAACTGATGGATGTCATCAGTCGCGCGCAGCGGTGAGC
>JAGRLZ010000166.1 GCA_020441545.1 Xanthobacteraceae bacterium | reverse complement strand
GCCCGCTTCCTCGAAGGGGTGGTGTCGCTGAAGCGCGGGGTGCTGCGCGTGGCGTGTCTCTACCTGCCCAACGGCAACCCGCCCGACACCGAGAAATATCCGTACAAGCTCAACTGGATGTCACGACTATTTGATTACACGAAGGATCGCCTGAAGACCGAGGAGCCGCTCGTCCTCGCCGGCGACTTCAACGTTATTCCCGCCGCACGCGATGTCTACAATCCGGACGGCTGGATCGGCGATGCGCTGTTCAGGCCGGAAACCCGCGCCCGCTTCCAGGCCCTGCTCGACCTCGGCCTCACCGATGCGCTGCGCGCCACCACCGACGCGCCCGGGCAATACACGTTCTGGGATTATCAGGCCGGCGCCTGGCAGAAGAACAACGGCCTGCGCATCGACCATCTGCTGCTGTCGCCGCAGGCGAGCGACCGGCTGCAGGCGGTCGGCATCGACAAGCACGTCAGGGCCTGGGAGAAGCCGTCCGACCACGTGCCGATCTGGGCCGAACTGGACCTGGAAGGCGCGTGAGCAGGCCGACCGCGCTGCCACCCTCAGGAGCCGTCATTCCGAGAAGCCGTCATTCCGGGAGTCTGACGTAACGAGGGGCGGACTCAGAAGGCGCCTCAATCCCGCCGGCCCTGCACCCAGTGCTCGAGCATCTGCAGCGCCATCGCGCGATCGTCTTCCGACGCCTTGGCGATCGCCTTGTTGTAGCTTTCCTTGATCCAGGTCTCATTCGGCCCCGCGGCATCGCGGGCCAGCGTCAGCCACATCAGGCCGCGCGCCGCCTGGCGCGGAAGATGATCGCCGTTGAACAGCATCTGGCCAAGCAGCGCCTGCGCCTGGTGCTGCCCCTTCTGCGCGGCGAGGCCGAGCCAGCGCGTGCCGTAACGCGGATCGCGCGGCGCGCCGACGCCGCCCAGATACATCCGCGCCAGATCATACTGCGCATCGGCATTGCCGAAATAGGACGCGGCGTAGGAGAACATCTCGCGCGCCCGCTCCGGATCGCGCTTGATCCGCGAATTGGGGATGCCGGCGAGATAGTAGCGGCCGAGCGCAACAAAGGCGTTCGCCACCACCGCGGCCTGCGGCGCGGACGGACTGTCCTCGGCATGCGCATTGGCGATGCGGCTGAAATAATCGAACGCGCGCAGATCGCTCTGCGCCACGCCATCGCCCCTGGCATACATCCGGCCCAGCTTCCACTGCGCGATCGGATGGCCATCCTCGGCCGCGTATTGCAGGGCGGAAAGCGCATTGCTCCGCGACGGCGCAACCTTGTTCAGCGCCTTCGGCGCGGCCGGCAACGGCGGCGTCGACATCGGCATCTGGGGCGCCATCTGAGGTGTCGTCGAGGGATCCTGCCCCACGGCCGTTCCCTCGAACGCCAATGCCGGCCTGGCGGCAAGCACCAGCCCTGCGGTCAACGCGACGGCGATATACTCAAATGTCCGCATAGCACTGTTTCTCGTGAGCCCCGCCCGGATGGGTCACGGCACCGCCGATCGCCGGACCAACCTGCTGGGCATATTTCCAGAGCACGCCGGAACGATAATCGCTCGCGCGCGGCCGCCATTCCTTTTTCCGCTCCGCCAGTTCGGCATCCGAAAGGCGAACGTCGAGCGTTCCCGCAACCGCATCGATGTCGATGATGTCGCCGTCGCGGAGCATCGCAATCGGTCCGCCCACCGCCGCTTCCGGCCCGACATGGCCGATGCAGAAACCGCGCGTCGCACCGGAGAACCGACCGTCGGTGATGAGCGCCACCTTGCCGCCCATCCCCTGCCCGTAGAGCGCGGCCGTGGTCGCCAGCATCTCGCGCATGCCGGGGCCGCCCTGCGGCCCCTCATAGCGGATGACCAGAACGTCGCCTTCCTTGTAGGTCTTGGTCTTCACCGCTTCGAACGCATCTTCCTCACGGTCGAAACACCGGGCCGGACCGGAAAACGTCAACTCGGTCATGCCCGCGACCTTCACGATCGCACCCTCCGGCGCCAGGTTGCCCTTCAGGCCGACCACGCCACCCGTGACGGTGATCGGCCGGTCGGCGGGACGCACAACATCCTGGTTGGCGTTCCACTTCACCGCCTTCAGGTTCTCCGCAATCGTCCGCCCGGTGACCGTCAGGCAGTCGCCGTGCAGATGGCCATGATCGAGCAGCGTCTTCATCAGAAGCGGTATGCCGCCAGCCTCAAACATATCTTTGGCGACATAACGGCCACCGGGTTTCAAATCCGCGACATACGGTGTCTTTTTGAAGATTTCGGCGACGTCGAACAGATCGAATTTGATACCGCATTCATGCGCGATGGCCGGCAGGTGCAGCGCAGCATTGGTCGAGCCGCCGGAAGCCGCGACGACCGCGGCGGCGTTCTCCAGCGCCTTGCGGGTGACGATGTCGCGCGGCCGGATGTTGGCGGCGATCAGCTCCATCACCTTCTCGCCGGCCGCCATGCAGAACGAATCCCGGATCTCGTAGGGCGCCGGCGCGCCGGCCGAATAGGGCAGCGCCAGGCCGATCGCCTCGGAAACCGTCGCCATGGTGTTGGCGGTGAACTGCGCGCCGCAGGCGCCGGCGGACGGACAGGCGACGCGCTCGATCTCGTCGAGATCGGCGTCGGAGAATTCGCCGGTCGAGTGCTTGCCGACCGCCTCGAACATGTCCTGCACGGTCACCGGCTGGCCGCGGAAGTTGCCCGGCAGGATCGAGCCGCCATAGATGAAGATCGACGGCACGTTGAGCCGGACCATGGCCATCATCATGCCGGGCAGCGACTTGTCGCAGCCGGCGAGGCCGACCAGCGCGTCATAGGCGTGGCCGCGGATGGTCAGTTCGACGGTGTCGGCGATCGCCTCGCGCGACGGCAGCGACGAGCGCATGCCGTCGTGGCCCATGGCGATGCCGTCGGTCACCGTGATGGTGCAGAATTCGCGCGGCGTACCGCCGGCCGACGCGACACCCTTCTTCACCGCCTGCGCCTGGCGCATCAGCGAAATATTGCAGGGAGCGGCTTCGTTCCAGCATGAAGCGACGCCGACGAACGGTTGATGAATCTGGGCCGTCGTCAGCCCCATGGCGTACAGATAGGAGCGATGGGGCGCGCGCTCCGGACCTTCCGTCACATGCCGGCTCGGCAACCTGGTCTTCTCGATGTTGGTCTTGGCATCCATCGCGAATCCGCGTCCCGGCTCTGTCCCGCCCGCCGGACCTCCACCGGCTCATCCGGGGCAAGTCCTCGCGCCCCCGAAAGGTCCGGACCTCAAGTCCCGACATTTCCTGAACGCCTGGAATGATTTCACGAAGGCGTGTGGCCAAATAGGGGCGCGCGCAAGGACTGCCTGCACGGAGGGTTAAATGTTCAGGCACTGTTGCAGTGACGCAACATTCGTTGCATTGCGGCAACCATCGCCGCCCCCTCCGGAAGGAGGCAGCCGGGACGGGAGGCAGGGCCCGCCCGCACGACGGCACGGAACTTCAGATGTTCAGCACCCGGCCGTAAGCGTCGAGCACCGCTTCCTTCATCATTTCCGACAGCGTCGGATGCGGGAAGATGGTGTGCATCAGCTCTTCCTCGGTGGTCTCGAGGTTCATCGCCACCACGTAGCCCTGGATCAGTTCGGTGACCTCGGCGCCGACCATGTGCGCGCCGAGCAGCTGCCCGGTCTTCTTGTCGAAGATCACCTTCACCAGGCCCTGATCCTCGCCGAGCGCGATCGCCTTGCCGTTGCCGACGAACGGAAAGCGGCCGACCCGGATGTCGCGGCCCTGCTCCTTCGCCTTCGCTTCCGTCAGGCCGACGGAGGCCACCTGCGGATGGCAATAGGTGCAGCCCGGAATGAGGTTCCTGTCCATCGCGTGCGGATGCAGGCCCTTGATCGCCTCGACGCAGATGACGCCCTCGTGCTCGGCCTTGTGCGCCAGCATCGGCGGGCCGGCGACATCGCCGATGGCGTAGATGCCGGGCACGTTGGTGCGGCCATAACCGTCGATCACGACGCAGCCGCGATCGGTCTTGACGCCGAGCTTCTCCAGCCCGAGCCCCTCGATATTGCCGACCACGCCGACCGCCGAAATCACCCGCTCGAACTCGGCGGTGATCGGCTTGCCGTCGCCCGCGTCGATGGTGGCGACGACGCTGTCGGCCTTCTTGTCGAGCTTCGTCACCTTGGTGCCGGACATGATCCTGATGCCCTGCTTCTCGAACTGCTTGCGGGCGATGCCGGCGATCTCGGCATCCTCGACGGGCAGGATCTGCGGCAACACCTCGACCACGGTGACCTCGGCCCCCATGGTGCGGAAGAACGAGGCGAACTCGATGCCGATCGCGCCCGAGCCGACCACCAGCAGCGACTTCGGCATCCGGTCCGGCACCATGGCCTCGAAATAGGTCCAGACCAGCTTCTTGTCGCCCTCCAGCCCCGGCAGCGCGCGCGGCCGCGCGCCGGTGGCCAGGATGATGTGCCTGGCCTGATAGCTGCCCTCGCCCAACGTGCCCTTCGGCGCGTCCACCGCCGACTTCTTCACCGTGATCCTGCCGGGCGCGTCGATCGACGCCTCGCCCCAGATCACGGTGACCTTGTTCTTCTTCATCAGGAAGCCGACGCCGTCGTTGAGGCGCCTGGAGACGCCGCGCGAGCGCTGCACGACGGCCTTCGGATCGTACGACACGTTGTCCGCCGACAGGCCATAGTCCTTGGCGTGCTTCATGTAGTGATAGATCTCGGCCGAGCGCAGCAACGCCTTGGTCGGGATGCAGCCCCAGTTCAGGCAGATGCCGCCGAGATATTGCTTCTCGACGATCGCGACCTTGAAGCCGAGCTGCGCGGCGCGGATCGCGGTGACGTAGCCGCCGGGACCGGAGCCGATGATGATGACGTCGAAGGATGTATCGGGCATGGACTGACCTTTGAGACTAGTTTGGTAATCGTTGCAACGAAATCGCCAGTGTGCCCAACAAAAGGAGGCAGGCAGAAATTACGGCGCATGCAACTTTTGCATAGAACAAAAATATGTTCGAACGAGCCCAGCACGACTTCGTACGGCTTGCCACGTCTTCGCGTGTCACCACCTCTGCAGTTTCCAACCATTTTGAATATCGAGACGCGAAGAGGTATGCAAAAAAATACTGTAGAATTTCTGCAACAAAGCAAATCGCACCGAAGAGCGCCGCCATACGCAAAATCGGATAAGCACTTTGGAGTCTAGCAAACGCGGCATTGTCCGCCGACACAAAAGACGAAAAGAAAATCGCTAAGCTACCCGCCCAGGCAAATTTGCAGGACGCAGAAAGTAGTCCCGAGAATTTTCCAATCTTGGATTGTTCGGTGTCGTACAGCGATTGACGTTGTACCGCGTCAAGTTCGCTAGTCATCATCCTTCCGCTTTCGCTCAGGCTGTTTCACTGGCTTCGGCGTATTAACACTATTGTACGAAATTCCGGGCTGTCGCATTTCAGCCAATGATGATCTAGGAATGGGTTTAGTACTTAGGGGCTGCTGCTCTGGCTTTTTTTCTTTATTTTCACTCATAGATTTCGCTCTTCTTCCAAGCCCTACACCAGCATGGTCATCGGATTTTCGATCAGCGCCTTGAACGCGCCGAGCAGTTCGGCCCCGAGCGCGCCGTCCACCGCGCGGTGATCGCAGCTCAGCGTCACGCTCATCATGGTGGCGACCTCGACCTTGCCGTCGATCACGATGGCGCGCTGCTCGCCGGTGCCGACCGCGAGGATAGTCGCGTGCGGCGGATTGATGACGGCGGTGAAATCCTTGATGCCGAACATGCCGAGGTTCGACACCGCCGAGGTGCCGCCCTGGTATTCCTCCGGCTTGAGCTTGCGGGTGCGCGCGCGGGCGGCGAAATCCTTCATCTGGTTGGAGATCACCGACAGCGCCAGCGTCTCCGCCTTGCGCACGATCGGCGTGATGAGGCCGCCCGGCATCGCCACCGCGACGCCGATGTCGGAATGCCTGTGCTTCAGCATGCCGCCATCGGTCCAGCTCACATTGGCGTCGGGCACGCGCTGCAACGCCACCGCCATCGCCTTGACCACGAAGTCGTTGACCGACAGCTTGTAGGCGGGCTTGCCGTCCTTGTCCTTCGACGCGGCCGCGTTGACCTGCCCGCGCAGCGCCAGCAGCTTGTCGAGGTTGCAGTCCATCGTCAGGTAGAAATGCGGGATGGTCTGCATCGATTGGGTGAGGCGCTGCGCGATGGTCCGGCGCATGCCGTCATGCGGCACGACCTCGTAGGAGCCGTCCTCGAACAGCGCGCGCACCTGCTGGTCCGACATCGACGGCGCGATGGCGGGCGCGGCGGCCTGCGGAGCGGCGGCGGGCGCCGCTGCCGCGGGGGCCTTGAGGCCCTGCCCCGACTTCGCCGCCTCGACGTCGCGCGCGATGATGCGGCCGTGCGGCCCCGTGCCGCTGATGCGCGACAGTTCGATGCCGGCATCCTTGGCGAGACGCCGCGCCAGCGGCGAGGAGAAGATGCGACTTCCCGTGGCTTGGCTGCCCGCGACGAGGCCGTTACCGACCACGCTGCCGTTGCCGCTGCTTGCTGCCGGTGACGCGGCGGGGGCCGATGGCTGCGCCTCGGCTTGCGGTGCCGGAGCGGCCTGTGCTTTCGGCGCGGGCGCCGCCCCGCCGCTCGCGGCAGCGGCCTTCACGTCCTCGCCCTCGCCGGCAAGGATCGCGATCACGTCGTTGACCGGCACGTCGGCGGTGCCTTCCGGCACCAGGATCTTCGCGATGGTGCCCTCGTCGACCGCCTCGACTTCCATCGTCGCCTTGTCGGTCTCGATCTCGGCGATGAGGTCGCCGGACGCAACCTTGTCGCCTTCCTTCTTCAGCCACTTGGCGAGGTTGCCCTTCTCCATTGTCGGCGACAGCGCGGGCATCAGGATATTGATCGGCATGGTACTGGTCCCGCGCTTAACGATAACAAACGGCCTTGGCGGCCTCGACGACTTCCGCGACCGACGGCAGCGCCAGCTTTTCGAGGTTGGCGGCGTAAGGCATCGGCACGTCCTTGCCCGAGACGCGCGTCACCGGCGCATCGAGATAGTCGAACGCCTGCTCCATCAGCCGCGCCGACACTTCCGAGCCGACGCCGCATTGCTGCCAGCCCTCCTCGACCACCACGACGCGCCCGGTCTTCCGCACCGAGGCGATGACGGTTTCGGTATCCATCGGCCGGATCGTGCGCAGGTCGATCACCTCCGCCTCGATCCCTTCCTTGGCAAGCTCGTCGGCGGCCTTGAGCGCGTAGGTCATGCCGATCGACCACGCCACCAGCGTGACATGCTGGCCGGCGCGCGCGATCCGCGCCTTGCCGATCGGCAGCACGTAGTCGTCGAGCTTCGGCACCGGGCTGCTCTGGCCGTAGAGAATTTCGTTTTCGAGGAAGATCACCGGATTGGGATCGCGGATCGCGGCCTTGAGCAGGCCCTTGGCATCGGCCGCCGAATACGGCGCGATCACCTTGAGGCCGGGCACGTTGGCGTACCACGGCGCATAGTCCTGGCTATGCTGGGCGGCGACGCGCGCCGCCGCGCCGTTCGGACCGCGGAACACGATCGAGCACCCCATCTGGCCGCCGGACATGTACAGCGTCTTCGCGGCCGAGTTGATGATGTGGTCGATCGCCTGCATCGCGAAGTTGAAGGTCATGAACTCGACGACCGGCTTGAGCCCGGCGAACGCGGCACCGACCCCGATGCCGGCAAAGCCGTGCTCGGTGATCGGCGTATCGATCACGCGGCGATCGCCGAACTCCTGCAGCAACCCCTGGGTGATCTTGTAAGCACCCTGGTATTCGGCAACCTCCTCGCCCATGACGAAGACATCGCCATCGCGCCGCATCTCCTCGGCCATCGCGTCGCGCAACGCTTCGCGCACCGTCATCTTCACCATCTCGGTGCCTTCCGGAATATCCGGATCAGGCGGGACCACGGCCTGCGGCGCTTTCGGCTCGGCGGATGCAGGCGCCGGCCCGGCTTCCGCCGGCGCCGCTTGCGCCGCCGCGGGCTGCGGCGCGGGC
Source organism: Xanthobacteraceae bacterium (assembly GCA_020441545.1). GTDB lineage: Bacteria > Pseudomonadota > Alphaproteobacteria > Rhizobiales > Xanthobacteraceae > 62-47. The sequence continues at coordinate 27,892 of JAGRLZ010000166.1, read as the reverse complement.
GCCGCCACCGCCGGGGCCTTGTCGAGATCGGCGGCGTTCTCGCCGTCGCCGAGGATCATCGCGATCGGCGTATTGACCGCCACATCGGCGGTGCCCTCGGGCACCAGGATCTTGCCGAGGGTACCTTCGTCGGTCGCCTCGACCTCCATGGTCGCCTTGTCGGTCTCGATCTCGGCGATGACGTCACCGGACTTGACGGTATCGCCCTCCTGCTTGAGCCATTTGGCGAGATTGCCCTTTTCCATCGTCGGCGAGAGCGCGGGCATCAGAACTTGAATCGGCATAGTCGCTCCAAAAGAAAAGATTGAGACCGCGCACTCAGCGATAGATGTCGGTGTAAAGCTCGGAGGCATCCGGCTCCGGATCGTTCATGGCGAAGTCGGCCGACGCATTGACGATCTCGCGCACCTCGGCATCGATCGCCTTCAAATCCTGTTCGCTGACCTTCGCCGCCAGCAGGCGGCTGCGCACCTGCTCGATCGGATCCTGATCGTGACGAACCTTCTCGACCTCCTCGCGGGTCCGGTATTTGGCGGGGTCGGACATCGAATGTCCGCGATAGCGGTAGGTCTGCATTTCGAGGATGTAGGGACCGTTGCCCTCGCGGCACCATTTGACGGCCTTGTCGGCCGCCGCCTTCACCGCGCGCACGTCCATGCCGTCGACCTGGTCGCCCGGAATGTTGAACGAGGTGCCGCGCTTGGAGAAATCCTGCTGCGCCGAGGCGCGGCTGACCGACGTGCCCATGGCATAGCGGTTGTTCTCGATGACGTAGATCACCGGCAGCTTCCACAGCTCCGCCATGTTGAAGCTTTCATAGACCTGGCCCTGATTGGCGGCGCCGTCGCCGAAATAGGCGACCGCGACGTTGTCGTTGCCGCGGTAGCGGTTGGCGAAGGCGAGCCCGGTCCCGAGCGACACCTGGGCGCCGACGATGCCGTGACCGCCGTAGAAATTCTTCTCCCTGCTGAACATATGCATGGAGCCGCCCTTGCCTTTGGAATAGCCGTTCCGCCGGCCGGTCAGTTCGGCCATCACGCCGTTGGCCTCCATGCCCGCGGCCAGCATGTGGCCGTGATCGCGATAGCCGGTGATGAGCTGGTCGCCCTGCTTCAGCGCCATCTGCACGCCGACGACCACCGCCTCCTGTCCGATATACAGATGGCAGAAGCCGCCGATCGCGCCCATGCCGTAGAGCTGACCGGCCTTCTCCTCGAAGCGCCGTATCAGCAGCATGTCGCGCAGCGCGCCCAGATCCTGCTCCTTGGTGAATTCAGCAATCGGGCGCGCACCGTCTCCGGTCGCCTTGCCCTGGTCCTGCGCGACGCTTTTCTTTGCAGCCATCGTTTGCCCGGATGAGAGAGGGGAAGAAAAGGAAAAGAGATGATGTTCCTCTCTACTCCAACTCTCGCGGGCTTAAAAGCAGCGCGTGACAATCCCGTGCATCGCGTTATGACGCAATGCAGCAGGCGAAATTTTCGAGATCGATCGAATGTGATTTTTGAAACTTCGGCATGGACCGCAGCGGTGTTCTGCAACCACCGCGTTTGGTGACGCGGCTCTGATAGCGGAACGACTTCCCGGCGAAAGCTCTTTCGCCGAAATCGAAACGGCGCCAGAGAATCAAAGCGACGCCAACGGACCCGAACACCGCCGCTCGTGCCCGCGCTTTATTCGTCCCTCGCGACGACGGGCTGAGGCGTCCGGTCAAAAAATGAAATGTCGTCAGTTCTGCGGAACGATCTTCACCAGATCGCGCGGATGGGCGTAGTCGAGCTGGTAGCGCACGCGCTCATCGAGCATGTCGGGATCAACCCGGTCGGCACGCAGCAGCGAGACGCGCTGCTCGCCTTCGGCCCGCTCCTTCTTGAGCCGCGCCAGTTCGGAGGTCAGCGCGATGATCTCCTGATCCAGCTCCTGCCGCGCGTTCAGGCCGTACTTGCCGGTATAGGCATTGACGCTGAAATAGCCCACCATCGCCGCCGCCAACGTATAGAGGGCGGCGCCGGTCAGCAGGGCTTTCAATCGTGCGCGGGTAACCATGGAGCGACGATGCGGCCCCCCGGTTAACGGACCGCTAACGACTCAGCATGCCGGCGAAAAATCTATTTCGCGCAGGAGGCGACCCAGGCTTCGAAAGCCTTCAGATACTGATTGAGGAAATCGCGCAGCGAGTCCTTGGCGAGTTCGCCCTTGTCGTCGAAGGCATCGCCGAGCCCGCCGAGATACATCTCCGGCTGCTGCAGGATCGGACCGCTGATGCCGGGCAGGATCTGCTGCAGATGCTTGACCGCGCTGACGCCGCCATGGGCGCCGGGAGAGGTTCCGATCAGGCCGGTCGCCTTGCCGTTGAACACGCTCTGGCCATAGGGACGCGAGCCGATATCGATCGCGTTCTTCAGCACGCCCGGCATCGAGCGGTTGTATTCCGGCGTCACGAACAACACCGCCGACACCGCCCTGATCCGGTCCCGGAAGGCGACCCAATCCGCCGGCGGATTGGCCTCGAAATCCTGGTTGAAGAACGACAGCCCATGCAGGGTGACGACGTCGAGTTTCAGCGACGGCGGCGCCAGCCTGGCAAGCGCGTTGGCGACCTTGAGCGAGAATGCCTCCTTGCGCAGGCTGCCGACAACGACGGCGACATTATGGATCGTGGCCATGGGTAAACGTGCCCCTCTTCAGGATGTGAAATCGCGCGACGCGGCCGGAGTCGGCCCGTCGTTTCAATGCAGATGCATGTATATCGACTCCGGAACGCCTCCGCACCTGCCGCGCGGCGCGGACCGGCGCTTCCGTGTTCACACTTGCGTTAGCACGCTGCTGAAAATTGTTCAGTCGTCATCCAGGACGTCGCGCAGGCGGCGATCCGGAATCCAGACCGGATTACCCGCCCTTGCTCGGATCGATCAGGAATTTCTCGCCGGTCGCCCGCCTTGTGTAGGCCGCGATGGTGTCGAGCTGCAGCGCCTCCCGCAGGGAAATCACCTGCGTGTAATGGCTCGCGAAGGTGGTCTTGAGTTCGTCGGCGACGCGCTGGCGCAGCCGGCCCGCCGCTTCCGGGCCGATCTTCTGCAGGAACGGAAACAGCAGCCAGCCGCCGACGCCCCAGGTCATGCCGAACGAGCGATAGAGTTCGGTCGGCCCGGTATCGAGCGAACCGTAGATGTAGACCTGCTTGTGAACGCTGGAGCCATAACGGCTGTAGACCTTGGCGGTGCGGTTCGCGGCCGTCTCCATACAGGCCAGTATCTGGCTCGCCAGCCTGCCGCCGCCGATGGCGTCGAAGGCCAGCGTCGCGCCGGTTTCGACGATCGCGTCGGTCAGGTCGTCGATGAAGGTCGGCGATGTCGAGTCGCAGACATGCTTCGCGCCGATGCCGCGCAGCAGCTTCGCCTGCTCGGCGCTGCGCACGATATTGACCAGGCCGACGCCGTCCTTGAGGCAGATCCGGTTCAGCATCTGGCCGAGATTGGAAGCCGCCGCGGTGTGAACCAGCGCGGTATGTCCCTCGCGCCGCATGGTCTCGACCATGCCGAGCGAGGTCAGCGGATTGACGAAGCACGAGGCGCCCTCCGCAGCCGTCGCGCCGGGCGGCAGCACGAGGCAATCGGAAGCCTTGATGGTGCGGTACTGCGCGTACATCGCGCCGCCGATCATCGCCACCGTCTTGCCGAGCAGAGCCCTGGCGGCGTCCGACGCGCCGGCCTGGACCACCACGCCGGCGCCCTCGTTGCCGACCGGCATCGAGTCGTCGAGGCGCCCGGCCACCGCCTTCAGCGCCGCCGGCGGCACGGTCGCCGTCACCACCGGACGGTCCGCCGTGCCGGACTGTTTCGCGGAGCGAAGGTCGGCCGGCCCGATCAGCAGGCCGATATCGGACGGGTTGATCGGTGTCGCCTCGATCCGAACCACAACCTGGTCGGGTCCGGGCTCGGGCGTTGCGACATCGGCCAGCGACAGCTCGAAGCTGCCATCCTTCCGGATGAGGGAGCGAAGCTGAAGTCCGCTCTTGTGTCCGTCGTCCATCTTCGCGTCCTCCCTGTTGTCCTGTTTTGAGCTATGGCATCAGGCCAGCGCCTTCAGCGCCGCCCTGCCCGCATAGACCGCCTGGGTGCCGAGCTGCTGCTCGATGCGCAGCAACTGGTTGTACTTGGCGGTGCGGTCGGCGCGCGCCAGCGAGCCGGTCTTGATCTGCCCGCAATTGGTCGCGACCGCGAGGTCGGCGATGGTGGAGTCTTCCGTCTCGCCGGAGCGGTGCGACATCACCGCGGTGTAGCCGGCCTTGAACGCCATATCGACAGCGGCGAGCGTTTCGGTCAGCGAGCCGATCTGGTTGACCTTGACGAGGATCGAATTGGCGCGGCCGTTTTTGATGCCGTCCGCAAGCCGCGTGACGTTGGTGACGAACAGGTCGTCGCCGACGAGCTGGCACTTGCCGCCGATCAGGTCGGTCAGTTCCTTCCAGCCGTCCATGTCGTCCTCGCTCATGCCGTCCTCGATGGTGACGATCGGATAGCGCGCGGCGAGGTCGGCGAGATATTTCGCCTGCTCGGAGCTTGAGCGGGTCTTGTTCTCGCCGCCATAGACGTAACTGCCGTCCTTGAAGAATTCGGTGGCGGCGCAGTCGAGGCCGAGCATCACGTCGTCACCCGGCTTGTAGCCGGCCTGCGCGATCGCGTTCATGACAAAATCGAGCGCGGCGTCGGCCGACGGCAGGTTCGGCGCGAAGCCGCCTTCGTCGCCGACATTGGTGTTGTGCCCGGCCTTCTTCAAGCCGGCCTTCAGCGTGTGGAAGATTTCCGCGCCACAGCGCAGCGCCTCGGCGAAGGACGATGCGCCGACCGGCAGGATCATGAATTCCTGGAAGTCGATCGGATTGTCGGCATGGACGCCGCCATTGATGATGTTCATCATCGGCACCGGCAGGGTGCGCGCCGAGGTGCCGCCGACGTAACGGTAGAGCGGCATGTCGAAGGATTCCGCCGCCGCCTTCGCCACCGCCAGCGACACGCCGAGAATGGCGTTGGCGCCGAGGCGGCTCTTGTTGGGCGTGCCGTCGAGATCGATCATGGTCTGGTCGATCTGGATCTGCTCCTCGGCATCCATGCCGCCGATGGCGTCGAATATCTCGCCGTTGACGGCCTCGACGGCGTTCTGCACGCCCTTGCCGCCATAGCGCGCCTTGTCGCCGTCGCGCAGCTCGACCGCCTCATGGGCGCCGGTCGAGGCCCCGGACGGAACCGCGGCGCGGCCGAGCGAACCGTCTTCCAGCACCACGTCGACCTCGATGGTGGGATTGCCGCGGCTGTCAAGAATCTCGCGGCCGATGATGTCGACGATGGCGGTCATGGAAACCTCGTAACTGTCAGGATTGTGGCTGGCCGTGCTTCTACAGCAAGGCTCGGGGCGAGAAAAGGCCGGGCGGAGACGCTGCCGGCCGACTTGCCGGACCGCGTTCCAGGGCTTAGGGAAAGCCCATGTCAAAGCCCGTATCGAAGCCCCCCCGCAAGCCATCGAAAGCCCCCGCCCCGCAGCTCGGCCGCGCCGTCGCATGGCCGACCTCGCCGGAGGCGGCGCAACTCGACCGCGTGCCCAATCCGCAGAGAGACACGAACTATGTCGTGCGCTTCACCGCGCCGGAGTTCACCTCGCTCTGCCCGATCACCGGGCAGCCGGACTTCGCGCACCTGATGATCGACTACGTGCCCGGCGCGTGGCTGATCGAATCCAAATCGCTGAAGCTGTACCTGGCGAGCTTCCGCAACCACGGCGCCTTCCACGAGGACTGCACGGTGGCGATCGGCAAGCGCGTCGCGGCCGAGATCGGGCCGCGTTTCCTGCGCATCGGCGGCTACTGGTATCCGCGCGGCGGCATCCCGATCGACGTGTTCTGGCAGACCGGCAAGCTGCCCAGGGATGTCTGGCTGCCCGACCAGGGCGTCGCCTCCTATCGGGGCCGCGGTTAGCGGCGGACATCAGTCGCGCTTGACCAGCAGCGTCGCGCCGATGATCCCGACCAGCGTCACCGCGATCGCCGCCAGCGCCAGGGTCGGCATCTTGCCGAGATGGGAAATGCCGAGACCGTAAAGGATCGGCCCGGCGGTCTGGCCGAGGAAGAAGAAGCAGGAATGCAGCGCCAGCGAGGTGGCGCGCGCTTCCACCGACAATTCGCTGGCGAACACCTGCATGCAGCCGTGCAGCATGTAGAAGCCGAGGCCCATGACGACGAAGCTCGCCATCTGCGCCTGCCACGGCAGGCCGAGGCCGAGCACGACAAGCTGGATGCCGAGCAGCGCGCCGCCGCCGATCATCAGGCCGCGAACGCCGATCGCCGGCAACAGCCGCGTGACGCTCGCCGTGTACAGCAGGCCGCCCAGCGCGAAGCCGGCGATGACGATGCCGGCGATCGACAGCCGCGTCTCGCCGAGCTCGAACAGGAACGAGGCGACGAAGGGAAACACGCCGAAGACGCAGCATCCCTCGACGAACACCACGCTGAAGCAGATCTTGGTGCGCGGATTGGCGAACAGGATCCTGTAGCCGTGCTTGAGGGTGGCGAAGTCGCCGCCGACCGCGGATGCCGTCGCCGGGCCGCCCCGCAAGCCGATGCCGACGGCGATCGAAGCCGCGGTGGTCAGCACGCCCAGAAGCATCAGCACGCCGCGCCAGCCGAGCAGGTCGCCGACCACGCCGCCGAGCGTCGAGCCGAGGATATTGCCGATCATCGCACCCGCCAGCACCCGGCTGATCGCGATCTGCCGCGCCGCGATCGGCACCAGATCGCTGGTCAGGCTGAGCGTGACCGGAAACACCCCGCCCGCGCCGATGCCGCACAGCACGCGCGTCGCCAGCAGCAGCGGAAACGAATCCGCGAAGGCGCCGAGGATACTGCCGATGCCCAGCAGGCCCAGGCAGGTAATCATCACCCGCGCCTTGCCGATCAGGTCCGCCACCGCGCCGACGATCGGCTGCACGATCGCGAAGGTGAAGGCGAGCGCCGCCGACAATCCGGCCGCCTCGGCAATCGATACCGCAAGATCGTCGGCGATGTGCGGCAGCACGGGGTCGATGGCCCGCACCGACAGATTGGCGGCGAACGACGCGGTCGCGATCAGATAAAGGACCGGCATCATGCTCTGGAGAGCCGGGTCCAGATTGCGTGCCGGCTTCGTCATGTTCATGACAGGCGGTCCACGCCGCGTTCCCGACGCGCAGCGATCATTGCGCGTCGCGCTTGGCGAGCGCGTCGAATGCCATCAGGGTCCGCGCCAGAGCCTCGAACTGGCTCAGCGGCACCATGTTGGGGCCGTCGGAGGGCGCGCGATCGGGATCGGGATGGGTCTCGATGAAGACGCCGGCGATGCCGACGGCCACCGCCGCGCGCGCCAGCACCGGCACGAATTCGCGTTCGCCGCCGGACGAGGTGCCCTTGCCGCCCGGCTGCTGCACCGAATGAGTGGCGTCGAAGATCACCGGCGCGCCGGTGGTGCGGGCAAGGATCGGCAGCGCGCGCATGTCGGAGACCAGCGTGTTGTAGCCGAACGAGGCACCGCGCTCGGTGACCAGCACATTGGGATTGCCGCCGCCCGTGACCTTGGCCACCACGTTGGTCATGTCCCACGGCGCGAGGAACTGGCCCTTCTTGATATTGACGACCTTGCCGGTCGCGGCTGCCGCCAGCAGCAGGTCGGTCTGCCGGCACAGGAAGGCCGGGATCTGGAGCACGTCGACGGCCTGCGCGACCTCGGCGCACTGCTCCGGCGCATGCACGTCGGTGAGCACCGGCAGGCCCAGCGAGGCGCGGATTTCGGCGAAGATCGGCAGCGCCTGCGTCAGGCCGATGCCGCGCGCCGCCGAGGCGCTGGTGCGGTTGGCCTTGTCGAACGAGGTCTTGTAGACCAGCCCGATGCCGAGTCGGCCGGCGATGTCCTTCAGGGCGCTCGCGGTCTCGAGCGCATGGCTGCGGCTCTCGAGCTGGCACGGGCCCGCGATCAGCGCGATCGGCAGGCGATTGCCGAACCGGACCGGGCCGACCGTGACTTCCGGCGCGGCGCCTTGATGGGAATTTGCCGGGCTCAAGAGAGGTTCCTTTCGTGGCCGACCATGCAGGGTGGTGTGGCGGCTCTGACGTTCCTTTCAGAATCGCAGCAACTCGTCAAAGGAACGTCAGAGCCTAAACCACACCCGAACTAGTATGATTGCCAGTGTCCCCTTGGTTCTGACATTCGCAAATGAGTTCGCCGCGAAGCGATACGAATGTCAGAGCCGGGACATTGCCGCACGGCCGATCAAGCGATCGCCCGCGCGGTTCGGGCTCGGAATAGGAGGATTGCGCAAATCGACGGTGACGCCGGACGCCCGCCCGGCGGGCCGGTCACCTGACCGACGAGAATGCCGTCGGCTGCAGGAACTGGTTGACGATATTGTCGACGATCTGGCCGTCCTTTTCGGTGTCCGCCCGGGCCGAAAGCCATACCGGATCGGTCTGGAAGGCGGTCCACTTCTGTTCGCGCTCGGCCAGCGAGTCCCAGGCGATGAAATAGGTCAGCTCCTGGTTGGAAGCGCCGACCAGCGTGGTGAAGAACCCCGCCTGCCGGATGCCGTGCTTGTCCCACAGCTTCAGCGTGATGGTTTCAAAGCGCTTGAGCAGCGCAGGCAGGCGGCCCGGCACGCAGCGATAAACCCGCATTTCATAGATCATTTGAGAACGATCCCTTTTTCTTCTTGCAATGGCGTATCGGTTATAGCCGCGCCGTCCGGGATTGTCCCGGCAATCACGGAAACAATTTCGCCGCGATTGCCCGGTTGGATCGGCATCCGAATCCCGCGATGCCATGTCGAGGACTGCGAGGCCCCATGCGACCGATTATCGTCCTGCTCGTTGCCACGGGCCCCCTGCTCGCCGGCACCATGACCGCCTCGGCGCAATCGCCCGGCGTCGTCACCGGCGGCAGTTCGAACGTCACCGTCAACGGCAGGCCGGCCGCGCGGGCGGGCGACACCACCACGGACGGCGCGCTGATCGAGGGATCGCCGAACGTCTTCATCAACGGCAAGCCGGCAACCGTGATCGGCAACCGCACCGGCTGCGGCGGCGCGGTGACCGGCGGCGCGCATGGCGTGTTCATCAACGGCAAGCCGATGGCCCGCCAGGGCGACCAGACCTCGGGCTGCCCGAAGTAGGCGTGCCGGTTACACCAGCCGGCTCTGCACCACCGCCGCCTCGATGAAGGAGGCGAACAGCGGATGCGGCTCGAACGGGCGCGACTTCAGTTCGGGATGGAACTGGACCCCGATGAACCAGGGGTGATCCTCGTATTCGACGATCTCCGGCAGCACGCCGTCCGGCGACAGCCCGGAAAAGCGCAGGCCGTGCCGCTCCAGCCGATCCTTGTAGGCGGTGTTGACCTCGTAACGATGACGGTGCCGCTCGGAAATCTCGGTCGCGCCGCCATAGATGCGCGACACCCGGCTGCCGCGCGTCAGCATCGCCGGGTAGGCGCCGAGCCGCATGGTGCCGCCGAGATCGCCGGCCGCCGTGCGCTTTTCCAGCTCGTTGCCGCGCAGCCATTCGGTCATCAGGCCGACGACCGGCTCGCCGGTGGGGCCGAACTCGGTGGAATTGGCATCCCTGATGCCGGCGAGATTGCGGGCGGCTTCGATCACCGCCATCTGCATCCCGAAGCAGATGCCGAAATACGGCACATGCCGCTCGCGGGCGAATTGCGCCGCGCGGATCTTGCCTTCGGCGCCGCGCTGTCCGAAACCGCCCGGCACCATGATCCCGTCGACATGCTCGAGGAACGGCGCCGGATCGTCGTTCTCGAACACCTCGCTCTCGATCCAGTCGAGGTTGACCTTGACGTTGTTGGCGATGCCGCCGTGGGACAGCGCCTCGATCAGCGATTTATAGGCATCCTTCATGCCGGTGTATTTGCCGACGATGGCGATCGTCACCGCGCTTTCGGGGTTGCGGACGCGCTCGTTGATGGTGTGCCAGCGCTCCAGCGACGGCGGCGTGCCGGTGTCGATGCCGAACGCCGCCAGCACCTCGTCGTCGAGGCCGGCGGCATGATAGGCTTCCGGCACGGCATAGATGTTGTCGACGTCGCGCGCCTCGATCACCGCGCTCTCGCGCACGTTGCAGAACAGGCCGAGCTTGCGCCGCTCCTCCTCCGGAATGGCGCGGTCGGTCCGGCACAGCAGGATGTCGGGCTGGATGCCGATCGAGCGCAGTTCCTTCACCGAATGCTGGGTCGGCTTGGTCTTGAGTTCGCCGGCGCTGGGGATGAACGGCAGCAGCGTCAGGTGGACGTAGATGCACTGGCCGCGCGGCAGGTCGTTCTTGATCTGGCGGATCGCCTCGAAGAACGGCAGGCCCTCGATGTCGCCGACAGTGCCGCCGATCTCGACCAGCACGAAATCGTAATCCTCGTTGCCGCTGAGGATGAATTCCTTGATGGCGTTGGTGACGTGCGGCACCACCTGGATGGTGGCGCCGAGATAGTCGCCGCGGCGCTCCCTGGTCAGGATGTCCTGGTAGATGCGCCCGGTGGTGATGTTGTCCTGCTTGGTGGCGGGACGCCCGGTGAAACGCTCGTAATGGCCGAGGTCGAGGTCGGTTTCCGCGCCGTCGTCGGTGACGAACACCTCGCCGTGCTGATACGGCGACATCGTGCCGGGATCGAGGTTGAGATAGGGATCGAGCTTGCGCAGGCGGACCTTGTAGCCCCGCGCCTGCAGCAGCGCGCCGAGCACCGCCGAAGCCAGACCTTTGCCGAGCGAGGAAACCACGCCGCCGGTGATGAAGATATACCGCGCCATGGGACTTAACCTTTAAGCCGGGTCGGGCGATTCGCCAAAACGAATCGGCTTCGCGGCCCGCCGCCGGACCACGCTGTGGGTGACCTGGAAATCACAATTATAACAGTTTGTTGTAGCTTGTTTTGAATCGTTTGCATGAGCGAGGGTTGCAAAAATGCAAGCCCTCACTTCGATTGCGGCGCCTGCGGCGCGCCCGGAGCCTGCTGCTGCTCCATTTTCTTCAGCGTGTCGAGGACGCCGCCGCCCTTGGACGGCGCGATCGGGGTGGCCGGCTGCGACACCGGCGCCGTCGGCGCATTGATCAGCGACGCCGCGCCGCGCTCATGGCCGGCGAGCCACGACAGGAACAGACTGGTGACGAAAAAGCCCGCCGCCAGAAAGGCGGTGGTGCGAGTCAGCAGGTTGGCCGTGCCGCGGCTCGACATGAAACCGCCGCCCCCGCCGATGCCGAGGCCGCCGCCTTCCGACTTCTGCAACAGCACGACGCCGGTCAGCGCGACCACCAGCATCAAATGAATGACGATAACGACGGTATGCATCGGAACCTTCCATCGCACGCCGCGAAACACGGACCGGCGGTCCGCCATACGGCCTGCAGGAGTTGAGGACGCCGGGTGTCTACACGACCGGGCGCGGGATTGCCACCCCCGCGCATCGACAGCGGACCCGACGCCGCGTGCCGCCGGGCAGGCCGTTGAAAAGTCCCCGTTATCATTCCGGACGCCGCGCAAGCGGCGATCCGGGTGGTGCGCCCCGGAATGACGCCGGCGCGTGCTTCAACAGCCTACCAGCTATGCAACCGCCCCGGCGATCGCAAGGAAATCGGCCGCCTTGAGGCTGGCGCCGCCGATCAGGGCGCCGTTGACATTGGCCACCGCCAGCAGTTCCGCGGCATTGCCCGGCTTCACCGAGCCGCCATACAGCAGCCGGACCGCCTCCCCCGGGCTTCCGAAACGCGCGACCAGCCGCTCGCGCATGAAGCCGTGGACGTCGGCAACGTCGGCGGTGGTCGGGGTGCGGCCGGTGCCGATCGCCCAGACCGGCTCATAGGCCACCACCAGGTTTGCCGCCGTCGCCCCGTCAGGCACCGAGCCGGCGAGCTGGCGGCCCACCACCTCACGGACCTGCCCGGCATCGCGCTCGGCCTGGGTTTCCCCGACGCAGACGATGGCAGGCAGGCCCTGCCGCCAGATCGCCTCGACCTTCCGCCGCACCAGGGCATCGGTCTCGCCATGGTCGGCGCGGCGCTCGGAGTGGCCGACGATGACGGCGCTCGCGCCGGCATCGGCCAGCATCTCCGCCGAGATATCGCCGGTATGGGCCCCCGAAACGCCGGTGTGGCAGTCCTGGCCGCCGACCTTCACCCGGGAGCCGAGGGCGGCAGCCGCCATGGCGAACACCAGCGTGGCCGGCGGGCAGATCAGCAGGTCCGCCTTGCGCCAGACCTCGCCGGCACCGCGCGCGATCAGGCCGAATTCGTTCAGCGAGGCCCTGAGGCCGTTCATCTTCCAGTTGCCTGCGATCAGCGGACGCATCGTCTCGGTCATGGGCTTTCCCTGCATGTCGATGGCGGGGACCGCTACCAGACCCGGTTGCAACGCTCAACCCGCGCGAATCGCCGCCGGGCCCGCCGCGCCCGAAAGGCGCCGACCTGCGCATTTCCGCCACGGTTGCGACCGCGCGCGCCGCACTTTATGATGGCTTATCAATTCGGTGACGTCCTGCGGACGCCTTGCGGCGGCGTGGACGCGACCTCAGTCGGGACAGCTTTTGGCGGCCGCGCCGGGCAACCAACCGGCGGACGGTCACCCCATGTCGCCGCAGTCGGTCCCGGACCGTGCCGATCCCTCCTGCACACAAGATGGACTCATGCTTCGAGGAATTCGAAAAGCCTCATCCAACTGGCTCGGCAAAGCCGTCATGACATTGGTGATGGGCGTTCTCATCATCAGCTTCGGCATCTGGGGCATCGGCGACATCTTCCGCGGCTTCGGCCAGTCGACGCTGGCCAAGATCGGAAGCACCGAGATTTCCATCGAGCAGTTCCGCCAGATCTATAACGATCGCCTGCAGCAGGTCAGCCGCCAGTTCGGCCGTCCGCTGACGCAGGACCAGGCGCGCGCCTTCGGGCTCGACCGCCAGGTGCTGCAACAGATGGTGGCCGAAACCACCCTGGACGAGGCCGCCCGCAATCTCGGCCTGCACATCTCCAACGACGAGATCATGAAGCAGATCTACAACGATCCCAACTTCAAGGGGGCCGGCGGCAAGTTCGATCCGTCGCGTTTCGTCCAGTTGATCCGTAACGCCGGCTTCTCGGAGCAGCGTTATGTCGCCGAGCAGCGCAAGGTCGCGCTGCGGCGGCAGATCGCGGGCTCGGTCTCAGCGGGCGCCGCGCCCTCGTCCACCCTGCTCGATGCCTTGAACCGCTTCCAGGGCGAGCAGCGCTCGATCGACTACGTCAAGCTCGAGGCGGCACAGGCGGGCACCATCGACGCCCCGACGCCGGAGCAGTTGAAGAGCTATTTCGACCAGCACAAGGTCCAGTTCCGCGCGCCCGAATACCGCAAGATATCCTTCCTGGTGATGACGCCGGACGAACTCGCGAAATGGACCACCGTGACGGACGAGGACGCCCGCAAGGTCTATGACGAGACCAAGGCGAAATATGCGACGCCGGAGAAGCGCGAGGTGTGGCAGATCGTGTTCCCGAACGAGGAGGAAGCAAAGGCCGCGCGCGACAAGGTTGCCGGCGGCCTCTCCTTCGACGACCTCGCCAAGGAGCGCAAGCTCAAGCCGTCGGACATCGACCTCGGCCTTGTCACCAAGTCCGCGATCATCGATCCAAAGGTCGCCGAGGCCGCATTCGCGCTCAAGGCCGGCGAAATCAGCCAGCCGGTCAAGGGCACTTTCGGCGTGGTGCTGGCCAAGGTCGGCAAGATCGAGCCCGGCACCCAGAAGAGCTATGCGGAGGTCGCGCAAGGCATCAAGCACGAGATCGCGCTGGAGCGCGCCAGGAAATCCGTGCGCGACCTGCACGACAAGATGGAGGACGAACGCGGCGGCGGCGCGAGCGTGGTCGAGGCGGCGAAGAAGCTCAACCTCAATGCGGTGACGATCGAGGCCGTGGACCGCTCCGGCCGTGCCCCGGACGGGCAGCCGGTCGCCTCGATCCCCAAGGGGCTCAACCTGATCCCCCAGGCGTTCGAGAGCGACGTCGGCGTCGACAACGAAACCATTTCCTATAATAACGGCTATGTCTGGTTCGATGTGCTCGGCGTCACGCCGTCGCGCGAACGCAAGCTCGACGAGGTCAAGGACCGGGTCGAGGCGCGCTGGCGCGCCGACCAGATATCGTCCCGTCTGCGCGCCAAGGCCGAGGAGATGGTGAAGAAGCTCGGCGCCGGCACCAGGCTCGCCGACGAAGCCGCGCAGGCCGGCCTCAAGGTCGAGACCGCGAAGGCTTTCAAGCGCGACGGCAGCGTTCCCGGCCTGGCATCGAGCGTGGTCGCCGCCGCCTTCCGCACCGCCAAGGACGCCGCGGGCCAGACCGAAGGCGCAGGGCCCGCGGAATGGGTGGTGTTCCGCCTGACCGGCATCGTCGATCCGCCGTTCGACGCGAAATCCCAGGACGTGCAGAAGCTGAAGACGACGCTGGCGCCGGCACTCGCCGACGAACTGGTCGGCCAGTACGTCGTGAAGATGGAGAACGAGATCGGCGTCACGATCAACCAGGCCGCGGTCGCCCAGGTGACCGGGGCCGCCAACAACTGACGCCGCCGAACGGAAAGCAGCCGATGGACGATCTCAAGACGATTATCGCCAAGGTGGCGACGGGCGCCTCCCTCACCCGCGACGAAGCGGCCGCGACCTTCGAGCGGCTGATGTCCGGCGAAGCGACGCCGTCGCAACTCGGCGGCATCCTGATGGCGCTGCGGGTGCGGGGCGAGACGGTCGATGAAATCACCGGCGCGGTCAGCGCGATGCGTGCCAAGATGCTGCGCGTCACCGCGCCGGCGGATGCGGTGGACATCGTCGGCACCGGCGGCGACGGCTCGGGCTCCGTGAACGTCTCCACCTGCGCATCCTTCATCGTGGCCGGCGCCGGCGTGCCGGTGGCCAAGCACGGCAACCGCGCGCTGTCGTCGCGCTCCGGCGCCGCCGACGTGCTGGCCGCGCTCGGCGTCAGGATCGACCTCGCGCCGGAACAGGTCTCGCGCTGCGTGACGGAAGCCGGAATCGGCTTCATGTTCGCGCCGGCGCATCACCCGGCGATGAAGAACGTCGGCCCCACCCGCGTCGAACTCGCCACCCGCACCATCTTCAACCTGCTCGGCCCGCTGTCCAATCCGGCCGGCGTGAAGCGGCAGATGGTCGGCGTGTTCTCGCGGCAATGGGTGCAGCCGCTGGCGCAGGTGCTGAAGAATCTCGGCGCCGAGTCGATCTGGGTGGTGCATGGCTCCGACGGGCTCGACGAGATCACCCTCACCGGCCCGACCTTCGTCACGGCGCTGGAGAACGGCGAAATCCGGTCCTTCGAGGTTACCCCCGACGATGCCGGCCTGCCGCGCGCCGGCGCCGACGCGCTCAAGGGCGGCAACGCCGACGCCAACGCGGTCGCGCTGAGCGGCGTGCTCGAAGGCAGGCCCGGCGCTTACCGCGACGTCGCCCTGCTGAACGCGGCCGCCGCGCTGGTGGTGGGCGGACAGGCCAGGGATCTCAGGGAAGGCGTGGCCATCGGCGTGAAGTCGCTCGACAGCGGCGCGGCCGCCGAGCGGCTGGCGCGCCTCATCACCGTTTCGAATTCGTGAAATCCGGGGCGCCCGCGATGTCCGATATCCTGGCCCGGATCGAAGCCTACAAGCGCGAGGAGATCGCGAGCGCCAAGCGCGCCCGCCCGCTCGCCGAGGTCACGCGGGCCGCCCGGGCCGCGAGCCCGCCGCGCGGCTTCCTCAAGGCGCTTCGCGCGCGGCTCGCGAGCGGCGGCTATGCCCTGATCGCGGAAGTGAAGAAGGCATCGCCATCGAAGGGCCTGATCCGCGCCGACTTCGATCCGCCGGCGCTCGCGAAGGCTTATGAAGCCGGCGGCGCGGCGTGCCTGTCGGTGCTGACCGATACGCCGTCGTTTCAGGGGCACCTCGACTTCCTGGTCGCGGCGCGCGCGGCAACCTCGCTGCCGGCGCTGCGCAAGGACTTCATGTTCGACACCTACCAGGTGGTCGAAGCCCGCGCCCATGGCGCCGACTGCATTCTCGTCATCATGGACGCGCTGGACGATGCGGCCGCGCAGGAGATCGAGGCGGCCGCGCTCGAACTCGGCATGGACGTGCTGCTCGAGGTTCACGACCGCGCCGAACTCGACCGCGCGCTGAAGCTGCGCTCGCCGATGATCGGCATCAACAACCGCGACCTGCGCACCTTCGAAACCTCGCTGGCGACCAGCGAGGCGCTGGCGCCGCACGTTCCCGCCGACCGGCTGATCGTCGGCGAGAGCGGCATCTTCACGCCCGACGACCTCGCCCGCCTGGCCCGCGTCGGCATCGAGACCTTCCTGGTCGGCGAAAGCCTGATGCGGCAGGCTGACGTGACGGCCGCCACGCGCGCGCTACTCAAGCGCGATGGCACAAATTCCCCGCAAGTCGCTGGTTTTTAAGGCAATGTGGCATGGCCGCTAAACCGAAATCTCCGGCCCTCACCCATATCGACGCCAGGGGCGAGGCGCGGATGGTCGACGTTTCGGCCAAGCCGGACACCACGCGCGTCGCCGTCGCCGAAGGCTGCGTCGTCATGAGCCGCGCGACGCTCGACCTCATCGTCAAGGGCGACGCCGCCAAGGGCGACGTGCTGGGGACGGCGCGGATCGCCGGCATCATGGCGGCGAAGCGGACCTCCGACCTGATTCCGCTGTGCCACCCGCTGGCACTCAGCAAGGTGACGCTCGACATCGAGCCCGACGATGCCCTGCCCGGCTGCCGGCTGCGCGCCACCGTCAAGGTCAAGGGGCCGACCGGCGTCGAGATGGAGGCGCTGACCGCGGTGTCGGTCGGCTGCCTGACGATCTACGACATGATCAAGGCGGTCGAGCGCGGCGTGCGGATCGAAGGCATCCACCTGGTGGAAAAGCGCGGCGGCAAGTCCGGCCATTATCGCGCAACCCGCGGGACAGCTTCGCCATGAGTATTCAATGCCGTAGCGGGAGGCGATCATGGCGCTGATGTCCGCCGCCGATGCGCTGGCCGCCGTGCTGGCCGGTGCCGACGCCCTGCCGGAGGAGCCGGTGGCGCTGGAGCGCGCCTGGCACCGCGTTCTCGCCCGCGACCTTGCCGCGCAACGCACCCAGCCGCCGGACGACATGTCGGCGATGGACGGCTACGCGGTGCGTGCCGCCGATATCGCATCGGTGCCGGTCCGCCTCGCCGTGATCGGCGAAGCCGCCGCCGGGCGACCGTGGGACCGGCCGCTGCAGGCCGGCGAGGCGGTGCGCATCTTCACCGGCGGCGTCGTGCCGCCGGGCGCCGACACCGTGGTGATCCAGGAGAACACGCGCCGCGACGGCGACATCATCACCATCGACCAAACGGCGGAGCGCGGCCGCAACATCCGCCGCCGCGGCATCGACTTCAGCGAAGGCGACGTGCTGCTCGAGACCGGCCGACGGCTCAGCGACCGCAATCTCGCGCTGGCCGCCAGCATGAACTATCCGCGGCTGCCGGTACATCGCCGGCCGCGCGTCGCGCTGCTGGCCACCGGCGACGAGCTGCTGCCGCCGGGATCCGATCCCGGACCGGGCCAGATCATTCTCTCCAACGGCTACGCGCTGCGGGCGCTTGCGGAGAGCGAAGGCGCGGAGATCATCGATCTCGGCATCGCGGCCGACACCCTCGACGCCACCACCGCCGCGATCCGCGCCGCGCGCGATGCCGCGGCCGACATCCTCGTCACCACCGGCGGCGCGTCGGTCGGCGACCACGACCTGATGCATGTCGCGCTGAAGCAGGAAGGCGTCGAGCTTGCCTTCTGGAAGATCGCCCTGCGCCCGGGCAAGCCGATGATGCACGGCCGCCTCGGCGCCTTGCGCGTGATCGGCCTGCCCGGCAACCCGGTGTCGTCCTATGTCTGCGCCTTCGTGTTCCTGGTGCCATTGATCCGCGCCCTTTCCGGCCGCCGCGATGTCCACCACCCTACCGAGCAGGTGCTGCTCGGCGCCGACCTGCCCGCCAACGATCATCGCCAGGATTACCTGCGCGCCCGCCTCGCCACCGATCCGGCCGGCACGCTGGTCGCGACCCCGGTCGGCCTGCAGGACAGTTCCCTGATGGCCAACCTCTCCGCGGCGCAATGCCTCCTGGTCCGCCCGCCCCATGCGCCGGCGGCCGCGAAGGGCACGCCGTGCCCGATGATCCGCCTGCCGACGTGAAACCACCGGGGGCGGCACGGCAAAATTCCTCGCGTTGACCCGAAATTAACGATTGCGGAACACATATGGAACATATAGTGTCCGTTCATGATTTGTTTCGAGTGCCTGTGTCCCCTCGAGGCGACGGCCCGATCCGCCCTATATGAGTTGGATCGTGTTCCGGATGTCCTTGTCTGGTCGCGTTTTCCACGCGGAACAGGTTTCCACGCCGTCGGAAAACGCTGTCATGCGGGCGCGAACGGGCCCGGCAGGGGTCGCGGGCACAGGATGCGGGGGATACGACTGCGATGCTGACACGCAAACAATTCGAGTTGCTGCGCTTCATCAATGAGCGTCTGAAGGACACCGGCGTGCCGCCGTCGTTCGATGAGATGAAGGACGCGCTCGACCTGCGATCGAAGTCGGGAATTCATCGCCTCATCACCGCCCTGGAGGAGCGCGGCTTCATCCGCAGGCTGCCGAACCGGGCACGGGCCATCGAGGTCATCAAGCTGCCGGACACCGCCGCGGCCGGCGGCGGCCAGGCCCGGCGCGGGTTCACCCCGAGCGTGATCGAGGGCCATCTCGGCAAGGTTCGCCCGAATCTCGGCGGGAGCGACGACGACGGCGAGCGTCCTGTTGCGGTGCCGGTGATGGGCCGGATTGCCGCCGGCACGCCGATCGAGGCGCTGCAGACCCGCAGCCATACCATCAGCGTACCGCCCGACATGCTCGGTACTGGCGAACATTATGCGCTCGAGGTGCGTGGCGATTCGATGATGGAGGCCGGCATTCTCGATGGCGACCTGGCCCTGATCCAGAAGAACGACAGCGCCGATACCGGCGACATCGTGGTGGCACTGATCGACGAGGAGGAAGCGACCCTGAAACGGTTCCGCCGCCGTGGCGCCTCGATCGCGCTGGAGCCGGCCAATACGGCTTACGAGGTCCGCATCCTGCCGCCGAACCGCGTGCGCATTCAGGGCAAGCTGATCGGGCTTTACCGGCGGTACTGACCCGGGTGTCCCCCTTTCGCAACGATGGCGGGTGAAAGACTCCATCGTGCGTCATTGGTGATGGAAACACCGACAGGCCGTCACGGCCGGGGCGGCAGGCAGCGGCGGGGCCCCTTTCCCGCCGGACAACGCGATCTCCCCGCTTGATCCTGTCCGCTTGATCCCGGATCGAATCGACGGGAAAGTGTGCCGGCAGACGACGCCCTTTCGCCTCCGACGGGCCGGCGGCCGTGTCTGTTTCTGATTTGCGCATTGCGTGTTGTCGTCGCATGCAGCGGCTTCGCATCCGGACAACTCCGGGTGCGCTCTGCGCGAGGACGCCAGACCAGGGGGATCGTGCTTGACCAGCCAGACCGACAATCCGTCCGCTCCCTCGTCGGGGCTCGCGCGGCAAATCGCGGTGGGCGGGATCGGTATCGCGGCCTTCGCGGCGACGCTGGCATTGGCCTGGCATTCGGCCGCCACCCTGTTCCTGCTGTTCGCCGGCATCCTGTTCGGCGTGTTTCTCAACGCCATGACGAATCTCCTGCGCCGCGTCATCGGCGGCAACCATACGCTGGGACTGGTCGTGGTGTGCATGCTGTTCACCGGCATCCTGTCCGGGGTCGTCGTCCTTGGCGGAGCGACCATCGCCCAGCAGGTCACCGCCCTGAGTTCGACGATCCGCTCGCAGGTCGGCCATGTCAAAGGCTACCTCGAAGACCACGGCATCGATACCAGCTTCCTGAACCTGGGAAGCGGGTCGGCCACCTCCAATGCCAACGGCACGTCGTCGCCAACTCCGTCGCGCGGGCCGAAGCTGCCCGATGCCGGTACGATCGCCTCGGGCACCGGCGCGATCGTGAGCCAGACCTTCCGGATCATTTCCGGGATCTTCGAGGGGGTCGGCAATTTCTTCGTGGTGATCTTCCTCGGCTTGCTCCTGGCGGCGCAACCCAAGGTCTATCGCGATGGCATCCTTCGATACGTGCCGCCTCGGCATCTGCAACAGGCCGCCGACCTGATCGACGATATCAGCGAGACCTTGCGCCGCTGGCTGCTCGGCCAGATGGCAACGATGTCGACCCTGTTCCTGCTGACATGGATCGGCCTGAGCATCATCGGCATTCCAGGCGCCCTGGTGCTCGGCTTCCTCACCGGCCTGCTGACGTTCATTCCCAACGTCGGCGCCGTTCTTGCCGGCTTCCTGATCGTGCTGGCCAGTCTGGGGTCCGGACTGACCGCGATCCTGAGCGCATTCGGGCTCTATCTCGCTATCCAGTTTCTCGAGGGAAACATCCTGACGCCGCTGATCCAGCGCCATGCCATCAGCATCCCGCCAGCCACTTTGTTCGCGGCGCAGATTTTCCTCGGCGTCCTGTTCGGATTGTGGGGCCTGGCGCTGGCGCTGCCGCTGATCGCGGTCATCAAGGTGATCCTGAACCACCTGTGGCCCGACCGGACGGAGGCAGCGGCGGCCGCCTCGTAATCAGCCTGCCACCACCGTCTCGGTGTGCTCGACCTCGGGCGGCGACGCGAAGAACGCACCAACCAGCCCGCGCCATTCGGCGAAATTTTCGGAGCCGCGAAAATCAACCGTGTGGTTCTCGAGCGTCTCCCACTTCACCATCAGCCGATAGCGCTGCGGCTTCTCGATCGAACGGTGCAATTCGAGGCCATGGAAGCCCTGGGCGCGCTTGAACACCACGCGCGCCTTGTCGACAGCGGCCTCGAACGCGGCTTCGGATCCGGCTTTGATGTCGATCTGGGCGATTTCGGTAATCATGACGCGCTGGCCTCCCCTGCGATGCCTTCCGGCTTTATCCCATCCCGCGTCGGGAAAGAAGGCCGGGAATCAGGGAAGATGGCCGGGCAGCCGGTTTCCGCTCAGCGAAGGCAGACCGCCACGCCGGCGACGACAATCGCCGCGATCACGAAAGCCAGCGGGCGCCAGTTGCGCTCCTGCGAGGCGTAACGGCCCTGCGCGCGACGCTCGGAGATCAGCGCCGACTCGTATTCGTCCGACGACGAGAACATGCAGCCGAAGCCACCGCGGGCTGAAACCGCCGCGGCTTCCAGCGCCATCAGGGACATATGGAGGGTATCGTTCCGGCTCGAATTCATACCGGAATCATATCGTTGGAATGGTAAACAGCTGGTTAGAGCGTTTTCGAGCGAAGTGGGTACCTGTTCGCGTAAGGAAAACGCGTCCAAACAAGGATATGGAGCCCCGCTCCGATTTGATCGGAACGGAAATGGCACCAGGATGCGGCCGCCGGACGGAAAGCCGGGTCAGACACGCAACTCGCGCATTCCCACGGCGCGACGACGCACGATGCCGATGGCCCGGGGTGCGGCGACATCCGATATCCGCGGCTCTCGCCCCGCGGGCGACGGCCGTTCGGAGGCGGTTTCGACACGGTTGCGGCCGCTCCGCTTGGCCTTGTACAGCGCGGCATCGGCCGCGGCGAGCAGGACATCGAGTTCCGTGCCCACCGGGCCATCCGCTACACCGATGCTGACCGTGGTATCGACCGAGGTCTGATCGACGACAAGCCCGGCATTGGCGAAAGCATCCCGCACCCGTTCGGCCGCAATCAGCGCCTCCTCGATCGGACAGGGAAGCAATGCCGCGAATTCCTCACCACCGATCCGTCCGCAAAGGTCGGTGACCCGCAGCATCCCCGCGACGATCTGCGCGAATTCCTTGAGCACCTCATCGCCGGCGGCGTGCCCGAACCGATCGTTGATCGACTTGAAATGATCGATGTCGAGGATCATCACCGTCACCGGGCGATTGGCGCCGGCCTCGCGCGCGATGACCCGCATCGTCGCCTCGACAAATCCGCGGCGATTGAAGATTCCGGTCAGCGGATCGAGCAACGCCGCCACCCGATGGGCACTGATGGTCCTCTCCGACACCAGCATGAAGATGATGAAAACCGTGCCCACGGCATAGAGAACCAGCTCTATCGTAAAGACCGAGACCCAGATGCTGTTGGCGAAGGAGCCGGCATCGGCATGCAGTATGTCGCCGAGCAGAATCGGCAGCATCAGCACAAATCCGTGCAACATCGGGATCACGATGGTTGGCCAGCGCCGCTTGTACGCCTTGCGCCGCTCCACCCACAATTCGTTCGCGGTGAGGACCGCATAGGCGGCCACGACACCCGCGCCGATCGTCATGCGCAGCATGTCGGCGCCCGGCTGGAGGATAAGAAGGACAGCCGACCACACCAGCGCGCCGCACAGAATTCCTGGCCAGTTCGTCGCCCGGCCATGGAATATCCGCGCCGCGTTCCACACCATGCCGCAGGCCACGAAACCGACGGCGCTGAAGGCCAGCGCGATCGGCGCCGCAATCCGCCCGTCGATCAGCACCCAACCCAGGATCGAGACGGCGCCGAGAACATAGGCCGCCCCCCACCATTTGAGCGCATCGATGCTCTCCTGCCGTCCGAAGAACAGCAGCAGCAGGCCGAGCAGCGCAGCCACCAGCGCCGCCATCAGATAGAGCGTTGAAGTGTCGAGCGACATCATCGTGTCACCGGAAATGATCTCTGGAAAGCATACCGATCATGGAAAAATCATCTCAGCCGATGCCGAGGCTAGATGAGCCGTGTTTGAAATCCGTTTGCATGCACACGCAAGTTTTCGGCGAAAACTGCTTCAAATCGTATGCAATGCTCCGTGAGACGCCTCATGACACGAAGCAGGCAAGGACGCGCGAAGAAAGAGCGCACGCAAAGAGCGAAAATGCGCAAAGAAAAAGGCGCCCCGAAAGGCGCCTTTTCCAATTCCCGCAACGAAGGCGGTAAGCTTGTCCCGAACGATCAGCGCTTCGAGAACTGGAAGGACCGGCGAGCCTTGGCCTTGCCGTACTTCTTACGTTCGACCACGCGCGAGTCGCGGGTCAGGAAGCCGCCCTTCTTCAGCACGCTGCGCAATTCCGGTTCGAAATTGGTTAGCGCTTTCGAAATACCGTGGCGCACGGCGCCGGCCTGCCCCGAAAGGCCGCCACCGGCCACGGTGCAAACGACGTCGTACTGGCCCTGGCGAGCGGCTGCGACCAGCGGCTGCTGAATCATCATGCGGAGCACGGGGCGCGCGAAATAGGTCTCCACGTCGCGGGTGTTGACGACGATCTTGCCGGAACCCGGCTTGACCCAGACGCGGGCCACGGCATCCTTGCGCTTGCCGGTGGCATAGGCGCGGCCCTGCTTGTCGACCTTCTTGGTGTAGACCGGCGCATCCGGCGCGGCGGTCTTCAGCGCCGCGAGCTGGTCGAGAGACTGCATGGTGTCGGACATCTTATGCGGCCCTCTTGTTCTTGCGATTCAGCGCGCCAATATCGAGCACTTCCGGTTGCTGGGCTTCGTGCGGATGCTCGGCGCCCGCGTAAACCCGAAGATTGCCGAACTGCATCCGGCCCAGCGGTCCGCGCGGAATCATGCGCTCGACCGCCTTCTCCACCACGCGCTCCGGGAAGCGACCTTCGAGGATCGACTTCGCGCTGCGCTCCTTGATGCCACCGATGAAGCCGGTGTGATGATGATAGACCTTGTTGTCGCGCTTGCGGCCGGTCAGCACCACCTTCGCGGCATTGATGATGATGACGTTGTCGCCGCAATCGACATGCGGCGTGTAGGTCGGAAGGTGTTTGCCGCGCAGCCGCATCGCCACGAGGGTGGCAAGACGACCGACCACCAGGCCGGTGGCGTCGATCAGCACCCACTTCTTCGTGACTTCGGCCGGCTTGGCCGAGAAAGTCGCCATGTCAGGATTTCCGTTTTGTGAGAAATTCGTCGCGCATCCCGCGCGGTCGGCGAGCTTGTAATCCAGCCGCCGGCCACCGTCAACGCCGATCCGATATAATATATCTATATAATTCAATATGTTATAAATAAGGTATTTTTGTACCCGAAAAATCAGGTAATATTTGGAATGGAATAGGTGGAAGTCACATGAGCAATCGGATCGGGAGAGGATCCGGACAGCAGCGCGACCTCGCCGACCGCCAGCCGCTTGCCCAGCTTCAGCAGCCTGGCGGCGGCCAGCACGTCCTGGCCCTGCTGGCCCTTGCGCAGGAAGTTGATGTTGAGATTGGTGGTGACCGCGAGCCCGACCGGGCCGATGGCCGAGAGCAGCACGACGTACATCGCGAAATCCGCCAGCGCCATCAGCGTCGGCCCGGACACCGTGCCGCCCGGACGCAGCATCCGCTCGCTGTATTGCTGGCGCAGCAGGCACGTGGCCCCGTCGGCGCTTTCGATGGTGATGTCTCCGTTTCTGAACGCCTGCGGAAACTCCCGATGAAGGAAGGTTTCCAGTTCGGCGACGCTCATCCTGGCTGCGGCCATGCTCGATCTTTCCTGCTTTCGCGTGCCGCACTCTGTTACATTACGATGACGCCCATGCCCAGCGGAGGGATGACTCGATGACGGCTCAATCGCTCCATGCCCCCTCGCCGCCGGCTCCCGTGCTGTTGCGCGAGACATCGGACGGCATTGCAATTCTCACCCTGAACCGGCCGGAAGCCCGCAACTGCCTCTCGGAAGGATTGATCGCGGAATTGCAGGCGGCACTCGACGCGATCAGGGACGACGCCGGGGTGCGCGCGGTGGTGATCGCAGCCGCCGGCAAGGCGTTTTCCTCGGGGCACGACCTCAAGGAATTGACCGCCCGCCGCGCCGACGACGATGGCGGGCGCGGCTTCTTCGCGCAGATGATGACCGCCTGCAGCGCCATGATGCAGAGCATCGTCCGCCTGCCGCAGCCCGTCGTCGCCGCGGTCCAGGGCATCGCCACCGCGGCGGGCTGTCAGCTCGTTGCGAGCTGCGACCTCGCCATCGCCTCGGAGAGCGCCGGCTTCGCGACGCCCGGCGTCGATATCGGCCTGTTCTGCTCGACGCCGATGGTCGCGCTCTCCCGCAACATCGGGCGCAAGCAGGCGATGGAAATGCTGCTCACCGGCGAGCCGGTCGATGCCGAAACCGCATGTCGGCTCGGCCTGGTCAATCGGGTGGTGCCGCAGGGAACGGAACGCGACGCCGCCGTCGCGCTGGCGCGGAAGGTCGCGCGGAAATCGGCGCACACCATCAGGATCGGCAAGGAAGCGTTCTATCGGCAGGCGGAAATGAGCCTTGCGGACGCCTATCGCTTCGCGGCGGAGGTGATGACCGACAACATGATGGCCCGCGATGCCAGGGAGGGCATCTGCGCGTTCATCGAGAAACGCCAGCCGACATGGCAGGATCGCTAGCCATATCCATTCACCTTCGTCAGTCGGGAGCGCGAAGCACTTGCGCAGCGAACCCGGAATCCATACCACCGCCGTGAGTATGGATTCCGGGCCTGCGCCCGGAAGGGCGCATCCCGGAACGAGCGTCGTGGTTTGCATGGCCGCAACGCACGTCCAAATGCCCCGACGGCCCGGACTTGCGCGATGAATCACGACACCTACGACGACGACTACATCCGCGGCATTCTGAACGGCGTGAAGACGATCGCCATGGTCGGCGCATCGCCGGTGAATGTGAGGCCGAGCTACTTCGCCTTCAAATATCTGGCCCAGCGCGGCTATGACATGATCCCGGTCAATCCCGGCCAGGTCGGAAAATCGCTGGTCGGCAAACCCTTCGTTGCATCGCTTCGCGATATCGACCGGCCAGTCGACATGGTCGACATCTTCCGCAACGCCGACGCCGCCCTCGCGCTGGTCGAGGAAGCCCTGTCGCTGACGCCGCTGCCGAAAGTGATCTGGATGCAACTCGGCGTTCGCAACGACAAGGCGGCCGCGATGGCGGAGGCCGCCGGCCTCAAGGTGGTCATGAACCGTTGCCCGAAGATCGAATACGGCCGGCTGTCGTCGGAGATTTCCTGGATGGGCGTCAATTCGCGCACCCTCAGCGCCAAGCGGGCCCCCATCCCCACGCAGGGCATGCGCCTGTCGCTGAACCGGGTCAGTGTCGGCGGCGGCGGCACCGGCGCCGCCGATCGCGCCGCGCAGGACAAGAAGGATTCCGCCTGACGGCCCGACGTCGCGAAATTTCCTTTCACGCCGGCAAGGTTGCGGGAAAGACCCCTGCCAATCCGGCAGCGGCTCCCGGCCTGACTTGACGCCACCCGCCCGGGGCAGCAGCATGGCCGCCTGACAGGGCTATTCCATCTCCATCGAACAGGACTTGATGCATGACCGACCGTCTTCCCGGCTTTGCCACGCTTGCGATCCATGCCGGCGCCCAACCCGATCCGACGACCGGCGCGCGCGCGACGCCGATCTATCAGACCACGTCGTTCGTGTTCAACGATGCCGACCATGCCGCATCGCTGTTCGGCCTGCAGGCTTTCGGCAATATCTATACCCGCATCGGCAACCCGACCAATGCCGTGCTCGAGGAGCGTGTCGCCGCGCTGGAAGGCGGCACCGCCGCGCTCGCCGTTGCGTCCGGTCACGCCGCGCAGGTGGTGGCCTTGCAGATGCTGCTGCGCCCCGGCGACGAGTTCATCGCCGCGCGCCAGCTTTACGGCGGCTCGATCAACCAGTTCACGCACGCTTTCAAGAGCTTCGGCTGGAACGTGGTGTGGGCGGACGGCGACGACATCAGCACCTTCGAGCAGGCCGTCTCGCCACGCACCAAGGCGATCTTCATCGAGTCGCTGGCCAATCCCGGCGGCTCCGTCACCGATATCGAGGCGGTCTCGGCGGTGGCGCGGAAGGCCGGCGTTCCGCTGATCGTCGACAACACGCTCGCCACACCCTACCTGATCCGCCCGATCGATCACGGCGCGGACATCGTGCTGCATTCGGCGACGAAATTCCTCGGCGGCCATGGCAATTCGATCGCCGGCATCATCGTCGACGCCGGCACCTTCGACTGGTCGCGCGACAACAAGTATCCGATGCTCAGCGAGCCACGGCCGGAATATCACGGCATCAAGCTGCAGGAGACCTTCGGCAACTTCGCCTTCGCGATCGCCTGCCGCGTGCTGGGCCTGCGCGACCTCGGACCGGCGCTGTCGCCGTTCAATGCCTTCATGATCCTCACCGGCATCGAAACCCTGCCGCTGCGGATGCAGCGTCATTGCGACAACGCCAGGGCGGTCGCCGAGTGGCTGTCGGCGCATCCCGCGGTGGCGGCGGTCAACTACGCCGGACTCGCCGGCAATCGCTACAACAACCTTGCCCGCAAATACGCGCCGAAAGGCGCCGGCGCCGTCTTCACCTTCAGCCTCAAGGGCGGATACGATGCCGGCGTCAGCCTGGTGTCGAACCTGAAGCTGTTCTCGCACCTCGCCAATATCGGCGACACGCGGTCGCTGGTGATCCATCCGGCCTCGACCACCCACAGCCAGCTCGACGACGCCGCGAAGACCAAGGCCGGCGCCGGCCCCGACATCGTCCGCGTCTCGATCGGCCTGGAAGACAAGGACGACATCATCGCCGACCTCGACCAGGCGTTGCAGGGCTAGCGCCAAGGCGAAGCGCAAACAGCAAGGCGGCCCGCGCGGCCGCCTTTTTGTATGTTTGTCGCGATGCCTCGCGGCCGAAGACGAAGCGTCAGTCGGCCCGTGCCAGCGACAGGCGCCCGGCCCGCGCGGACGATCGCTCCGCGCTCAGCCGCTCGCATTGCGCGACCGCCAGCGTCAGGACGATGATCGCCACGCCCTGGTG
>JAGRLZ010000165.1 GCA_020441545.1 Xanthobacteraceae bacterium | reverse complement strand
GTGGAGGTGCTGTTCAGCTATCCGCTCGACGGCGTGGTGCTGACCACCGGCTGCGACAAGACCACGCCCGCCTGCCTGATGGCGGCGGCGACCGTGAACATGCCGGCGATCGTGCTGTCGGGGGGACCGATGCTGAACGGCTGGTTCAACGGCGAGCGCAGCGGTTCCGGCACGGTGGTCTGGAAATCGCGCGAGCGGCTGGCGGCCGGCGAGATCGACTACGAGGAGTTCATGAACATCGTCGCCTCCTCGGCGCCGTCGGTCGGTCATTGCAACACCATGGGCACGGCCTCGACCATGAATTCGCTGGCCGAGGCGCTCGGCATGTCGCTGCCCGGCTGCGCCGCGATTCCGGCGCCCTATCGCGAGCGCGGCCAGATCGCCTACGAGACCGGCGTGCGCGCGGTGGAGATGGTGTGGGAAGACCTGAAGCCGTCCGACATCCTGACCCGGAAGGCATTCGAGAACGCCATCGTGGTCAATTCCGCGATCGGCGGCTCGACCAACGCGCCGATCCACCTCAACGCCCTCGCCCGCCATATCGGCATCGACCTCACAATCGACGACTGGCAGACCGTCGGCCACCACATTCCGCTGCTGGTGAACATGCAGCCGGCCGGCTTCTATCTCGGCGAGGAATATCACCGCGCCGGCGGCGTGCCCGCGGTGGTCGGCGAGCTGATGCGGCACAAGCAGATCCATGAAGACGCGATGACGGTCAACGGCCGCACCATGGGCGACAACTGCCGCAACGCGCCGAAGCCGGACGGCGATGTCATCCACGCCTACGACAAGCCGCTGGTGAAGGATGCCGGCTTCCTGGTGTTGCGCGGCAACCTGTTCGACTCCGCGATCATGAAGACCAGCGTCATCTCGAAGGAGTTCCGCGACCGCTATCTGTCGAACCCGAAAGATCCGAATGCCTTCGAAGGCCGCGCCATCGTGTTCGAGGGACCGGAAGACTATCACGACCGGATCGACGATCCCGCGCTCGCGATCGACGAGACCTGCATTCTCTTCGTTCGCGGTACCGGGCCGATCGGCTATCCCGGCGGCGCCGAGGTGGTGAACATGCAGCCGCCGGCGGCGCTGATCAAACGCGGCATCCTTTCGCTGCCGTGCATCGGCGATGGCCGGCAGTCCGGCACCTCCGGCTCGCCGTCGATCCTCAATGCATCGCCGGAAGCGGCGGCGGACGGCGGCCTTGCCATTCTCAGGACCGGCGACCGCGTGCGCATCGACCTCAACAAGGGCGACGCCAACATCCTCATCAGCGATGCGGACGTGAAGCAGCGGCGCGCCGAATTGAAGACCAGGGGCGGATTCCCGATTCCGGAGAACCAGACGCCGTGGCAGGAGCTTTATCGCTCCACCGTCGGCCAGCACGCGACCGGCGCCTGCATGGAGTTCGCAACCCGTTATCAGAACATCGCCGGGCTCTACGGCACCGCGCGGCATAACCATTAGCACGATGTTGAAAAAGCTCTGTCGTCATTCCGGACGCCGCGCAAGCGGCGATCCGGGATCCAGCAAATGCAAGGAAAATCCATGCGGTCGGATTCCGGGTTCGCACCAGATGGTGCGCCCCGGAATGACGGCTGGGGACTTTTCAACATCCTGCTAAAACACCCGGGAGGATCGGATGGCCGACAGGCTGAAGGGCAAGCGCGCCTTCGTGACCGCGGCGGCGGCGGGAATCGGTCGCGCCAGCGCAATCGCCTTCGCCCGCGAAGGCGCGAGCGTGTTCGCGACCGACATCGACGAATCCGGCCTTGCGTCGCTCGCCAGCGAGGGCGTTGCGGAGGTCGCCCGCCTCGACATGCGCGACGGAAGCGCGGTGGCGGCGATGGCGAAGCGTGTCGGCACCGTCGACGTTCTCCTGAACGCGGCCGGATTCGTGCATCACGGCACCGTGCTGGACTGTTCGGACGACGACTGGGACTTCTCCTTCGACCTGAACGTGAAATCGATGCACCGGACGCTGCGCGCGTTCCTGCCCGGCATGCTCGCGGCCGGCAAGGGGTCAATCATCAACATCGCCTCCGCCGCCGGCGTCTTCAAGGCGGCGCCGAACCGCTACGTCTACGGCGCCACCAAGGCCGCTGTCGCCGGGCTGACCCGCGCGGTCGCCGCCGATTTCATCGCCAGGGGCATCCGCTGCAACTGCATCTGCCCCGGCACCATCGAAACGCCGTCGATGCTCGGCCGTGCCGCGGCGCTCGGCGCCGGCGGCCGCGACATGTTCGTCAGCCGGCAGCCGATGGGGCGGCTCGGCACGCCGGAGGAGATCGCCTCGCTCGCGGTCTATCTCGCCAGCGACGAAAGCGCTTTCACCACCGGCGTCGCCCATATCATCGATGGCGGCTGGACGCTTTAAGGACGGATATTTTTTTGAGCGAGGGAGCGACGGCGTGAACAGGATCGATCTCAATGGCCGCTGCGCGGTCGTGACCGGCGGCGCGCAAGGTTTCGGACGCGCGATCGCCGAGCGCTTCGTCGCATCTGGCGCGAAAGTCGCGATCTGGGATCACGACGATGCGCTCGCCGACCAGACGGCCCGTCAGATCGGCGGCGAGATCACCGCGATCAAGGTCGACGTGACGGAGACGGCGAATGTCGAGACCGCCCGTGAAGCCACCCTCGGCGCCTTCGGCAGGATCGATATCCTGGTCAACAATGCGGGCATCGCCGGCGTCAACCGCACGGTCTGGGAAACCGATCTCGACGAGTGGCGCAAGGTGCTGCGCATCAATCTCGACGGCCCATTCATCTGCTGCAAGGCGATCGTGCCGACGATGATCGGCCAGGGCTACGGCCGCATCGTGAACATCGCCTCGATCGCCGGCAAGGAGGGCAATCCGAACGCCGCCCACTACTCGGCCTCAAAGGCCGGGCTGATCGCGCTGACCAAGTCGCTCGGCAAGGAGCTTGCCGGCCACGACATCACGGTCAATGCGGTGACGCCCGCCGCGGCCAGGACCGCGATCTTCGACCAGATGACGCAGGCCCACATCGATTTCATGCTGTCGAAAATCCCGAAGGCCCGCTTCGTGCTGGTGGAGGAACTGGCCGCGCTGGTGGCCTGGCTCGCCTCGGACGAGTGCTCGTTCTCCACCGGGGCGGTGTTCGACATCTCCGGCGGCCGCGCGACTTATTAGAGCGTTTCCGAGCGAAGTGGGAGCCGGTTCGCGTCAAGAAAGCGCGCTCAAACAAGGATATAGAGCCCCGTTCCGATTCTATCGGAACGGACAATGGCTCGAGCGCCTGGTCGGGATTGCGGCCGCGGAAATCGTCGAGCGGCAGGATCTGGCTGGGGAACCTGGATTCGAACCAAGACAAACAGAGTCAGAGTCTGTTGTGCTACCGTTACACCATTCCCCAAGAAACCGCGAATAGATACAGGGCCTTAAGTCGAACTTCTAAAGGCTCTCTCCAACTGGATTCGTTCCAATCGCGTTTGCTGCGCGTCCTTTTAGATGGCCGCCCTTCCGTTGGCAAGCCGCGCGCTCCATTCATCCCAAACCCGGATGGGATCGGATAAGTTCCGCGCCGTCTCGTTTCCGCACCGCCTTGCATGGATCGATTGGCCGGCTCCGCCCCGTCACCTCCGCCGACGCGGCATCGTCCACGGGATTGTCCCGTCCGACAGCACGGCTCACCCGAGGCGCAGAAATTTGCGATCCCGGCCGCGGCGACGGCGCCGCTTAACTGTTTCTGAAACAACACGGCCGATAGTGGGAAAATTACGGAGCAGGATGCAGATTGCGACATGTCTTTTTCACCACCTGAAATCTCGTTTGGGCGGGTGGTCTCGGTTCGCGGATCGCAGGCGCGGATCGGCCTGCTGGCATCCGGCGCCGTGCAGACCGCGGATCTGCGCGCGACCGTCGGGCGCTTTGTCAGCATTCGTGGACTGACATCGAGCGTCGTTGCCATCATCACCGAGATCACGCGGGAGATGGGTGCGGCCGCCGATATCCATTTCGCCACCGCATCGGTCGACCTGCTGGGGGAAATCTCCAACGGCAATGGCCGTCACCGCTTCCGGCGCGGCGTCACCAGCTATCCGGCGATCGACGATGCCGTCGACATGATCAGCCACCAGGAGCTCAGCACCATCTACGAGCCGACCGGCACGGACCAGATCAATATCGGCACCCTGCAGCAGGACGCCTCGGTGACCGCCTATGTCGACGTCGAGGAAATGCTCAGCAAGCATTTCGCGGTGCTGGGCTCGACCGGCGTCGGCAAGTCCACCGGCGTCTCGCTGCTGCTCAACGAAATCCTGCTGGCGAAGCCGGCGCTGCGCATCTTCCTGCTCGACGTCCATAACGAATATGGCCGCTGTTTCGGTGATCGCGCGCTGGTGCTGAACCCGCGCAACCTCAAGCTGCCGTTCTGGCTGTTCAACTTCGAGGAGATCGTCGATGTCATCTTCGGCGGCCGCCCCGGCGTGCCGGAGGAACTGGCGATCCTGATCGAGGTGATCCCGCTCGCCAAGACCCTCTACACCCAGTACCAGAACGGCGACCGCATCAGCGTCAAACGCGCCGACAGCAGGACCAACGTCTATACCGCCGATACCCCGGTCCCCTACCGCCTGGTCGACCTGCTCTCGCTGATCGACGAACGCATGGGCCGGCTCGAGAACCGTTCCTCGCGCATCGTCTATCACCGCCTGATGACGCGCATCCAGACGGTGAGCAACGATCCGCGCTACGCCTTCATGTTCGACAACGCCAATGTCGGCGGCGACACCATGGCGGAAGTCATCAGCCACCTGTTCCGGCTTCCGGCGCACGGGCGTCCCATGACGGTGATGCAACTGGCGGGCTTTCCCGCCGAGGTCATCGACTCGGTGGTGTCGGTGTTGTGCCGCATGGCGTTCGATTTCGGACTGTGGAGCGACGGCGCGTCGCCGCTGTTGTTCGTCTGCGAGGAAGCGCATCGCTATGCGTCGGCCGACCGCGCCATCGGCTTCGGGCCGACCCGCAAGGCGGTCTCGCGCATCGCCAAGGAGGGCCGGAAATACGGCGTTTTCCTCGGCCTCGTCACCCAGCGGCCGGCCGAGCTCGACGCCACCATCATCTCCCAGTGCAGCACGCTGTTCACCATGCGGCTCGCCAACGACCGCGACCAGGCATTGCTGCGCTCCGCGGTCTCGGACGCAGCCGCCAACCTGCTGTCGTTCGTGCCGTCCCTCGGCACGCGCGAGGTGCTGGCGTTCGGCGAAGGCGTCGCGCTTCCGACCCGATTGCGCTTCAAGGACGTTCCGGCGCATCAACTGCCGCGCAGCGAAGCGATGATCTCGTCGTCGTCCACGGCCGGCAGCCCCCCGGACGCCGCCTTCGTCGATTCGGTGCTCGAACGCTGGCGCGGCGCCACGTCGCAGCGCGCCCCCGCAAGCGACCAGGGTTTCGCCGAAAAGCCGGCTCCGCGCCCGGTTCAGCGAACGGCCGACGCACCGCTGCTGCAGCCGTCGCTCGGTCTCGATCCGGATCGCTTCTCGGTGCTGAAGAAGCCGTTGCGCTGATCCCTCGGGGTGGACGGGCCGCTTTGGCGACGGCCCGATGCCTTGCGGCCCGATGCCTTGATGCGTTTTCTTCACGCGACCCGGTATCCACGTCCCATTAAAACGCTCTATGATCGCGCGAACCCTGAGAGCCATTTCCGCTCCAATAAAGTTGGATCGGAAATGGTTCCCGCTTCGAAAGAGATCGCGTGATGTCGCAGCCAGCCAGCAGCCGTTTCCCTGTCCCGTCCCTCTCAGCCTTGCCGGACGACATCCGCGAGCGCATCGTCGCGGTGCAGGAGAAATCCGGTTTCGTGCCGAGCGTCTTCGTGGCGCTGGCCTATCGTCCGGACGAGTTCCGCGCCTTCTTCGCCTATCACGATGCGCTGATGGACAAGGACAGCGGCCTGACCAAGGCCGAGCGCGAGATGATCGTGGTCGCGACCAGCAGCGCCAATCAATGCCAGTATTGCGTGGTGGCGCACGGCGCCATCCTGCGCATCCGCGCCAAAAATCCGCTGATCGCGGACCAGATCGCCACCAACTATCGCAAGGCCGACATCACGCCGCGGCAGAAGGCGATGCTCGATTTCGCGATGAAGGTGAGCCGGGAAGCCTATGAGGTTTCGGACAAGGACTTCGAGGCCCTTGCCGGCCACGGCTTCAGCGATGACGATATCTGGGACATCGCCGCGGTGTCGGCCTTCTTCGGCCTGTCGAACCGGATGGCCAATGTCACCAGCATGCGCCCCAACGACGAATTCTACATGATGGGACGCCTTCCGAAAAACTGACGGCGGCTCGCATTCCGTGTCGATCGACCTGACCGAAATCATCCTGCGCCTCGGCGTCGCGACCTTCGCCGCCGGCGCGGTCGGCCTCAATCGCGATCTTCACGGCAAGCCGATCGGGGTCCGCACCCTCGGCCTGGTCGGCCTGTCATGCGCCGCGGCCGTGCTGCTCGCGGACGGCGGCATCGATCACGCCACGATGCCGGACCCGACCAGCCGCGTTATCCAGGGTGTCCTGACCGGCATCGGATTCCTCGGCGCCGGCGTGATCGTGCGTCGCGGCCAGGGCAAACGCATCCACGGCCTGACCAGCGCCGCCTGCGTCTGGCTGACGGCCTGCATCGGCATCGTCTGCGGCGCCGGCAAATGGCCGATCGTCGCGGTGGCCGGCGTGCTGGCCGCTACCGTGCTGTTCGTCGGCGGCCCGGTCGAGCGGGCATTCCACCGCTTCGCCGGCCGGAACACTGACAGCGACACCGACAGCCGGGAATCGGACAGTCGGGAATCGAACCGCGAGCCGGACCGGGACGGCTCGCGATAAAGCGACATTCCCGAAACGCCCCCAAACAGCCAGGACACCCCTGCCTCCAGCGTCCGGTTGCCGCCGCGGACGAATGGCATCGGACGCAGGCGAATCTGGCCGGCTTTATCTTGTCCGGATTCGCCTCGTGCGAGCGCTCTCGCGGTGGTCGTGGTCCGGCCTGCCGACAGCATTGCCGATATGCGCAAAGCCCGGGACTGCGCGCCGATCGCGGCTTCGCCGTCCTGACGGGCTTTTTCCGGCCCTTTCGTCCACAGCCGCCGTGACCAGAACAGGAACAAAGGCTCGCCTGCGGCCATTGAACTCCGCGCGGCGCTCCGATATACGGGCAAGCGACTTCGCAAGGCGGTGGGGCGTCCCGGGGCCGAATTTCCTCCTCTCGTCCGGTTCCCGCTGTTACCTTCAATCTATCAAGGGCTTAATGATGTCATCCACATTCGACCAGGTTGCCACGATCATTGCGGAAACCTGCGACATCCCGCGCGATACGATCACGCCCGAAAGCCACGCCATCGACGATCTCGGCATCGACAGCCTTGATTTCCTCGATATCGCCTTCGCGATCGACAAAGCCTTTGGCATCAAGCTGCCGCTGGAGAAGTGGACGCAAGAGGTCAACGACGGCAAGGCCACGACCGAGCAGTATTTCGTGCTGAAGAACCTGAGCGCGCGAATCGACGAATTGGTCGCCGCCAAGGGCGAGTAATCGCCGCCGATGCAGCTCGAATATTTCCAGCTTGTCGATCGCATCCTCGCTATCGATCCTGACGCCCGCAAGATCACCGTCGAGGCGCAGGTTCCGCAGCACAACACGATCTTCGAAGGACATTTCCCCGGCCATCCCCTGATGCCGGGCGTGCTGTTGATCGAGACGATGGCGCAGACCTCGGGCTGGCTGCTGATCTCGCTGTTGAACTTCGAGCGAATGCCGTTCCTGGCTGCCGTCAAGGAAGCCAAGATGCGGACCTTCGTCACCCCCGGCCAGACCCTGACCGTGGAAGCGGCGATCGCGCATGACGGCTCCGGCTTCGCGGTCACCGACGCCAGGATCAGCACCGGCGGCAAGATGGTCTGCAACGCGACCTTGACGTTCCGCCACGTTCCCTTCCCCAATCCCGACCTGCGCGGACACATGGAAACCGTGGCCAAGCGCATCGGATATCCTCGACAGGCCGCGACATGACCGAGCCGAATTCTTCGAGCACTCCGGTGGAAGCGTGGATCACCGGCATCGGCCTGGCCACGTCGCTCAGTGACAGCCTCGATGCCAACTGGGCCGCGCTCCAGGACGGCCGCGTCAACGCCGACGAGACGGGATTCGCGCCCTATGTCGTGCATCCGCTGGCCCCGGTCAGCTTCGATGCCCAGATTCCGAAGAAGGGCGACCAGCGCCAGATGGAAGCCTGGCAGCGCATCGGCACCTATGCCGCCGGGCTTGCGCTCGACTCCGCCGGCATCAAGGGCAACAAGGATATCCTCTCCCGCACCGACATGATCGTCGCCGCAGGCGGCGGCGAGCGCGACCTCGCGGTCGACTCGGCGATCCTCAATGCCGAAGCCCAGGGCAACACCGCGCCCGGCTTCCTCAACGAGCGGCTGATGAGCGACCTGCGCCCCACGCTGTTCCTGGCGCAGCTCTCGAACCTGCTGGCCGGCAATATTGCCATTGTCCATGGCGTCACTGGCTCGTCGCGCACCTTCATGGGCGAGGAAGCCGCCGGCGTCGACGCCGTGCGGATCGCGCTGGCGCGGATCGCGGCCGGACAGAGCGACATCGCGCTGGTCGGCGCCGCGCATAACGGCGAGCGCAAGGACCTGCTGGTGCTCTATGAATTCGGCGGCTTCAACCTCAAGGACAAGTACGCCCCGGTCTGGGCGCGCGGCGCGCAGCCGGGCTTCGCGCTCGGCTCGGGCGGCGCTTTCCTGGTGATCGAATCCCGCAAACATGCGGAAGCGCGCGGAGCCAAACCGTTCGCGCGGCTCTCAAGCGTCGTTGCCGACCAGAGCCGCCGCAAGCAGCCGGGCGATATCACCAGAACCCTGGAATCGCTGTGGGCGAAGCTCGGCCAGCTCGGTCCCGATGGCGCCATCATCACCGGCGCAACCGGCGCGGAGCCTGCGACCGCCGAAGAGCGCGCGTTCCTCGGCGCGCATCCGGAATTCGCCGTGCGCGCCACCGGAACCTCGTTCGGCCACACGGTGGAAACCCAGTTCCCGCTGGGCCTGGCGCTCGCCGCGCTCGCCATCTCGCGCGGCGAAATGTTTCCGCCGAACGATCCGGGCGGATTGGAGATTGAAAAGGCCGGGGCGCCGTCCCAGATTGTCGTGATCGGCACCGGCCATTGGCGCGGCGAAGGCATGGCGCTGGTCGAAGCGGTCCGCTAGGCAGGCTGCGGCGCCACGCCGGGCGCCGGATGACAGTTTTTGCTGATCGCGTCCATGACCGATACCGAATGAGCTTTGCGTCCTCCCGTGAGGCCGCGTGACCGACCGACGGAGAACACATGTCAGCAACGCGCGATAAGTTCGGCAGGCCGATCGTCGTCGTCACCGGAATGGGCGTCGTGACATCGCTGGGCGCCGGCAAGGCGGACAACTGGGCCAAGCTGTCAGCCGGCGAATCCGGCATCCGTACCATCACCCGCTTCCCCACCGACGGCCTGAAGACGACGGTGGCCGGCGCGGTCGATTTCGTGAAGGTCGAGCCGTTCTCCTCGACCGAACTGTCCGAGCGGCTGGCGGACATGGTTGTCGAGGAAGCGATCGCGCAATCGGGCATCG
This sequence comes from Xanthobacteraceae bacterium, assembly GCA_020441545.1. Taxonomy (GTDB): domain Bacteria; phylum Pseudomonadota; class Alphaproteobacteria; order Rhizobiales; family Xanthobacteraceae; genus 62-47. Next base: position 17,218 of record JAGRLZ010000165.1, on the reverse strand, counting down.
GCGGCAAGGGCGATTTTCCGGGACCGCTGTTCCTCGCGGTCGCGCCGGTCGAGGTGGAATGGCCGCAGCGCCGCGCGCTCGGCGCGGCCATCGGGCGCGACACCGAGATCGACTACGACCAGATGCTGCGGGTGTCCGGCGGCGGCCAGTTCGCCAGCCTCCACCGCCGCTATATGTTCGGCTCGGTCGCCGACCATCTGGCCGATACGTTCGGCACCAAGGGATCGCCGATCTCGCTGTCGACCGCCTGCGCGTCGGGCGCCACCGCGATCCAGCTCGGCGTCGAATCCATCCGCCGCGGCGAAACCGATGCCGCGCTGTGCGTCGGCACCGAAGGCTCGGTCAATCCGGAATCGCTTATCCGCTTTTCGCTGCTGTCGGCGCTGTCGACCCAGAACGAGACCCCGACAAAGGCCTCGAAGCCGTTTTCGAAAAACCGCGACGGATTCGTGATGGCGGAAGGCGCCGGCGCGCTGGTTCTGGAAAGCCTGGAAGCCGCCACCGCGCGCGGCGCACCCATCCTCGGGGTGCTCGCCGGCTGCGGCGAGCTGACCGACTCGTTCCATCGCACCCGTTCGAGCCCGGACGGCAAGCCGATCATCGGCTGCGTGCGCAACGCCCTCGCCGATGCCGGCATGACGCCGGACCAGATCGATTACATCAACGCCCACGGCACCTCGACGCCGGAAAACGACAAGATGGAGTATCTCGGCATCTCGACCGTGTTCGGCGACCTCGCCGGCAAGGTTCCGGTGTCGTCCAACAAGTCGATGGTCGGCCATACCATTTCCGCGGCGGGCGCGGTCGAGGCGGTGTTCTCGCTGCTGACGCTGGAGCACCAGCGCATTCCGCCGACGATCAATTACGACGTGCCGGACCCGGCGATTCCCTTCGATGTCGTGCCCAACACCGCGCGCGACGCCCGCGTCACCAGCGTGATGTCGAACTCGTTCGGATTCGGCGGACAGAACGCCTCGCTGATCGTCACCGGCGAACCGATCTAGCCGGATGTTGAAAAAGTCCCCAGCCGTCGTTCCGGGGCGCATCGCAGATGCGAACCCGGAATCAAGCCGCACTTATCTTCCTTGCATGTCTGGATTCCGGATCGCCGCTTGCGCGGCGTCCGGAATAACGACAGAGCGTTTTTCAACAGCCCGCTAGCCGGCTGTCCGACCGGATCGCACGACATCCCGATGCAACGTCTCCTGCTCCGCGCCAGGGCCCGCCTCCGTGACAGCGCCAAGCACCTTGGCGATGCCGCCGTGGGCACACTGACCATCGGGCTGTTGCGCCTGACCCGCTACTTCGATCCGATCAAGACGGCGAACCTGTTCAGCCGGATCGCGCGGCGCATCGGACCGCTGTTTCGTGAGCAGCGCATCGGGCGCGCCAACCTGACCGCAGCTTTTCCGGAAAAGTCACCGGAGGAGATCGAGCGCATCCTGGCCGGCGTGTGGGACAATCTCGGCCGTGTCGGGGCCGAATTCGCCCATATCGACCACATCTGGGAGCACGATGCGACGCGGCCCGAACTGAGCCGCATCGAGATCCCGCCCCGTACCCACGAGCTGTTTCACCAGTTGCGGCTCGACGGCAAGCCGGCGCTGATCTTCGCCGCCCACCTCGCCAACTGGGAATTGCCCGCGCTCGCGGCGGTGGCGCACGGTCTCGACACCGCCGTATTGTTCCGCCGGCCGAATATCGCATCCGCCGACCGCATCATCGAAGACCTTCGCAAGGTGAACATGGGCACGCTGGTGCCGTCGGGCCGCGAGGCGCCGCTGAAGCTCGCGCAGGCGCTTCAGGAAGGCAAGCACGCCGCCATGCTGGTCGACCAGTATCTCGGCAGCGGCGTCGAGGTCACGTTCTTCGGCCGCAAGACCAAGGCCAACCCGACGCTGGCCCGACTGCGGCGACAGATCGACTGCCCGATTCACGGCGTGCGCATCATCCGCCTGCCCAACGATCGCTTCCGCGCCGAGTTGTCGGAGGAAGTGCCGCCGGCCTTCAAACCCGACGGCGACATCGACGTGCCGGGTACCATGCAGGCGGTCACCGATGTGATCGAGGGCTGGGTGCGGGAATATCCCGAGCAATGGCTGTGGCTGCACCGCCGCTGGCGGTAGGCAACTCCACATCGAAACGTCACTCCGGGACGCGAGCACTTTGCGAACGAGCCCGGAATCCATGACCACCGCCGGCAATATGGATTCCGGGTCCGCGTCAGGTGTCGCGTCCCGGAATGACGCCGATGTTGTGAGCTTGTCACCGCCCCGTCTTCACCCGCGTCCACAGCCGGTTGATGATCCGCTGCGTCGGCAGGTTGCGCGCGGTGATGATGAACAGCCGGCTCATGGTTGCCGCGTCGGGATAGACGGTCTTGTCGCCGAGCACTTTCGGATCGATCAGCTTCTGGCTGGCCAGGTTGCCGTTGGCATAGGACAGGAAGCCGGAGTTCCTGGCCGCCACCTCCGGCCGCATCAGGTAGTCGATCAGCTCATAGGCTTCCGCGACGTTCTTCGCGTCCGCCGGAATCGCGAGATTGTCGAAGAACATCTGCGCGCCCTCTTTCGGGATCGCATAGCCGACCTCGACGCCGTTGTTGGCCTCGCGCGCGCGCTTCTGCGCCTGCTTGATGTCGCCTGACCAGCCGACCACGAGGCAGATCTCGCCGGTGGCGAGCCCGTTGAGGTATTCGGACGAGTGAAATTTGCGGACATAGGGGCGAACCTTGCTCACCACCTCGGCGGCCTTGTCGAGGTCGGCCCGCCTGGTCGAGTTCGGATCGAGCCCGAGATAGTTCAGCGCCGCGGGCAGGATGTCGTCGGCGGAATCCAGCATGTGGACGCCGCAATCCTTGAACTTCGCGAGATTGGCGGGATCGAAGACCATCGCCCAGGAGGCAACCATCGAGTCGATGTTCGCATCCGGCCCCAGCACCTTGCGCACGGCCTTGACGTTGTAGCCGATGCCGGTGGTGCCCCACATGTAGTTCACCGCATGGGCATTGCCCGGATCGTAGATCGCGAGCCTGGCGGTCACCTGCGGCCACGCATTGGCGAGGTTCGGCAGCCTGGCCTTGTCGAGTGTCTGGAAAATTCCGGCACCGATCTGGCGTTGCAGGAAATACGCGCTCGGCACCACGAGATCGTAGCCGGACCTGCCGGCAAGCAGCCGGGTCTCAAGCGTCTCGTTGGCATCGAAGGTGTCGTAGACGACCTTGATGCCGGTCTCCTTGGTGAACGCATCGAGCACGCCAGGGGCAATGTAGTTCGACCAGTTATAGAAGTTGACCGTCCGCTCCTGCGCCGGGGCGGACGTGGATGCCAACGTCGCCAACGCCAGACCCGCAACCCATCGCAATGCGTTCCTTGCCGCCAATCAGACCTCCTCCCGCAACGAAACCTATCGGGCCGGCGAACGGCGCACCGCATGCGCCAGCCGCTCCAGCGCCGTGTCGATGGTCGCATCCGCCTTCGAGAAGCAGAACCGCACCACCGATGTCACCGGATTCTCCTCATAGAAAGCCGAGACCGGGATTGCCGCAACCTTGTGCTCGGTCACGATGCGGCGACAGAACGCCTCGTCGGTTTCGTTCAAGCCAAGCGGCGACAGGTCGACGGTGAGGAAATAAGTGCCCTGCGACGGCAGCACCGGAAAGCCGAGGCTCGCAAGGCCGCGCGTGAGGCGATCGCGGCTGCGCGCCAGCGCCCTGCGCATGTCGAGGAAATAGTCGTCCGGCTTGGACAGGCCGTAAGCCACCGCGACCTGCAGGTTGGGCGCCGTGGTGAAGGTGAGAAACTGGTGCGCCTTGGCGGCCACGCGGAGCAGCGGCGGCGCCGCGCAGACGAAGCCGACCTTCCATCCGGTGAGACCGAAAATCTTTCCCGCCGAGCCGACCTTGATGGTGCGGTCGCGCATCCCCGGAACGGCGATGAGCGGGATGTGCTCGCGGCCATCATAGATGACATGCTCCCAGACCTCGTCGCAGATCGCGATGGTGTCGAACGCCTGGCAGAAGCGCGCCAGCAGTTCGATGTCCTCGCGCGGATAGACCACCGCCGCCGGGTTGAGCGGATTGTTGAACAGCACCGCCTTGGTCTTCCGGTTGAAGACGGCCGCAAGCGCCTCTTCCGTCAGCCGCCAGTGCGGCGGCTCCAGCCGGACCAGCCGCGGAATGCCGCCAGCCTGCCGGATGATCGGCAGGTAGGAATCGTAGACCGGCTGGAACACCACGACCTCGTCGCCCGGCTCCACCACCGCGAGGATCGAGCTGGTCAGCGCCTCGGTGCCGCCCGACGTCACCATCACTTCCGTCATCGGATCGAGCGACAGCCGGTGCCAGTGGGCGTAGTGCGCAGCGATCGCCTGCCGCAGTTCCGGAATGCCCATCATCGACGGATACTGGTTGTAGCCGTTGATGACCGCGTCCGCGGCCGCGCGGCGGACGTCTTCCGGCCCCGGCGCGTCGGGGAAGCCCTGTCCCAGGTTGATGGCGTCGTTGTCCCGCGCAAGCTGGGACATCGCCTCGAACACGGTGACGGGCAGATTCGCGAAAACGGGATTCATGATGGCGGCAACCGTGGCAAGGCTCAGCCGCCGCTCTTGGTCGGCAGGCCCGACGCCTTCCAGGCGATCATGCCGCCGGCGAGATGCTTGTCGTAAGGATAACCGGCGGCCTGGACAGCGAGCGATATCTTCGCCGAGCGGTTGCCGGAACGGCAGGCAAACACCAGCTCCCTGCCCTGCAGGTCGGGGATGGCGGCCGGATCGAAAGTCGACAGCGGCAGCACCACCGCGTCCGGATAGGCATCCACCGCCACCTCGTTTGGCTCACGCACATCGACCAGCAGGTAGCGGCCGTCACGAAGGCCCTGCTCCACCTGTTGCGGCGTCAGATCCTGCACCTTGAAATTCGCCACCGGACGTCCCTCCACGCAAGCCATGTACGGCGCGCGACCGCGCGCGGGCGCCAACCTCGCCCCGGATGCGCGGAAAATCAAGGGCCCCGCCTGCCCGGCCCGACCTCAGATCGCCTCGCCTCAGATCGCCTCGCGTCTGGCGGTCCCGACAGCGCAACACCGACGCCGACGCGCCGCCAGATCGGCGCCCGCTAGATCGTTACCTGGGTGCCGACCTCGACCACGCGCCCGGTCGGAATCTGGAAATAGTCGGTCGCGTCGTTGGCCGACCGGCTGAGCGCGATGAACAGCCGGTCCTGCCATCGCGGCATCTCGGATTTCACCGCCAGCTTCAGCGAGCGGCGCGAGACGAAAAACGACGTCGACATGATGTCGAACTGCCAGCCGAGCTTGCGCGCGATGCCGAGTGCGCGCGGCACATTCGGGTTTTCCATGAATCCGAAGCGCAGGCGCACGGTGGCGAACTTCTCGCTGAGGCTCTCCATATGCACGCGCTCGCTCGGATCGACGCGGGGCGTCGGCGTGGTCTCGATCGTGATGATGACGTTGTGCTCGTGCAGCACCTTGTTGTGCTTGAGATTGTGCAGCAGCGCCGTCGGCACGAAATTCGGATCGCTGGTCAGGAAGACGGCGGTGCCCTTGACGATATGCGGCGGCCGCTTTTCGAGGCTCTTGATGAGATCGAGCAGCGGCACCTCGGTGCGCCGCGTTTTCCCGATCAGCAGCGACGCGCCGCGCCGCCAGGTCCAGATCACGACGACCATCGCCATGCCGAACAGGAGCGGCACCCAGGCGCCTTCGAACAGCTTGAGCATGTTGGCCGCGAAGAACGCGATATCCACCACGACCAGCGGAAAGACCAGCAGCGCGGCGGTCGCCGCGCGCCAGTTCCACAGCTTCCACACGACGATGAAGCCCATGATGCCGTCGGCCACCATGGTGGTCGACACCGCGATGCCGTAGGCCGAGGCCAGTCCGCTCGAGGTGTGGAACAGGCCGACCAGCAGCAGCACGCCGATCAGGAGGAAGGTGTTGACCCGCGGCAGGTAGATCTGGCCGGCATGGGTCTCGGAGGTGTAGCGCACCTCGAAGCGCGGCAGCAGGCCGAGCTGCACCGCCTGCCGGATCAGCGAATAGGCGCCGGTGATGACGGCCTGGCTCGCGATCACGGTCGCCGCGGTCGCCAGGATCACCAGCGGCAGCAGCAGCGGCTCGGGCGCGAGACGGTAGAAGGTGTTCTCGATCGCCGAGGGGTGGGACAGGATCAGCGCGCCCTGCCCGAAATAGTTCAGCAGCAGCGCCGGCAGCACCAGATAGAACCAGGCGGTCTGGATCGGCTTGCGCCCGAAATGCCCGAGATCGGCATACAGCGCCTCGCCGCCGGTGACCGACAGGAACACCAGTCCCATGATGACGAGACCGATGACGCCGTGGTTGAGCAGGAAGTGAATGGCGTACCACGGATTGATCGCCCACAGCACGGTGGGGTCGTCGCTGATATGCATCACCCCCAGCACGGCGATGACGATGAACCACAGCACCATCACCGGGCCGAAGGCCGTCGCCACCCGCGCGGTGCCGCGGCTCTGCACCGAAAACAGCAGGATCAGAATAGCGACCGTCAGCGGCACCACATAGTGGTCGAGCGCCGGCGTCACGAGCTTGAGGCCCTCGACCGCCGACAGCACCGAGATCGCCGGCGTAATCATCGAGTCGCCGATGAACATCGACGCGCCGACCACGCCGAGCGCCAGCAGGAACCAGCTCCGGTGACCCAGCGCGCGTTGCCCGAGCGCCATCAGCGAAAGCGTGCCGCCCTCGCCGTTGTTGTCGGCGCGCAGCAGCAGCAGCACGTATTTGGCGGTCACGACGATGAACAGCGACCACAGGATCAGGGACAGCACGCCCAATACGATGGCCGGCGTCACCACGTCCTTCTGGGCGGCGTGAACGACGGCTTCGCGGAAGGCGTAAAGCGGCGAGGTGCCGATGTCCCCGAAGACCACGCCGATGCTGCCGAGCGTCAGCGCCCAGAAGCCTGTTGTGATCGGGACCTCGCCCTGCGCGTCAATCGGGGGTTCGGATACAGCCATGCGGAAGAGGAACGCTTATCAGATCGATTTGATCCGAGCCGGAAGCGGCCGGCTCACCAGGACGGTCGGGAATAGCTCAACCGGGATTCAGGGCGACCATCGGCACCGACCACGCCCAACGCGAGACACCCGGCGGCAGTTTCAGATTCAGCAATTTCAGATTCGATGGCATCCCACACCCACGGCCTCAAGCTGCCCGTCCCGGCAGCATCGATGTCTTTCGGCGGCACGCGCGTGCCCTTTTGAATCTGAAGTTCGCTACGGAAGGCGTGACAAGACGAGGCGAACCCCTGAGCCGCCACACTAGCCCAAAGGGCCGTCAGATAAAAGGAGTTGACACCGTCACGGTTTTAGATTGGGCGGCAGCGGCGGGTCTTCGCGCATCAGGGTGATGGTGACGCGCCGGTTGGCGGCAAGCGACGGGTCGTCCGGGAAAAGCGGCACGCTGTCGGCCTTGCCGGAGACCGCGTAGATGTGGCTCGGCGGCAGTCCCTCCCGCTCGAGAATCTGCCGCACCGCATTGGCGCGGTCGGCGGACAGATCGAAGGCGTCGTAGGCCGCGCGCGGTGCGATATCACCACTTGCCGTATGCCCGACAATCGCGACGCGCAGCGGCGTCGCCCGCAACGGCGCGGCGAGCCGTTGCAGCAGCAATCGCGTGCGGTCGTAGGGTACTTTCGAGCCTTCGGCGAACATCGATCGGCCGTCCTGATCGACGATCTCCAGGTTGAGGCCCTCCCTGGTCTCCTCGAACATCACGTTCTTGGAGATTTCCGTCAGCTCCGGCATGTCCTGCAGGGCCTGCCGGAGCGAGGCCGAGGCCAGCGCGAATTCGCGGTCGGTCTTGGTGCGGGCGCCGAACGTCTTGTTGCGGTCATGCTCGTTCGGGGTCGGCGTGTTGGACGCCTCTTCCGGCGAGATATGATCGACGTTCTTCAGCTTGGGCCGGGTCGGCAGGCCGTCCGATTCGATAATTCCGGAAAACCGCGATTCGGTCTGCACGCCGAAAGCGTCGCGCATCGAGCCGGCCACGATCTTGAGCTTCTGCTGATCCTGATTGGAGAACGCCACCAGCATCACGAAGAAGCTCATCATGAGCCCCATCAGGTCGGCGAAGGTCACGAACCAGCCGTGACCGCCGCCATGTGCATCGCCTCGCTTCTTCTTCGCCATCGGGTCTGCGTGCCGGCGGGCGGCTTAAGCCGGCACCGGCTCGCCCTCCTCGTGGCGATGCTTCTCGGGCAGATAGGCCAGCAGCATCTCGCGCACCAGCGTCGGGCTCTTGGAGTCCCGGATCATCAGGATGCCGTCGATGATGAGCGTGCGATTGGTCTCCTCGTCGAGCAGCTTGCCGTGCAGCTTGTCCGCGATCGGCAGGCAGAACAGGTTGGCGACCAGCGCGCCGTAAAGTGTCGCCAGCAGCGCGGTCGCCATGAACGGGCCGAGCTTGGACGGATCGGTCATGTTGGCGAACATCTGCACCATGCCGATCAGCGTGCCGATCATGCCGAAGGCCGGCGCGCAGTCGCCGATGGCGCGATAGATCTTGCCGCCTTCGTCGAGGTGCATCAGGAAGTTGTCGCGGTCGCGCTCGAGATTGTCGCGGATGAATTCGAGGTCGTAGCCGTCGGCGACGTAGCGGATTCCCTTGGCGAGAAACGGATCGACCGCCTCGACCTTTTCGAGGCCGACCGGCCCCTGCTTGCGGGCGATTTCGGCGATGCGGGCCAGTTCGTCGACCAGGTCGCGGGCCGACAGGCGGCTCATGGTGAAGGCGAACCTGGCGCCGAGCGGCAGGCCGTGGATGATCGCGCTGAGCGGAAAGCGGATCAGCGTCGCGGCGATCGACCCGCCGAAGATGATGATCATCGCGTGCTCGCTGATGAACATATGGAGGTCTCCCCCCATGAAGATCATCAACAGAATGACGATAGTGCCGAAGATGAGGCCAACGCCAGTGGTGATATCCATGGAGTACTCCAACGCGCACGCTTTCGCCGTCCATGCGGACGGCGCGGCCCCTTCTGAGCCGGCACGACACTAGCGCGGCCGCCATTAAAGGCGGGTAAAGGTTAAGCGCGGGCACGGGCCAGCGCGCGCGAAAGCGCCGCGCCGGCCATGGATCCGGCACGGCGCGCCATCAAAAAACATCGGTTCCGCAACGGGCTTTGCGATTAAGGCTTCGCTAACCAAGCCGGCAACGCCGGCTCAATGAATCTCCGCCGCGCGCGCAAGCGCCTCTTTCAACCTCGCGAGGGAGAAATCGGGACTCCGCGCGACCTCCAGGATCGGCGTTTCGCGCCGGCCGCACAGCTCGGCCGCCTGCGGAATCCCGGCCGCGACATCGAACGGAATCACCACCGCGCCGTGACGATCCGCGTGGATCAGGTCGCCGGATCGCACGACCATCCCGGCAACGCGCACCTCGCCGCCGAAGCCGTCGACATGGACATGGGCGTGCGACGGTCCGATCGTGCCGGCCAGCGCCTGGAATCCATCCGCCCATTGCGGGATGTCGCGAATCGAGCCGTCGGTGACGACCCCGAGGCAACCCAGCGCCTTGTGAACGGCGCTGTTGACCTCGCCCCAGAACGCACCGAAGCCGGCCTCGGGACCATCGATATCCTGGATCACGCTGATCCGTGGACCGGCGCCGGTGCCGACATAGTCGTAATAGGCCATCCGCTGCGCCTGCTGCTCGGCGGCGGGACGACCCGACGCGGCCGTGGCGCGAATCGTCGCGGTCCGGGCATAGCCGACGATCGGCGGCAGGTCGGGAAACGGACAGACCAGCGGCCGCGTGGTGAAGCCGGTCAGGCGGCGATGGGGCGCGACGACCTCGAGCGCATTGCAGATCGTCGGGGTGTCGTATGCCGCCAGCGCGTCGAGAACAGCCGCCGGAAGCGGCGCGGTGTGGACCTCGGTCATGACGTATTTCTCCCCGTCCGGCAATGAGTTGCCGTTATTGTCTTGACGTTTTGCTTTAGTTCAGGCGAGCGGGCCGCTCCGCATCGGGAGCAGTCGGGGGCGGCGGAAAGGACGCGGCGGGCTCGGACGCGGCCGCCTCGGCCTCCTTTGCCATCCGCGCATCCAGGGCGAGCTTCTGGTCGCGATACGACTTCCAGCCGAGCGGCAGGCTTGCAAGGTAGAGCACCGAGCCGATCGACAGGATGTGCCAGGGATAGCCGATCAGCAGCGCGATGAAGAACACCACGCCCACGAAGACCGGGAGGACCATCTCCGGCTCGACGCGCCAGCGCATCGCCTTGCCGGAAAACACCGGCAGCCGCGAGACCATCAGCACCGCGATCGCCAGCGTATAGGCCGCGGTCAGGGTCGCCGGCGGCCGCGGCAGGTCGAGGAAGCCGAGATAGATCGGCAGCAGCACCGTGATCGCCCCGGCCGGCGCCGGAACCCCGGTGAAGTAATTCGCCGCGAAGGGCGGCTTGTTCGGGTCGTCCATGGTGGCGTTGAAACGCGCCAGCCGCAGTCCGCCGCTCACCGCGAAGGTCATCGCCGCGATCCAGCCGACATTGCTGAGGTCGTGGAGCTGCCAGAAATAGAGGATCAGTCCCGGCGCGACGCCGAAATTGACGAAATCGGCGAGGCTGTCCAGTTCGGCGCCGAAGCGCGACTGGCCCTTCATCAGCCGGGCGACCCGCCCGTCGACGCCGTCCAGCACCGCGGCGAACACGATCGCCGCCACCGCCAGTTCCATCCGCCCCTCGGTCGAGAGCCGGATCGCCGTCAGGCCGGCGCAGATCGCCAGCAGCGTGATGACATTGGGCACCAGCATGCGCACCGGAATCGGGCGAAACCGCCGGCGGCGCATCTCGGGATAGCGGGGGTCGATCGGGTTCTGCATGGCGGCAATATAGCGACGGAACCCGCCGGCCGCCATTGGCCAGACGGCCGAGAGGATCGCCCCCTGCCCCGCGACCGGCCGTGGAGGCTACTGGCTGCGGAAAACGGCAGGCCCGTCGCCCGGGCGCAAATCCGACAGCACGGTCTCGCCGGCCACCGCCGTCTGCCCGACGGAAACCTGCACGGTCGCGCCCTCCGGCAGGTAGACGTCGAGCCGCGAGCCGAAGCGGATCAGCCCGAACCGCTCGCCGGTGCCGACCAGTTGGCCCTCGCGGACGAAGCAGACGATGCGGCGCGCCACCAGGCCGGCGATCTGGACCACCCCGATCCGGCCGTTCGGGGTCGAGATCACCAGCGCGTTGCGCTCGTTGTCCTCGCTGGCCTTGTCGAGTTCGGCATTGATGAACTTGCCGGACCGATAGGCGATCCGGTCGACGCGGCCGGCGACGGGCGCGCGGTTCACGTGGCAATTGAAGACGCTCATGAAGATCGAGACCCGCAGCAGCGGCTGGTCGCCGAGGCCGAGTTCGGCCGGCGGCAGCGCCGGCTGGATCATCGAGATGCGGCCGTCGGCGGGCGCGACCACCAGCCCTTCCCGCACCGGGGTCACGCGGACGGGATCGCGGAAGAACAACGCGCACCAGACGGTCAGCAGCGTGCCGATCCAGCCGAGCGGCGTCCACACCCAGAACAGCACCAGGCTGGCGAGCGCGAAGCCGCCGATGAACGGATAGCCCTCCGGATGGATCGGCGGGATCTGGGCGCGGATGGAATTGGCGATGGACATCGGACGATTCGTCTCCGGTTGAATTCTATAGCATCTGGCGTGATGAAAGTCGGCCCGCTCATTCCGCCGCGTCGGCGGCGACATCGTCGCCGCCGCCCCCTTCGCCGAGGGCGGGCGGCTTGCGGTTCGGCGCGTCCGCCTCCTCGCCGACCTCCGCCAGCCGCTCCCGCGCCGCCTCCGCCTCGCGCTGCCGGTTCCACATGCCGGCATAGAGGCCGTTCGCCGCCAGAAGCGCGGCATGGGTGCCGCGCTCGACGATCCGGCCATGATCGAGCACGATGATCTCGTCCGCACCGACGATGGTCGAGAGCCGATGCGCGATCACCAGCGAGGTGCGCCCGCGCGACACACGCTCCAGCGCCTCCTGGATTTCCCGCTCGGTGTGGCTGTCGAGCGCCGAGGTCGCTTCGTCCAGCACCAGGATCGGCGGTCCCTTGAGAATGGTGCGCGCGATGGCGACGCGCTGCTTCTCGCCGCCGGACAGTTTGAGCCCGCGCTCGCCCACCTCGGTCTCGTAGCCCTTCGGCGAGCGGCGGATAAAAGCATCGATCTGCGCCAGCCGCGCCGCCTCCTCGACTTCGGCGTCGGTCGCGTCCCAGCGGCCGTAGCGGATGTTGTAACGGATGGTATCGTTGAACAGCACGGTATCCTGCGGCACCATGCCGATCGCCGCGCGCAGCGATGTCTGCGTCACGTCGCGGATATCCTGGCCATCGATCAGGATGCGGCCGCCGGAGATATCGTAGAGGCGGAACAGCAGCCGCGAGATGGTGGACTTGCCGGCGCCCGACGGCCCGACGATGGCCACCGTCCTGCCAGCCGGGACGTCGAAGCTGAGCCCTTTCAGGATCGGGCGATCCGGATCGTAGGCGAAGCGCACATCCTCGAAGCGGATGCTGCCCGCGGCGGCGGCGAGCGGCCTGGCGCCGGCACGGTCCTCCACCTCCGGGTGGCGCGCGAGCACGCCGAACATCTTCTCGATGTCGATGACCGCCTGCTTGATCTCGCGATAGACGAAGCCCATGAAGTTCAGCGGCTGGTAGAGCTGGATCATCATCGCGTTGATCATCACGAAATCGCCGACGGTGTTGGTGCCGTTGCGAATTCCGTTGGCGCATAGCAGCATGGTCGCGGTCAGGCCGCCGGTGAAGATCACCGCCTGTCCCGCGTTCAGCACCGCAAGCGACGTGTAGGTCTTCACGCTGGCGCGCTCGTAGCGCTCCATCGAGCGATCGTAGCGTTCGGCCTCCCGCGCCTCGGCGCCGAAATACTTCACCGTCTCGTAGTTGAGCAGCGAGTCGATCGCCTTGGTGTTGGCCTCGGTGTCGGAGTCGTTCATGCGGCGGCGGATCTCGATCCGCCATTCCGTCGCGACGTAGGTGTAGTACATGTACAGCACGACGGTGGCGACGGTCGCCAGCACGTAACGCCAGTCGAACTGCCACAGCAGCACGCCGGTGAGCAGCGCGACCTCGACGATGGTCGGAAACAGTTGCAGGATGACCATCCGCACGATGGTCTCGATGCCGAGCCGGCCGCGCTCCAGCACGCGCGTCAGACCGCCGGTCTTGCGCTCCAGGTGAAAGCGCAGCGACAGTTGGTGCATGTGGACGAAGGTCAGGTAGGCCAGCCGCCGCACCGCGTGCATCGCGACCTTGGCGAAGATGCCGTCGCGCCACTGGGTCAGAACCGCCATCAGCACCCGCGACAGGCCATAGGCCATGGTCAGGATCAGGGGCGACGCGATCACCCACACCATCCAGTTCGACGGCTGCACCGGGGCGGTGTCCGCGCCGGTCAGGGCATCGGTCGCCCATTTGAAGCTGAACGGCACGGCGAGCGTGACCAGCTTGGCCAGGACCAGAAGCACCATGGCCCACGCCACGCGCAGCTTCAGGTCGGTCCGTTCGCCCGGCCAGATATAGGGCCAGAGATGGACCAGCGTGCCGAGCAGCGTCGCCTGCTCGCCGACCTTCGCCACCACGGCTGGCGGTTCGGATTTCGGCGGCTCATCGGATCGGTTCATCGGCAGGGGCCTGGATCAGCAGCGGCGCGGTGCGCCGGATGGGGTGAGAAGGGCGTCATTGTCCGGCTGTCATATAGAGCGTTTGAACGCCGGGCGCACCCTGCGCCGGTATTCTTTTGCGGCCGAAAACCGATGCACCAACAGATATCCTGTGCGATCCCGGCCATGCCCCGGCGATTGTCTTGACGGTGTCACCCGGCGATGCCACATCCCTTGAATGACTGATATTAAAACCGTTTGTGTTTATTGCGGCTCCGGCCCCGGTACCAATCCCAAATTTGTCGAAGGCGCCAAGGCGTTCGGAAAAGCCCTCGCCGAGAACGGCGTCGGCCTCGTCTATGGCGGCGGCTCGATCGGCCTGATGGGCGCGGTCGCCTCCTCCTCGCTCGACCATGGCGGCCGGGTGACCGGCATCATTCCCGACTTCCTCACCGCGCGCGAAAACGCGCTGGCGCGGGTGCAGGAAATGATCGTCACCCACGACATGCACGAGCGCAAGCGGCTGATGTTCGAACGCTCGGACGCCTTCGTGGCGCTGCCCGGCGGCGTCGGCACGCTGGAAGAGCTGGTCGAGCAACTCACCTGGCAACAGCTCGGCCGCCACAGCAAGCCGATCCTGCTCGCCAATATCGACGGCTTCTGGGAGCCGTTGATCGCCCTGCTCGATCACATGCGCTCGACCGCGTTCATCCGCCCGACACTTTCCGTCAGCGTCCTGAAGGCCGAGCGCGTCGACGACATCCTGCCGATGCTGCGCGCCGCGGCGGCGAAGACGCCCGAAGCGGACAAGGAACTCGCGCCCAGCGTGGCGCGGCGGCTTTAGAGTACGATTCCGAAAAGTGGAATCCGGCTTGCGCTGCGCGGCCCTTTGGGTCGGGAACGATCATGCTCGAACAACAAAGACAAGCGGCGGATCTGATTCGACGCAGATGGATCGGCCCTCACTGATTGCCGGAGACGACTCTACCCCGGCCTACCCTCCTGCTCCCGCCTGCCCTTGCGGAAACGTCACCGCCTCGATGCGGTTGCCGTCGGCATCGACCACGAACGCCGCGTAGTAGCGCACGCGGTCGTGCGGCCGCAGCGCGGGAACACTTTCCGACCTCGCACCGGCGGCGATGGCGGCGGCATGAAATGCATCCACCGCCGCCGTGGTCCTGGCGCGAAGCGCGAGATGCGCGCCGCTGCCCGGAGACAGCGGCGCCATGCCGGCACGCATGTTGATCCAGATTTCCGGATAGGTCTTGCCGAAACCGACCATCGCCGGCCGCACCACCAGCTTCGCCAGGCCGAGCGGCGCGAGAGCCTGCTCGTAGAACGGCACGGCGCGCGCGAGATCGCTGACGGCAATCGAAACGTGGTCGATCATACAGGCGTCTCCTCGAAAACTCGCCGGTCTTGCAAGCCGTTATATCCGTCATGGCCGGCACAAGGCCGGGCATGACGCGCAACTCAGGGAGGCCGGATGGATCGATCGTGCTTCCATGCCCTCTCACGCCGCCGCGTTCGATTTCACCAGCTTGTAGATGACCGAATCCATCAGCGCCTGGAACGAGGCATCGATGATGTTGGGTGAGACGCCGACCGTGGTCCAGCGTTCGCCGGCTTCGTCCTCGCTTTCGATCAGCACGCGCGTCACCGCCTCGGTGCCGCCGTTGAGGATGCGCACGCGATAATCCACCAGCTTCAGCCCGTCGATGTATTTCTGATACCTGCCGAGGTCCTTGCGCAGGGCGACGTCGAGCGCGTTGACCGGACCGTTGCCTTCGGCGGCGGAAATCAGCGTCTCGCCCTCGACCTCGACCTTCACCACCGCCATCGCGACGGTAACGCGGCGCCCCATCGCGTTGTAGCGCTGCTCGACATTCACGTCGAACTGATCGACGCGGAAGAACTCCGGCACCCGGCCGAGGGTGCGACGCGCCAGGAGATCGAACGAGGCGTCGGCGGACTCGTAGGCATAGCCGGCGGCCTCGCGCGTCTTCACCTCGTCGATCAGCCGCGTCAGCTTGGGATCGTCCTTGTCGAACGGAATGCCGGCGCGCTCCAGCTCGGCCAGCACGTTCGAGCGGCCGGCCTGGTCCGACACCAGCACCTGGCGATGATTGCCGACCGTCTCCGGCGTCACGTGCTCGTAGGTTGCGGGATCCTTCAGGATCGCCGAGGCATGGATGCCGGTCTTGGTGACGAAGGCGCTGGCGCCGACATAGGGCGCATGCCGGTCCGGCGCGCGGTTGAGGATATCGTCCAGCGCGCGCGACGCCTTCACCAGCGTCGCGAGCTTCTCGTCGGACACCGACACCTCGAAGCGGTTGGAGAATTCCTTTTTCAGCTTCAGCGTCGGGATCAGCGAGCACAGGTTGGCGTTGCCGCAGCGCTCGCCGAGCCCGTTCAGCGTGCCCTGGATCTGCCGCGCGCCGGCGCGCACCGCGGCGAGCGAATTGGCCACCGCCTGCTCGGTGTCGTTGTGCGCGTGGATGCCGATGTGGTCGCCGGGAATCTGCTTCACCACCTCCGTGACGATGGTTTCCACCTCATGCGGCATGGTGCCGCCATTGGTGTCGCACAGCACCACCCAGCGTGCGCCGGAGTCGTAGGCCGCCTTCGCGCAGGCGATGGCGAATTCGGCATCCTCCTTGTAGCCGTCGAAGAAATGCTCGCAGTCGAGCATCACTTCGCGGCCGGCCTTCTTCGCCGCCGCCACGCTGTCGCGGATCGAGGCGAGGTTCTCCTCCTTCGTCGTCTCCAGCGCCACGCGCACCTGATAGGCCGACGACTTGGCGACGAAGCAGATCGCATCCGCCTTCGCTTCCAAAAGGCCGGCGACGCCAGGATCGTTGGAGATCGAGCGCCCGGCCCGCCGCGTCATGCCGAATGCGGTGAAGCGCGCATGGTGAAGGTCGGGCTTTTCCGCGAAGAGTTCGGTATCCGCCGGATTGGCGCCGGGATAGCCGCCTTCCACATAGTCGATGCCGAGGTCGTCGAGCAGCGCCGCGATCATGCGCTTGTCGTGCAGCGAGAAGTCCACGCCATTGGTCTGCGCGCCGTCGCGCAGGGTGGTGTCGAACAGGTAGAGGCGTTCGCGGGTCATCAGCGTGCTTCCGTTGTCGTCCCGGCATCCGCCAGGGTTTTCTGCATCGTGGTGTTGGCAAGCCATTCGCCATCGAGCGAGACGCTGTTGCGCTGCTGCGCCGCATAGCCCCGCCTGGCGAACAGCGGCTCGGCGGTGTCGCTGGCATCGACCGTCAGCCGCTCAGCGCCGCGCGCGCCGGCGAGTTTCTCCAGCGCATCGCACAGCATGGTCGCGACGCCCCGCCGCGCGGCGTCGGGATGAACGAACAGCATGTCGATGTGGTCCCTGCCTTTCAGCGACGCGAAGCCAACCGGCTCGCCGTCGATGGTGGCGATCAGCGTCAACTGCCCGGCCAGCCGCGCGCCGAACCTGGCCTCGTCGTCGGCGGTGCGCGCCCATGCCTCCTGCTGCGCTTCGCTATAGTCGTCGCCGGTCAGCTGCTCGACCGCGGCG
>JAGRLZ010000164.1 GCA_020441545.1 Xanthobacteraceae bacterium | reverse complement strand
GGGGACGCCGGATGAGGGGACGTAAGGGTTTCCGACAATGTCTGATTCATCATCTGATTCATGGCTTTCCTCGTTAAAGACCAGAATCAGGGCATACGGAACGCCGGCCGCGCGCGAGCGCCGCCTGCGTGACCCGTTCTCTTTCATCCGGACTTTGACCGTCGGCTTCGGAATTGCACCGAATCTGCTGACCCTTTCCCCGGGGAGAGGAAGGCGCTCGCGGGCTTGGGGATACGTATTCCGCAAAAGTGGGTACCGGTTTTGCGATCGGAATACGTGCAAGACTCCCCTTACCGCCGGTGGGGACTTTCACCCCGCCCTGAGAACTTAAGCCGCCCGACAGGAACGGCCACGGCAATTATGCCGCGCCGCTTCGGCTCCAGCAAGCGCCGAGCCATCGCGCTGCTGCATGGCGCCATGCCCCATTGCGGCAGCCGCCATGCGGACGCAAGCATGCGGCGCCCGACTCGCATTGCGCGAAGCGACAGCCTCCGACTCGCGCGCCGCGAATCCGATTCCGTTTTGTTCTGCATACGCGTGACCGGATTCCGCTGACGTGACGATGAGTTGTGGACGAGCCGCGCTTTGCCTGTGGATGGAGTCGCGGTGCCGTTGCGCCGATTCCGCAAATCACATCACTTGCTTCATGCACGCTTCGACGGGATCGAGGCATGCAATCGCAGCGATGCGTCGGGGAAGCGTTACGTATCGTTCTGCCGCGTGCGTATCAGGACAGATTCAACAGCAAGGTCGAGACGGCATGTCCCTGCTCGAAGGCATCATCGATTCGCGAGACAATCCGCTGGCTGTGGTCGAAGATATCGCCGCAAACAACGACTGGTCGTTCGAACGCTCGGGCGAAGACGAGATTACCATCCTCACCCAGGGCACGTGGACCGACTATCAACTGTCGTTCACCTGGATGGGCGAGATCGAGGCGCTGCATCTCGCCTGCGCCTTCGACATGAAGATCCCGCCGCAGCGCCGCGCCGAAACCCAGCGCCTGATCGCACTCATCAACGAGCAATTGTGGATCGGCCATTTCGACATCTGGGCCCAGACCGGCACCATCATGTTCCGCCAGGCGCTGCCGCTGCCGGACGGCCTTTCGGCGACGGTCGCGCAGTGCGAGGCGATGCTGGTGGGCGCGGTGCAGTCCTGCGAGCGCTACTTCCCTGCGCTGCAATTCGTGGTCTGGGCCGGCAAGTCCGCGCAAGACGCGATGAACGCCGCGATGTTCGATACCGAAGGCGAGGCGTAGGCGCGCCAGCAGCGCTTCGAAAATCGGCCGATCCGGCGATTGCCTTGCATCGCGTTCGTCATGGCTGGATTTATTCCGGCCCTGGCGTTCGCGTTGGTGATACGGTTTCCGCCGCCTCATCACCTTCAGGAGTGGACATGATTGAGTCATCCAACCCGCTCGCGAGCCTGTCCGGCACCATCGTCCTTGCCGGCGCCGGCAAGATGGGCGGCGCCATGCTGTCGGGCTGGCTGGCGCAGGGCGTCGCGCCGTCGTCGATCGCCATCGTCGATCCAGTGCCGTCGGACGAGATCAAGGCGCTGACAGCCAGGGGCGTGCGCCTCAATGCTGCACCGTCCGAGATCGGCGACGTTGCCGTCCTCGTGCTCGCGGTGAAGCCGCAGATGTTCCGCGAGGCCGGCCCGCAACTGCATCCGCTGGTGAAGCCGTCGACGCTGGTGGTGTCGATCATGGCCGGCATGCCGGCCGCGACGCTCAAGGAGGTCTGCGGCGGCACCGTGGTGCGCACCATGCCGAACACGCCGGCGGCGATCGGCCGCGGCATCACCGTCGCCGTCGCCGCCGAAGCGATCGCGCCGGCACAGCGCGCCATCGTCGACGCGCTGTTGCGCGCGACCGGCGGTGTCGAATGGGTGGACGACGAAGCGCTGATGGATGCGGTGACCGCGGTGTCCGGCTCGGGGCCCGCTTACGTCTTCCTGCTGGCCGAGGAACTGGCGCGCGCCGGCGTCGCCGCCGGCCTGCCGGCCGGGCTTGCGGCCAGGCTCGCGCGCGAAACCGTGGCCGGCTCCGGCGAACTCCTGCACCGCTCCGACCTCGATGCCGCCACCTTGCGCCAGAACGTCACCTCACCCGGCGGCACCACCGCCGCCGCGCTCGGCGTGCTGATGGGCGACGACGGCTTCCGTCCGCTGCTCGCGCGCGCGGTTGCCGCCGCCACCGCGCGCTCGAGGGAACTGGCGAAGTAGGTTCTCTTCGTCGTCCCTGCCTGCGCAGGGACGACGACGGAACTGAAAACCGCGATCCCCGCCTACACCGGCACCCGCACGGTGGCGCGAAGCCCCCCTAATGGACTGTCGCCGAGGGTGATGTCGCCGCCGTGGGAACGCGCGATATCGCGGGTGATGGCAAGGCCGAGCCCGCTGCCGCCCTCGTCCTGGTTGCGCGCATCATCGAGCCGCAGGAACGGCTTGAACACGTCCTCGCGCAAGCCCTGCGGAATGCCGGGGCCGTCGTCATCCACCGTCACGGTGAGCCAGCGATGATCGCGATGGCCGGCGATGGAAATGGTGCTGGCGTAGCGCGATGCGTTCGACACCAGGTTCGCCAGGCACCGCTTGAACGCGGCAGGCTTCACGGTCACCACCGGCAGTCCCTGGAACGAGACGGTCGCGGCGCGGCCGTTGCGCTCGGCATCGCCGCGCAATTCCTCCAGCGTAGCCGCGATGTCGGTGGGCTGGGCCCGCTCGTCACCGTCGCCGCGCGCGAAGGCAAGATAGGCTTCGAGCATGCCCGACATCTCGTCGACATCCTTGCGCATGCCTTCGAGCTCGGGATTGTCGCCGATCAGTTCGAGCTCGAGCTTGAAGCGCGTCAGGATGGTGCGCAGGTCATGGGAGACGCCGGCGAGCATCGCCGTGCGCTGCTCGATGCTGCGCTCGACGCGCGATTTCATCTCGATGAAGGCATAGGCCGCCCGCCGCACCTCCAGCGCGCCACGCGGCCGGAAGTTCGGCGCCTCGCGCCCCTTGCCGAAACTTTCCGCCGCGTCCGCCAGCCGGACGATGGGGCGGATCTGGTTGCGCAGGAACAGCACCGCGACGATCAGCAGCACCGACGAGGTGCCGACCATCCACAGGAAGAATATCTGCGAGTTGGAGGCATAGGCCGCGCTGCGCTGGGCGAACACCCGCATCACCGCGTCATCGAGCTGGATGCGGATTTCCACCAGCGACGACCGCCCCACGGTGTCGATCCAGAACGGGCGTGCGATCTGCCGGCTGATCTGCACCGACAGCGACTGGTCGAGCAGCGAGAAGAACGGCTTCGGTCCCGGCGGCGGCATGTCGCCGGACGGCAGGAAATCGACCACCAGGCCGAGCCGCTGCTGCGCGATCTTGCGCAACAGCGCGTGGTCCTTGTCCTGCGGATAGCCCTTGTAGACGTCGATCAGCGCGGCGATGTCCTGCACCACGCCGGCCGACAGCCGCCGCGTCACAATGTTCCAGTGCCGCTCCATGAACACGAAGGCGACCACCGATTGCAGCACCACCATGGGCACGATCATGATGAGCAGCGCGCGGGCATAGAGCCCTTTCGGCATCCAGTTCTTGAATGAACCGCCGAGCCGGCCGTTGAAGGCCGAGACGCGATGCGCCGCGCTGCGGATCAGCGTGAGGCCGCTGTCGAGCGTACTCATGCCGGCCGGCTCACGGCGAGGACACCAGGCGATAGCCGATGCCGCGCACCGCCTGCAGGAACAGCGGGCTGGTCGGATCGCGCTCGAGCTTGCGGCGCAGGCGGTTGATCTGCACGTCCACCGCGCGCTCGTTGCCGGACGCGCCGGCGCCGGTCAGCGCGCCGCGCGGCACCGTTTCGCCGGGCGTCGCGGCCAGGATGCAGAGCATCTCGCGTTCGCGGTCGGTGAGATGGACGATCGTATCGCCCTCGCGCAACTCGCCGCGTTCGAGATGGAACACGAACGGACCGAACGTCACCGATTCCGGCCGCGTCACCGGCGCCGGTGCCGCGCGCTTGAGGATATTGCCGATCCGCAGCAGCAGTTCGCGCGGCTCGAACGGCTTGGCGACGTAATCGTCCGCGCCGATCTGCAGGCCCTCGATGCGGCTTTCCGCCTCGTGCCGCGCCGTCAGCATGATGATCGGCACCGTCGAGGTGGTGCGGATGAAGCGGGCGAGTTCGAACCCGGTCTCGCCCGGCATCATCACGTCGAGGATCAGCAGGTCGAAGTGCAGACCCTGCAGCTTCGCCCGCGCATCGCTGGCGCTCATCGCCGTGGTGACGCGATAGCCTTCATGGGCCAGGAAGCGCGACAGCAGGTCGCGAATGCGCCGGTCGTCGTCGACCAGCAGCAGGTGCGGCGCGTCGTCGGCCGGCTCGACCGGCGCCCTGGCCATGGTTGCGGCGGAAAGCGGCACGTCAGTCCTTCGTGGTCGTTACATTGTCGTCGAGCAGTTGCGCGAGCACCTTGTCCGGATCGTCGCGGTCGATCATGGCGCGAAGAAAGCGGGCGACGGCGCCCTGTTCCGTTTCGTCGAAGCCGCCGAACGCGCGCGTGATGCGGTCGGTCTGCAGGCTGGCGAGCTTGCCGACCAGCGCCTCGCCCTTGGCGGTGGCGAAAAGAAGGCGCTGCCGGCGATCGAGATGACCGGCCCGCTGCACGATGTATTCCTCGTCGAGCAGTTGCTTGAGCACGCGGCCCAGCGACTGCTTGGTGATGCGCAGCACCTCCAGCAGGTCGGCCACCGTCAGCCCGGGATAGCGATGGACGAAATGCATCACGCGATGATGCGCGCGCCCGAAACCGAACGCCTCGAGCACCTCGTCGGCATCGCCGACGAAATCGCGATAGGCGAAGAACAGCAGTTCGATGATGTCCCAGCGCAAATCGGTGCGGCCGGGCGCGGATGCGGCGCCGGCGGCGTGCCCGGGGGAGCAGGTTTCGGCTCTCACAAATTTTATGTCAGTCATATTGACGTATCTAGGTCTCAATGTTACAAAAACCACGATGACGACGAAATATTAGATCATTTTTGGCGTCGTTCCCGGTCGTTTCGTTCGCGCCCTGGCACCATCCGGGGCACCTTCGCCGCGATCGAGGACTCAATCCAAGACTGAATCCAAGACTATCAAAGACTGAATTTCTTTCACCGCGCGATTGTCGAGCGGCTTCGCGGCAAACATACTGGAGTTCGCGCTGTCCGTAAAAGGTCGCCGTCGGGAATTCCGGCGGAACCGGCGGGCCGGGCACCAGGACGCCCGAAAGCCGGCGGCCGGACCGACCGCGCGATATCGCGAGCTTAGAAGCGGGAGACACCCATGGGAGTTTCGTTCGACAAGGTCGATGGCGCGATGTGGTTGGACTTCGACGTTCAACCGGCCGCGAATCCCGTCTCCGCGACGGACCGCGCCGCCAGGCTGGCCGATCCCGGCTTCGGCCGCGTCTTCACCGATCACATGGCGATCGTCCGCTACAGCCAGGGCAAGGGCTGGCACGGCGCGCGCGTCGAATCCCGCGCCAACTTCCCGCTCGATCCGGCCACCGCCGTGCTGCACTATGCCCAGGAGATCTTCGAAGGTCTCAAGGCGTACAAGCGCGAGGACGGCGGCGTGAACCTGTTCCGCCCCGATGCCAATGCCCGCCGCTTCCGCGATTCCGCGGACCGCATGGCGATGGCGCCGCTGCCGGAGCCGGTGTTCATCGAGGCGGTGGAACAGATCGTCCGCATCGACCGCGACTGGATTCCGGGCGGCGAAGGCAGCCTCTACCTGCGCCCGTTCATGATCGCCAACGAGGTCTTCCTCGGCGTCAAGCCGTCGGCGGACTACATCTTCGCGGTGATCGCCTCGCCGGTCGGCTCCTATTTCAAGGGCGGCCCGGCCCCGGTGTCGATCTGGGTGTCGGAGAACTACACCCGCGCCGCGATCGGCGGCACCGGCGCGGTCAAGTGCGGCGGCAACTACGCCGCCTCCTTGCGCGCGCAGGCCGAGGCGATCGAGCACGGCTGCGACCAGGTGGTGTTCCTCGATGCGGTCGAGCGCCGCTACATCGAGGAACTCGGCGGCATGAACGTCTTCTTCGTGTTCGACGACGGCACGCTCTCGACGCCGCCGCTCGGCACCATCCTGCCCGGCATCACCCGCGACTCGATCATCGCGCTCGCCAGGGAAGCCGGCACGCCAGTGCGCGAGGCGCCCTACACCATCGAGGAATGGCGCGCGGACGCCGCCAGCGGCAAGCTGAAGGAAGCCTTCGCCTGCGGCACCGCCGCCGTCATCTCGCCGATCGGCAAGGTGTGCTCGGCGAGCGGCGACTTCACCATCGGCGGCGGCGCGGCCGGCCCGGTCGCGATGGGGCTGCGCAAGAAGCTGGTCGATATCCAGTACGGACGCGCGGCCGACAGCCACGGCTGGATTCGCAAGGTGCTATAAGGCGGCCCAGGACGCCGGCCTGGTTCCGCCTGTCCGGCGGCGCGATTTACACGGCCGGCACCAGACCCAGCGTCTGGCGCCGCAGCCAGCGCCGGATCATCAGCACGGCGACCACGGCAAGGCCCGAGGCCAGCCCGACCCAGATGCCGACGCCGCCGTAGCCGAGCGGGAACGCGAACAGCAGGCTGAGCGGCATGCCGACGCCCCAATAGCCGAACGCCGCATAGAGCATCGGCACGCGGGTATCCTGCAAGCCGCGCAGCATCCCGGCGCCGACCGCCTGCGCGCCGTCGGCGATCTGGAAGATCGCTGCCCAGACCAGGAACAGCGCGGCGGTCTCCGCCACCGGCACGTTGTCGGGAATCCCGACATCGATGAAGGCGCCGATCAGCAGTTTCGGCACCGTGAGCAGCACCACGCTCATCGCCGCCATGAAGCTGACGGCCATGACGAACGCCGCCCAGCCAGCACGCGTCACGTCGTCGCGCAAGCCCGCGCCATGGGCGATGCCGACGCGCACCGTCGCCGCCTGCCCGATGCCGAGCGGCACCATGAACGACGCCGCCGCGATCTGGATCGCGATCGAATGGGCCGCGATCGCCACCGCGCCGAACTGGCCCATCAGGAACACCGCCGCGTTGAACAGCGTGACCTCCAGCGCCATGGTCGCGCCGATCGGCACGCCGAGCCGCCACAGCGTCGCCAGCCGCGGCCAGTCGGGCCGCCACCAGCGGCCGAACAGGCGGAAGCGGCGGAATTGCCGGTCGGCCAACACCACCACGACGAGGCCGAGGAACAGGAACGTGTTGGACAGCGTCGTCGCCAGGCCCGAGCCGCGCAGGCCGAGCGCCGGCAGGCCGAGATGGCCGAACACCAGCGCCCAGTTGGCGGCAATGTTGAACAGGATCGCGATCCCCGTCACCAGCATCGCCCAGACCGGCCGCTCCAGCGCCGCCACGAACGAGCGCAGCGCGATGAAGCCCAGGGCAGGCAGAAAGCCCCACTGCAACTCGCGCATGAACAGGTGCGCGTCAGCCGCCAGTTGCGGCTCCTGGCCGAGCGCCAGCAGCACGGCCTCGGTGTGCCACAACAGCGCCCAGGCCGGGACCGACACGATCACGGCCGACCACAATCCCTGCCGGAAGGTGCGGCGCACCTCGCGCACCACGCGATGGTTGCGGCCGATCACCTCCGCCATCATCGGCGACGTCGCCGAGACGAGGCCGATCGCGAAGATCAGCAGGCCGAAATAGAGATTGACCCCGAGCGTCGCGGCGGCGAGCGCCGATGCGCCGAGCCGGCCGACCACGATGACGTCGGTGGTGGTCAGCGCGATCTGCGCGAGATTGGTGAGCACCATCGGCCAGGCGAGCGCCAGCGTTGCCCGGAATTCACCGAGCCAGGCATCGCGCGCGGGCGCGTTCTGGCGAGCAACGAGAAGCATGGCGGTTCGATCATCGGCACGGCTTGAAGATACAGCAGCTCAAGACGACGAAACCTCCGGCGTAGTGCCGGAGGTTCGCAAGCGTTGGTTTGCCTGATAATGACGAATTAATCGCTCGGATGCGATTTGGCCAGTGTCCACCGCGCGGGACGGGCATGTTCGGCAGCCGGTGATGCCGGACGGTCACATCGCGCGAGCACGCTGGTGCTAAGCTAGCTCGCCGCGGGCAGCGCCGCCGCGTCGATCCAGAACACCTCGCCCTCGGACTCCTCGGTGTCGAGCCAGAGCAACGGCAGGTCCGGAAACGCGGCTTCGACCACGTCGCGGCCGCGCCCGATCTCGCACACCAGCCCGCCGCCGGGATGCAGATGCGCCGGCGCCTCGCTCACGATGCGGCGGACGATGTCGAGCCCGTCGTCGCCGCCGTCGAACGCCATTGCCGGCTCGTGCCGGCATTCGCGCGGCAGGCCGGCCATGCCTTGCGCATCGACGTAAGGCGGGTTGCTGATGATGAGATCGTAGCGCGCGTTGCCGAGCGGCGCGAACAGGTCGCCGTGATGCAGGGAAATGCGATCCTCGAGCCCGTAATCGGCGACATTGCGCGCGGCAACCTTGAGCGCGTCCTTCGAGAGATCCACCGCATCGACCTGCGCATTGGGAAACGTGCGGCTGGCGAGGATCGCCAGGCAGCCGGAGCCGGTGCAGAGATCGAGCACGCGAGTGACATCGGCCGGGTCGCCGATCAGGTCGACGGCGGCGTCCTCGCCGCCACCGAAATGGGAATCCAGCAGTTCGCCGATGAAGGAGCGCGGCACGATCACGCGCTCGTCGACATAGAACGGCAGGCCGCGCATGTAGACCTTGTTGACCAGATAGGCGGTCGGCTTGCGGGTGCGGACGCGCTGCGCGATCAGGCCGAGCAGTTTTGCCGCCTCGTTCGCCGTGACGCGCGCGGAGGCGAACATCTCAAACTGGTCGGGATGCAGATGCAGCGCCTCGCAGACCAGGAACGCGGCATCGGCGAGAGGATCGGTGGTGCCGTGGGCGAACACCATCTGCTCTTCCGAAAAGCGGCTGACCGCATAGCGCAGAAAATCGAACAGCGTGACGAGTTCACCGCGGCCAACCTTCGGCGCGCGGGCCGGCGCGGCCTTCCTCGCCACGCGTGATGTCGCTGTCGTTTTGGGCTTGGAACGTTCTGCATTCATGTTGGAGCGCCACAGATGTCGGGATACTCCCTCTCCCCTTTGGGGAGAGGGTTGGGGTGAGGGGGATCGCACCTAAACGACAGGCACGAATCCCCTCACCCGATCGTCTTCGCTGCGCTCAGCCGGTCGACCTCTCCCCATGGGAGAGGTGAACCAAGTTCGACAACGATCCACAATGTTGCGGTTTGTTTTCGCCATCACCGTTTGGTCCAGCGCGCGGCGGCGGCGTCGTCATGCGCGGCGGCATCGACCCAGGCGGAGCCGCCCGCGCCCTCCTCGCGCTTCCAGAACGGCGCTTTGGTCTTGAGATAGTCCATCAGGAACTCCGCGGCCTCGAAGGCGGCCTCTCGGTGCGACGATGCCGTCACCACCAGCACGATGTTCTCGCCGGGCACGATGCGCCCGTAACGATGAATGACGGTGAGGCCGGTGAGCGGCCAGCGCTGCAGGGCTTCCTCGGCGTGGCGTCCGATTTCGGCCTCGGCCATGCCGGGATAGTGCTCCAGCGTCAGCGCGGCGATGGCGTCGCCGCCCTCGCCGCCACGGCAGATGCCGCTGAAGGTCACCACCGCGCCGATATCGGTGCGGCCTCGCGAGATCGCCGCGATCTCGCGCGCGGTGTCGAAATCGGCCTCCTGCAGGCGAATGGTGACGGGAACGGTCATGAAATTACGATATCGCGACTTGCGAACCTGTCCCTTCCACTTTTCGGGATCATGCTCTAGCCGCCGGTCATCGGCGGGAAGAACGCGATCTCGCGCGCCCCGGCGATCGCTGCGGTCTGCTGCACATGCGCATGGTCGATCGCGGTGCGGATCACCCGTGCATTCTCGAACGCATAGGCATATTGCTCGCCGCGCCCGCTGAGCCAGCCGATCAGGTCGGCCACCGTGCGCACCGCCGCCGGCGGCTCGACCGTCTCCTCGGCCTTGCCGATGCGCTCGCGCACCCAGGCGAAATAGACGATCTTCATGCATCCTCCTCGATCAGGTGATGGATGCCGGAGCGGAAGTAATCCCAGCCGGTATAGATCGTGAAGATCGCGGACAGCCACAGCAGCAGCAGGCCCAGTTGCGTGACGAACGGAAACACCCGGTCGCCCGCCTCGCCGGCGAGCAGGAAGCCGATCGCCACGAGCTGTGCGGTGGTCTTCCACTTGGCGAGCCGGGTCACCGGCACGCTGACCCGCAGCGCCGCGAGATATTCCCGCAGGCCGGACACCAGTATCTCCCGACACAGGATGACGATGGCGGCCCACAGCGTCCAGCCGTGGATGATGCCGTCCGCCGCCAGCATCAGCAGGCAGGACGCCACCAGCAGCTTGTCGGCGATCGGGTCGAGCATCCGGCCAAACGCCGATTGCTGGTCCCAGATCCGCGCATAGTAGCCGTCGAGGAAATCGGTGATCGCGGCAACGACGAAGACCGCCAGCGCCACCCAGCGCAGCCACAGCGGGCCGTCCATGATCGACTGGGCGTAGATGCAACCGACGACCACCGGAACGGCGGCGATCCGCGCGCAGGTCAGGATGTTCGGAATCGACAGCGCCGATTTCGCCGATCCCTTCGTCGCTCCCTTGGTGGTCGTGGTGCTCATTCGCCCTACCAATACCGCCCGGCCCCGGAGGTCAACCGGGCCCCCGCATCAAAATCCCGAATTCCGCCAGCATATGACGCCACGCCGCGTTGCCAATGCTCATCCGCCGGGGCCCGCGCGAAAAAAATCGAAGATCCGGCGCGCGCTCTCGGCACTGATGCCCGGCACCTTGCCGAGGTCGGCCACCGAGGCCCGCTCGATCTCCTTCAGCGTTCCGAAATAATGCAGCAGCGCCCGCTTGCGCGTCGGCCCGATGCCGGGAATCTCCTGCAATCCGGCTTCGCGCATATCCTTGCTGCGCAACTTGCGGTGCGACCCGATCACGAAACGGTGGGCCTCGTCGCGCAGGCGCTGGATGAAATACAGCACCGGATCGCGCGGCTCGAGCTTCATCGCGTCCCGACCCGTCATGAACAGGGTTTCGCGCCCGGCATCGCGCTCCGGCCCCTTGGCCACCGCCATCAGCGCCACGTCCGCCAGGCCGAGTTCGTCGAGGATCGCCTGCGCGGCGTTGAGCTGGCCGCGCCCGCCGTCGATGACGACGAGGTCGGGCCATCGCGGCACGGCATCGGCATCGGCGTCACCGCCGGCCTTGTCCGGCCCCTGCGCCAGCAGCCGCTTGAAGCGCCGCTCCAGAACCTCCCGCATCATGGCGTAGTCGTCGCCCGGCGTCAGCCCTTCGGAGCGGATATTGAACTTGCGATACTGGCTCTTGAGCAGGCCGTCCGGCCCGGCGACGATCATCGCACCCACCGCGTTGGTGCCCTGGATATGGCTGTTGTCGTAGACCTCGATGCGGTTCGGCACCCTCGGCAGGCCGAGCGTCGCCGCGAGGCCCTCCAGCAGCCGCGCCTGGGTGGTGGTGTCGGCGAGCTTGCGGCCCAGCGCCTCGCGCGCATTGGTCAGGGCGTGGGCGACCAGTTCCTTCTTCTCGCCGCGCTGCGGGGTCGCGACCTCGACCCTGAAGCCGGCCTTGACGCTCAATGCATCGGCGAGCAGCTCGCGCTCCTCGATCGCGTGCGACAGCAGCACCCGTTTCGGCGGCGGCTTATCGTCGTAGAACTGCGCCAGGAACGCGCCGAGCACCTCCTCCGGCGTGAAGGACTTCTCCGCACGCGGGAAATAGGCGCGATTGCCCCAGTTCTGGCCGGTGCGGAAGAAGAATACCTCGATGCAGGAATAGCCGCCCTCCTGGTGGATGGCGAACACGTCGGCCTCCTCGACGGTGCGCGGATTGATGCCTTGGGTCGACTGCACCGCCGCCAGCGCCGCGAGGCGGTCGCGATAGACCGCGGCGCGCTCGAATTCGAGATCGGCGGACGCCTTCTCCATTTCGGCGGCGAGTTCGCCCCGGACCGCGCGGCTGCGGCCGGACAGAAAGGCGACCGCTTCGCCGACCAGCTTGGCGTAGCCGGCGAAATCGATCTCGTGCGTACACGGCGCGGCGCAACGCTTGATCTGGTAGAGCAGGCACGGCCGCGTCCGGCTTTCGAAAAAGGCATCGGTGCAGGAGCGCACCAGGAACGCCCGCTGCAACGCCGTGATGGTACGGTTCACCGCGCCGGCCGAGGCGAACGGGCCGAAATAACGTCCGGGCCGGGTCTGGGCGCCGCGATGCTTGACGATCTGCGGCGCCCAGTGGTCGCCGGTGATGAGGATATAGGGAAACGACTTGTCGTCGCGGAGCTGCACGTTGAAGCGCGGCCGCAACTGCTTGATGAGGTTGGCCTCGAGCAGCAGCGCCTCGGTCTCGGTGCCGGTGGAGACGATTTCGACCCGCGCGGTGGCCGCGATCATCCGCGCGGTGCGGGCGACATGCCCGGTGGGCCGCACATAGGAGGCCAGCCGCTTGCGGACGTTCTTGGCCTTGCCGACGTAAAGCACGTCGTTGGCCGCATTGAGCATCCGGTAGACGCCCGGCGCGTTCGGCGCGTGCCGCACCACCTGGGCGATCACCGCCCGCCCGGTGGCCAGCGGCACATCCGGAACCGGGCCGTCCTCTTCGGCTTCGGCGGTTTCCGGCAGCGCGGCCTCGTCCTCCTCCTCGACGCCAGCGGTCTCGGGATCGACGTCGAGTGCCGGCGCGGACGCGACACCGCCCACCGCGCCATCCGCCCCGGTTCCGGGCCGCGCGCGCTCGTCGGGTGCGCCCTCGCCGGGCATGTCGCTGGAATCGTTCCCCATGGGCCTAAACTAGGCGCTCCCCGCCGCCCTCGCCAGCCGGCGCGGCGGGCCGGTCCGGTAACACTTCGTTAAGGACGCCGGCGCGGCGGCAGGCCGGGTTAACGACCGCTTAACTTCGAATTCTCGATAAATCTTAGCGAAATCATTTGGCGTTTCGTAACCGTCGGAGGGGGCGCGGCGGTCGCGGAGAGTTGCGTTCGGGAGTATCGAAGATGGGCAGGATATCGCTGGGAGCCGCCACGGTTCTGGTCGCAGGCTGCATCGCGGGAGCAGCGCACGGCGCCGATTTCTCCTACGGCCCGCGCGGGCCCTATACCGTCAATCAGCCGCTCAACGTCTATAGCTGGGCCGGCCCCTATATCGGCGCCAATATCGGCTACGCCTGGGGCCACACCAAGAACAATCCCACGAACCCTTCGGGCTTCAACGGCGGCCTGCAGGCCGGCTACAATTTCCCGACCCAGGGCCCCTGGGTGATCGGGATCGAGGGCGACCTTCAGCTCAGCGGCGCCGACGATCGCTTTGCCTTCTGGAAATTCTCGAACCCGTGGTTCGGCACGTTGCGCGGCCGGGTCGGCTACGCGCTGAACAACGTCATGTTCTACGGCACCGGCGGCCTCGCTTTCGGTGGCCTGCGCGCGAGCGTGCCTGGTGCGACGGAATCCCATTCGAGCCTCGGCTGGGCCGCGGGCGCGGGCGTCGAATTCGGCCTGACCCAGAACTGGACCGCCAAGGTCGAATATCTCTATGTCGACCTCTCCAGCAGCACGTTCGCCCTGACCGGCATGCAGAACGGCTATTCGTTCGGCACCGTCCGCCTCGGCGTCAACTATCACTTCTGACCGGATGCCCCCCGCACCAAACGAAACAAGAATTGGAACAATCAAACTCCGGCCGCGAAAGCGGCCGGGTTTTTTCTTGATCCAGGTTTTTCTTGATCCAGGTTTTTCTTGATCGATGTCGTCCGTGCTGTGCAGGACGCGCAGCGTTAGGGCGTGACGACCAGATTGACCGCCTTGGGGCCCTTGCCCTTCTTGTCCGGCTCGACCTCGAAGCTGATGCGCTGTCCTTCGGCCAGTTCCTTCAGCCCGGCGCGCTCCACCGCGGTGATGTGTACGAAGACGTCGCGTCCCCCATCATCCGGCTTGATGAAGCCGTATCCGCGCTCCCCATTGAAAAACTTGACAGTTCCCGTCATGGCCATCGGGAAACTCCTTCCCCCGCGTTGCTCCGCACATCGCCGGGGCGGAACGTAAACGTAAAAGCCGGTCCTGTGGCCTGAGCATAATACGGTTCCCGGCCCGCTGCCTACAGCTTTTCGCACCGCCCGGCGTGCGGATTCGCCTTGCGGGTTCGCCTACGGCTTCGCCGTTTCGAGGCGGAAACGCGCCGCGCCGCCGAGCCCGAGCGGCTTCTGCAACTCGGGGAGGATCGTGCGCATCTCCCCGGCCAGCGTCCATGGCGGATTGACGATCAGCAGTCCGGCCGATGTCAGACCGCCGCCGTCCTCGACCGGCGCGACGCTGAACTCCAGCCGCAGGCATTTTCCGGCGCCGCCGGCGGCATCGCTGACCGCGGCCACCTGGCGCGCCAGCCCATCGGTGACGCGGCGGTTCTTGACCGGATACCACAGCATGTAGATTCCGGTCGGCCACTTGGCGTGGGCCCTGGCGAATTGCGCCGCGAGCCGTTCGAACTCGTCGGCCTGCTCGAACGGCGGATCGATCAGCACCAGCCCGCGCCGTTCCTTCGGCGGCACGAAGGCCGTCAGCGCCATCCAGCCGTCGAGATCGACCACCCGGGCCTGCGCATCGCGGCGCAGCGCGTCGATCAACTGCCTGCGCGGAGGCTCCGCCACCTCGCAGGCGACCAGCCGGTCCTGCGGCCGCAGCAGGGCGCGGGCGATCAGCGGCGAGCCGGGATAGGCCCGCAGCTCGGACGGCGGGTTGAAGGCACGGACGATGTCGAGATACGGGACCAGCAACGGCGCGGCGCGATCCGAGAACCGGGCCTGACGCACGCGGGCGATGCCGGTGAGCCATTCGCCGCCGCGCGTCGCCT
Organism: Xanthobacteraceae bacterium; assembly: GCA_020441545.1. GTDB lineage: Bacteria > Pseudomonadota > Alphaproteobacteria > Rhizobiales > Xanthobacteraceae > 62-47. Next base: position 3,071 of record JAGRLZ010000164.1, on the reverse strand, counting down.
CGCTGCCGGTGAGGTCGTAGAGCCCGGCGCCGGCATGGCTGTCGATCACCCGGAACGCCGACGGCTTCTCCTGCAGGTAGCTCAGGATGCGGACCAGCACGATGTGCTTGACGACATCCGCGAAATTGCCGGCATGAAAGGCGTGGCGATAGTTCATCCGCCGCGGACCGGCGGCATCACCAGTCGGTCGCGGCGGCAGGCGCGGCGGTCGATCTCCTGGCAGGCCCGGAACTGCAGGTTCTTGCTCATGCAGATCCGCACCTCGCTCAGGCGCTTGCGGTCGCAGGTCACCGCGACAGCGGACCGGCTCATGCCGGGATTGACCTTGACGAAGGCCGCCTCCACCGCGTCCGGCGTCACTGTCTTCACTTCCGACAGATCGAGGAATTCCGGCGGAATCTTCACCGCGGCGCGCGCCTTGCGGATCAACTCGAAATAGCCGCGCGGCGAGAGCCCCGAACAGGTGCCGTGCTTGTCCCATTCGTTGTAGATCAGCCCCGGCGCCGGCATCAGGTCGAGCATCGACGTCATGATCCTGCGCGCCAGCCGTGGCGACGGCCGGCGGCAGTATTCCGGAAAGCCGCGCTCATATTGCGGCCACAGCCCATGCACCACGAAGGAATAAGGCCGCCCGCCGCATTGCACCTGCTGCGACCGGGTCGGACCGCCGCGCTCGCGCGCCACTTCGCAGAACGACGGCGACCACGACAGCGACAGCACGTAGAAATCGAAGGCCCCCGGCGCGTTCTGCCGCTGGTCCTGGGCGGTGGCCGGCCCGGCCCACGCCGCGATCGCCGCCAGGCCGAGCACGGCCAGCCAGCTGCGCCAGATCGAACGCCGCCGCCAAATTGAACGCTGCTGCCCGCTTGAACGAACTTGTGTCGAACGCCGCAATACCTGCACCATGATGCCCCCTGCCCGAAACAGGCCGAACCTAATCGGGCACGGCAGCGCGCTCAAGAGCGTCGCTGCGCGGCCACGGGACTGCTCACGCGAATTGACGGCGGCAAGGGCAGCGGCGCGGTCAGCGCCGGGCGGCGCGGCAGCGCGGATTGTAGGCCCAGTTGCGGTCGAGACCGACCACGCACCATTCGACGCCGGGACCGTAACCGGCGAGACCGCCGTCCTCGATGATGGAATAATCCACCGCCCGCAGCCGGCCGTCGCTCATCATCGCCCGCGCGTGGCAATAGCGGCGCGGAATGTTATCCGAGGTCCAGGGCCGGAACGCGGTCTCGCGCACCCGGTCATAGCCGGTGATCTGCAGCGCCGAATTCCAGTAGACGCTTTCCTTCTCGGCAAACTGCGTGGTGATCGCCGGCAGCGCCGATTCGCACGGCGGCAGCAGGCCCTCATAGCGCGGCCCGAACAGGCCGAAGTTCATCTCCAGCGGATTGGCGGCCCGGGCGCCCGAGGGCACGGCAACCAGCCCCAGCGCCAGGCCGAGAATGGTGCACAGGCTGAACTTCTTGAGCATGCTGACAAGGTCGATCATTGAGACGGTCCGTCCTGATTTGCGGCCGGAACGGTGCCGCGAAGCCCCCGTCAGGTCAAGTGCAGGCGCGCCACACCGCGCGGGAACTCCCCGGCGATCGCCGCACCGCCGCTTTCCCCGCACCGCCGCAGCCGTTAGATTGAGTCGCAGCGAGAGCTTGAGGAGATTCCGATGCGACTGATGACGAAGACCACCGCGGCGACGTATTGCGGGCTGGCGCTGGGCGGCTTGATGCTGGGCGGGCTGCTGCTTGGCGGGACCGCGCGGGCCGATTTCGTGCCGCCCTTCAAGGGCAACGACACCGGCGGCATCATTTCCACCTCTTTCCTGGGCCGGGCCGACATCCGCGCCATGGCCGGCGCCCATTGCGCGCAATACGGCAAGATGGCCAAGTTCCTCAGCTTCCGGCGCAGCTACGGCGACTATATTTCGTTCGCCTGCCGCTGGGTGCCCTATGGCCGCTACGAGAGGCCGCTGCGCGTGCGCTACTGACGGCCCCACGCAAAACTTTCGGGGAAGGCGATCATGATCCGGAAACCCGCTGCCTTGCCGCTCGCCCTGCCTCTCGCCATCTCGCTCGCCACGGTCGCGCTCGTCGGCGCCGCGGCGAGTTCCGCCGTCGCGACCGAGATGCCGACCCGCAAGCCGGGCCTGTGGGATATCCGCATGGTCGATACCGGCTCCGGAATCCCCGGCATGACCATGCAGCAATGCACCGACGCCAGCACCGACAAGGACATGATCGCGACCGCCTCGCCGATGTCGAAGGACGTCTGCTCGAAGCAGGACATCCAGAAGACCGCCGCCGGCTATGTCGCGGACGCGGTCTGCACCGCCAACGGCATGGCGATGACGTCGCATTCGGAGATCACCGGCGACTTCGACTCCGCCTACACCGTCAAGGTGACCTCGCGCCGGGACATGAAGCCGGGCAAGCCGCCGCGCGAGATGACCATGACGATCGAGGCGAAATGGGTCGGCCCCTGCAAGCCGAACCAGAAACCCGGCGACATGGTGATGCCGGGCGGCTTCAAGATGAACATCAAGGATCTTCAGAAGCTGAAGGCGATGCTGCCGAAGCAGTGACGCGCGGCAGCCGCCCGAGGCAGCGGCGCCCACAACGACGGCATCAGACCACGCCGAACCGCGCGCTGAAATCGGCCGTGTTGACCAGGCCGCGGCCGTGCCGGCCGTCGCCGATCCTGCGGTCGCCGTCGAAGGCTTCGACCTCGAAGCGGACCACCCGGGGCTCGACCTCGATGACGCGCGACGTGGCGCGCACCACGCGCCCGACCGGCGTGGCGGCAAGATGCCGGATATTCACTTCGGTGCCGACCGTCACCCAGCCTTGCGGCAGATATGGCGCGATCGCATCGCCCGACGCCAGTTCCATTTCGAGGATCATCATCGGCGTGCCGTAGACCGCCGGCATGTGCGGCACCCAGTGCTTCACCGTCAGCTCCGGCGTCACGGTCAGCAGCCGCTCGGCGCTCATTCCGATCCTGATGATATCTCGCGCGTCCATGCACTTTGCATAATGCCTGACGGTTCACGGGGCAAGCATTGCATCGCCATG
>JAGRLZ010000163.1 GCA_020441545.1 Xanthobacteraceae bacterium | reverse complement strand
GGAACCTTGGGGTGGAACCTTGAGGATGGAGCCGGGGAGGCGGAACTTGAGGTGAAAAATCTCACCTTGTTCCGCCGCTTCATGTTAAATCCCTTTACATGAACTGGCGGAAGGACCAACGCCGCGCCGCGCGCGGCTACCATCACGGCAACCTCAAGGAGGCGCTGCTCGAGGCGGCGCTCGACCTGATCGCCAAGAAGGGACCGGCGGGTTTCACCTTCGCCGACGCCGCCCGCTCGGCCGGGGTCAGCCCGGCCGCGCCCTATCGTCACTTCCGCGACCGCGAGGAACTGCTCGGCAGCATCGCCCAGCGCGGCTTCGAGCAGTTCGAGGCGATGCTGGCGGCGGCCTGGGACGACGGCCGGCCCGACACCGCCACCGCGTTCGAGCGGGTTGGCAAGGCGTATCTGGCGTTCGCGCGCAACGAGCCGGCGTTCTATTCGGCGATGTTCGAATCCGGCGTGCCGGTCGACGTCAATCCGATGCTGCTGACGGCGAGCGAACGGGCTTTCAACGTCATTCGCGCCGCTGCCGAACGGCTTGCGGCGCTGACGCCGCCGGGGGTGGCGCGGCCGCCGGCATTGATGATGGCGCTGCATATCTGGTCGATGTCGCACGGCGTGGCGTCGCTGTTCTCGCGCGGCGACGCGGCGCGCCGCAAGCTGCCGATGTCGCCGGAAGACCTGCTCGAGGCCGGCGTGCTGATCTACCTGCGCGGGCTCGGTTTCCCGACCGATCGCAAGCCGGACGAACGCGGCGCGGAGCCGTCATCGTCGCGAACCTCGCCACCCGGTCCACCGCCGCGAGGCGATGTGGCACGCCCGCCGGGGCCGCCGCCGTTACAGCGTTCGCGCGCCGACGAGGAGGCAGCCGACGCGCCGCCAAGCGGGTCGGCGGGGCCCTGGGGCACGCGAAAGTGACGGTGGCGCCCACCCCTGGGTCACGATGTCGCTATCGGTGACGCGCGCTGTTGCCGGCCTCCGCAAATAACCATCTGAAATCCATGCGCTTCGGGCGCGGATCGCGCGGCCCGCAAAACGGCCGGATGCTCAGGACCGGCGGACCCTTTCCGGTTTTGCTTGACAAGGAGCGAGAACCGTTTACGTATGTAAATGTTATTTACATTCACGCGCTGTCGCACCAACCAAGGAGTTGCCCATGGCCTATACCGCAGAGGTTCCCCGCTGGAGCGGTCAGCCCGCGCACGACCGGCGACCCGGCATGATGGAATCGTCCTGGCATCCGGGCTGGATTGCCCTGGTCGTGGTCGGCTTCGTCTTCTGGTGGCCGATCGGACTTGCACTTCTCGTCTACACAATCTGGAGCAGGAAAATGGGATGCTGGACATACGGTGACCGCTGGCAGAACAAGATGGAGCGGATGCAGTACAGGATGGACCGGATGCGCGACCGCATGGAGCGCGGCGGCCGGGGTTTCGGTTTCGGCCCGCCTTCCAGCGGCAACCGCGCCTTCGACGAGTACCGCATGGAGACGCTGCGCCGCCTCGAGGAGGAGCAGACCGAGTTCAAGGAATTCCTGAATCGGCTGCGTCACGCCAAGGACAAGGAAGAGTTCGACCTGTTCATGGCGCAGCACCGCAATCGGCCCAGCCCGCCGCCGTCGGACAATCCGCCTCAGGCGTAAGCGCCCCCTTCACCTGAAGCCGATCGACCGCCCATCCGCACCCCGGATGGGCGGTTTTGTTTGGCCGGACGCCTTGGCTAAGGCGTTGCCCCGGCTTCATTTGCCGCAGCCAAGTTGTGCTTTGGTAACCGCGCGTTAACCATCGCGGGCGCTTGGTGAGATGCGGGAAATCGCGGCGTTGGCCCTTGTTTTGACACGTTGGCGGGGGATGCAGGGCCCGGCTTTGGACGGGCCCCCCAATGCGAAACTGCAAGACGCGGTGCGAGACTTGGCGTCGATGACGGACGTCTGAATCGCGCGCGAACGCGAAATTTGCGAACAGCGCCGCTTCCCGGGGTGATTTGGGACACTTGCGTTGAGAGGTCATCGCTTATGAATCCGGCCGACGTGGCGCAGTCAGCTTTGCCGCTGGCGTCCTCCGACGTTTCATTGATTGCTTTGTTCCTGCAGGCTCACTGGATCGTGAAAACGGTCATGCTGGGGCTGCTGGCGTGCTCGGTGTGGGTCTGGGCCATCGCCATCGACAAGATCCTGCTCTACGGCCGCACGCGCCGCGCGATGGACCGTTTCGAGCAGGCGTTCTGGTCGGGCGAGTCGATCGAGGAGCTGTACCGCACGCTGTCGTCGCGGCCGACGCAGTCGATGGCGGCGTGTTTCGTCGCGGCGATGCGCGAATGGAAGCGCTCGTTCGAAAGCCATGCGCGGTCGTTCGCCGGGCTTCAGATGCGCATCGAAAAGGTCATGAACGTTTCCATCGCGCGCGAGATCGAGCGGCTCGAGCGGCGCCTCCTGGTGCTGGCGACGGTGGGATCGGCCGGTCCCTTCGTCGGCCTGTTCGGCACGGTCTGGGGCATCATGTCGAGCTTCCAGTCGATCGCGGCCTCGAAGAACACCTCGCTGGCGGTGGTCGCGCCGGGCATCGCGGAGGCGCTGTTCGCGACCGCCATCGGCCTGATCGCCGCCATTCCGGCGACGATTTTCTACAACAAGTTCACGGCCGAGGTGAATCGCCAGGCGCAGCGCCTGGAAGGATTCGCCGACGAATTTTCCGCGATCCTGTCGCGCCAGATCGACGAGCGTGCGTGAGGATACTGACGATGGGCGCAGCGTGAGCATCGAACCATGGCGATGAACGTGGCAGGAGCTTCCGGCGGCGGCGGACGCGGCCGGCGGCGGCGCGTGGCGCCGATGGCCGAGATCAACGTGACGCCGATGGTCGACGTCATGCTGGTGCTGCTCATCATCTTCATGGTGTCGGCGCCGCTATTGACGGTCGGCGTGCCGCTGGACCTGCCGCAGACCCAGGCCAAGAGCCTCGACCAGGACAAGGATCCGCTGACGCTGTCGGTGAATGTGAAGGGACAGGTTTTCCTCAACGACACCGAGATTCCGATCAATGAACTGGTGGCGAAGCTGAAGGCGATCACGGAGGCGCGCGCCGGGCTCGACGAGCGCATCTTCGTGCGCGGCGATCGCAAGGTCGACTACGGGGCCGTGATGAAGGTGATGGGCCGGCTATCGGCGGCCGGGTTCCGCCGCGTTGCGCTGGTGACGGAAGTGGAGCAGGGAAGCTGAGGGTGAAAGTCGACAAGACACTCGCCGCGTCGATAGCCCTGCACGTTCTCGTGATCGGGTGGGGGCTGGTGTCGTTCTCGGCGCGCTCGCTCGAGGCGCCGCCGCCCGAGTCGATGCCGGTCGACATCATCTCGGCGGACCAGTTGTCGAAGATCACCGCCGGCAGCAAGAACGGCGAGAAGGACAAGCCGAAACCGCTGGTCGAGAAGGTCGCCGAGGCCAAGCCGGTGGACGACACCTCCGGCAAGATCACCGAAAAGCCGGAAGTGAAGACCGAGGCCGCGCCCGAGCCGCCGCCGAAGCCGATCGAGAAGCCGGTGGAGAAAAAGCCCGATCCGCCGAAGCCGGTGGCCGAGCACAAGCCGAAGGAGGAGTCGAAGCCGGTCGAGAAGAAGCCCGATCCGCCCAAGGTCGATCCGATCGCCGAAGCCCTGAAGAAGGAAGAGGCGAAGGTACCCAAGCCGAAACCGAGGCCGAAGCCGCGGGCCAGGGCGGCGCCGAAGCCGCCGGAGCCGAAGCGCGATCGCGTGTTCGATCAGTCGAAGATCGCGGCGCTGCTCGACAAGCGCGATCCGACCCGCCATGCCGCGACCGGCGAAAGCCTGAACAGCACGGCGTCCCTTGGCGCGTCGCGGGGCACCGCGAAGACGCTCTCGCAATCGGAGATGGACGCGCTGCGCGCGCGGCTCGCCCGGTTGTGGAACGTGCAGGCGGGCCTCGAGCATCCCGAGGAACTGATCGTCGATATCCATATCCGGCTGAGGCCGGACAAGCGCCTTGCCGCGCCGCCCGAGATCGTCACGCGCGGGGCCTCGCCGCGCTTCCGGGCCGCGGCCGACGCGGCGGTCCGCGCCGTGCTGCAGGCACAGCCCTATGACATGCTGCGGCCGGAGACGTATGAGGTATGGAAGGACATCATCGTCACCTTCGATCCGCGTCAGATGTTCAATGGCTGATATTTTGCCGATCACTTTCGAAGAGCGCCCAACCATGCCTGTCACGTTGCCGTCAAGCCGCCTGTTCCCGTTGAGCCGCCGTCACGTCCTGATCGGCGGCGCCGGTGTCGCCGCCGGCCTGGTGCTGCCGGGACTGGCGCGCGCCCAGACGCGCTTGCAGGTCACCGAAGGCAATGTGGCGCCGCTGCCGATCGCGATCCCGAATTTCGTGGCCGGCTCGCCATCCGATACCGAGGTCGCCAACGGCGTCGCGCAGGTCATCACCAACAACCTGAAGCGCAGCGGGCTGTTCGCGCCGATCGATCAGGCGGCCTTCATCGAGAGGATCACCAATATCGACACCGCGCCGCAGTTCGCCAACTGGAAGAGCATCAACGCCCAGGCACTGGTGACGGGCCGCATGACCAAGCAGGGCGACGGCCGCCTGAAGGCGGAATTCCGCCTCTGGGATGTCGCCTCGGGCCAGCAGCTCACCGGCCAGCAATACTTCACGTCGCCGGAATACTGGCGGCGCATCGCCCACATCATCTCCGACCAGATCTACGAGCGCCTCACCGGCGAGAAGGGCTACTTCGACAGCCGCGTCGTGTTCGTGGACGAAAGCGGCCCGGCGCAGCGTCGCGTCAAGCGGCTGGCGCTGATGGACCAGGATGGTGCCAACGTCCGCTACCTGACCCGTGGCGCCGACCTGGTGCTGACACCGCGCTTCTCGCCGTCGACGCAGGAGATCACCTATATGGAGTTCGGCCAGGGCGATCCGCGGGTCTACCTGTTCAACATCGAGACCGGACAGCGCGAGATCGTCGGTAACTTCCCGGGCATGTCGTTCGCGCCGCGGTTCTCGCCCGATGGCCAGCGCATCGTCATGAGCCTGCAGCAGGGCGGCAATTCCAACCTTTACGTGATGGATCTGCGTTCGAAGTCGACCACGCGCCTCACCGATACGCTGGCGATCGACACCTCGCCGTCCTATTCGCCCGACGGCGCGCGCATCTGCTTCGAGTCCGATCGCGGCGGCAAGCCGCAGATCTACGTCATGCCGGCCGGCGGCGGGCAGGCGCAGCGCATCTCGTTCGGCGACGGCAGCTATTCGACGCCGGTCTGGTCGCCGCGTGGCGACTATATCGCCTTCACCAAGCAGGGCGGCGGACAGTTCGCCATCGGCATCATGAAGCCCGACGGCTCGGGCGAGCGCATCCTCACCTCCGGCTTCCACAACGAGGGGCCGACATTCGCGCCGAACGGCCGGGTCATCATGTTCTTCCGCGACCCCGGCGGCAACGGCGGGCCGTCGCTCTACACCGTCGATATTTCGGGGCGCAACGAGCAGCGTGTCCCGACTCCGGGATATGCGTCCGATCCCGCGTGGTCGCCGCTGCTATCGTGAACGGTTCGTTACCGGCTTCAACCGGGACGCGAGCACGCGGCGCAGAAACCCGCCATTGAGCTGAATTCATTGGCCAATGCGCGTGCGTGGGCGGATCGTGCAATCTCTTGGTAACGATATTCGCTCAGGAAGACTTCATCTGCCCGCGGTAAGGTTATTGCCCTGACAGGGTGCGTATATTTCCGATGCAATTGGTCGACCAAGGCAAACGACGGGATCAGGAAGAGCTGTCGCCTGCGCTCTACGCGGCGCTGGTCGAATCGCTGTTCCAGAGCCCCAGCGTCATGTTCATGGGGAACGTCTGCACGGCCGCCGCCGCCCTGATGACCGCCATCAAGACCGGCGATGTGTACATCTGGCCCTGCGCCGCGCTGATCGTGATCTTCGGCACCTTGCGCGCCTGGCAGATGCACATCCACGAGCGCCGCATCGGACCGTTCACCGCCAAAGACGCCATGATCTGGGAGAACTGGTATCGCTGGGGATCGATCCTCCATGCGGCATCGCTCGGCCTCTGGTGCATGGTCGTCATTCTCGGCAACAACGATCCCGTCTCGGACATGATCTGCACCGGCGCCACGATCGGCTACGTCGCCGCCGGCGCGGGCCGCAACTATGGCCGTCCCCGGATCGTGCAGTGGCACATCCTGTTCGCCTGCGGGCCGATGTCGATCGCTTTGGCCCTGCATGGCGACGCCTATTACATCGGCCTTGCCGTTCTGCTCGTGATGTTCTTCGCCGGCCTGAAGAACATCAACCTCAGCCTCAACCAGATTTTCGTCGATGCGCTGAGATCCAGCGCGCGTGAATCCGCGCTCGCCGGCCAGTTCGATACCGCCCTCAACAACATGCCCCACGGCCTGTGCATGTTCGGTTGGGATGGCCGGCTGGCGGTGATGAATCATCGCTTCAGCGAGATGATGAATCTTTGCGACGATCTCGTGCATCGCGGATCGCACGCGCCCGATATCGTTGCAGCGTGCGTCAGCGCCGGCACGCTGTCGGAGGAAAACGGCCGGCTGATCCTGTCGGAGGTCGAAAACGCGCAGGCCGGCGAGATCATCACCGTCGAGTCCGGCGCGAATGAAGCGCGCGCGCTGTCCTGGACGTTCCAGCCGATGGCGGGCGGCGGCAGCGTCGTGCTGGTCGAGGATATCACCGAGCGGCGCAATGCCGAGGCCAAGATCAGCCATCTCGCCCGCTTCGACGAGCTGACCGAGCTGCCCAACCGGGTGAATTTCCGCGACGAGATCGAGCGGCTGTTGGCGATGCAGGCCGTGCCGCCGCTGTCGGCGCTTCTGTTCATCGATCTCGATCAGTTCAAGCAGGTCAACGATACGCTGGGCCATCCGTGCGGCGACCGCCTTCTCTGCATGGTGGCCGATCGCTTGCGCGAAATGCTGCGTCCGGTCGATCTGGTCGCGCGTTTCGGCGGCGACGAGTTCGTCGTGTTCCAGCAGGACATCGCCTCGAACGAGGACGCCGCGAATCTTGCGCGGCGGATCGTCGACCGGCTGAGCGAGCGTTACGAAATCGATCATCATCTGGTGGAGATCGGCGCCAGCATCGGCATCGCGATGACCAAGGCGGGAGTCACGGCCGACGAATTGATCAAGAATGCCGACATGGCCCTGTATCGCGCCAAGGCCGACGGCCGCGGCACCTTCTGCTTCTTCCGCAGCGAAATGGCCGAGACGGTGGAAGCGCGGCGCATTCTCGAACTGGATTTGCGGCGTGCGCTCGCCAACGACGAATTCGAACTTTACTACCAGCCGCTCGTCAATCTGAAGACGGGGCGGATATCGACCTGCGAGGCGCTGCTGCGCTGGAATCACCCCGAACGCGGCTCGATTTCACCCGTCGATATCATTCCGGTCGCGGAGGACATGGGGCTGATCGTCGATCTCGGCCGCTGGATTCTGCGCCGGGCCTGCATGGAATGCATGTGCTGGCCGGAGGCGGTGAGCGTCGCGGTCAACTTCTCGTCGCACCAGTTCCATCAGCGCGACGTGCTGAGCGAAGTGCGCTATGCGCTGGAGGTCTCCGGGCTGCCGGCGCCGCGGCTCGAGATCGAGATCACGGAATCGTCGCTGCTGCGGAATACGCAATGGACCCACGATGTGCTGGCGCGGTTGAAGGCGGCGGGCGTGCGGATTTCGCTCGACGATTTCGGCACCGGCTATTCGAGCCTCAGCTATCTGCACAACTTCCCGCTCAACAAGGTGAAGATCGATCGCTCCTTCCTCGAGGGCATCGATACCGACCGGCCGCTGACGCTGCTGCGCGGCGTCGCCCGCCTCAGCGCGGACCTCGGCATGTCGGTGGTCGTCGAGGGCATCGAGACGAATGAGCAGCTCGAGCTCATCAGCGCGGACGGAACGGTGACCGAGGCCCAGGGCTATCTTTTCAGCCGGCCCGTGCCGGCCTCGCGTATCCGTCAGTTGCTGGATGCCTCTCACGGCCGGAACGGATCCGCGTCGCGCGCGATCGCCTGACGGCCGGATCGGGACGCTATCCACAGCCGATGTTTGCAGATTAACCCTATTTTGTTCACGGTTTTGCGCTTTTCTTAACGGCGCGTTAACGCTTGATTCAGGCGTCGCGCCGCGGAGCGTGGGGGAGCATGATGGGTACGGGGGATCAATTCCGGCACACGGGAGCAGCGCAACGCAAAATCGACCTGCTCGACCTCATCGACTATCGCCTGGCCGAGACAGGCGTGGAAAAAGAGGAAATCTATCGGCTGCGATACCGCGCCTATCTTCACGAAGGGACCATCGAGCCGAACGCCGAACAGCGCATCACCGACCGTTTCGACGATCTCGGCAATTCCTGGATATTCGGCGTTTATTTCGATGGCGTGCTGGCGAGTTCAGTTCGCATTACGATAGCATCGCCCGAGTTCCCGGTTTCGCCATCGATGGATGTCTTCGCGGATGTGCTCGAGCCCGAGATCGCGAAGGGCAAGGTCATCGTCGATCCAACCCGGTTCGTCGCGGAGCCGGATGGCGATATGCGTTTCGCCGAATTGCCTTACATGACCCTGCGGCTGGCCTATCTGGCTTGCGGATACTTCAATGCGGATATCGGCCTGGCCACCGTTCGCGCCGAACACCAGGCGTTCTATGCGCGGGTCTTCATGCACAGGCCGATTGCGCCGCCACGCCAGTATCCCGGCCTGACCAAGCCGATCTCGCTGATGGCGGTCGATTACCCGGCCATGCGCGACCGGGTCTTTGCCCGCTATCCTTATCTGGCATCGAGCTATTTCGAGCGGCGGATGCTGTTCGAGCGGCGCCGGGGGCAGGTCGCGTCGGTCACGCCGTTGAAGCAGGTCGCGGTGGCGCGGACCGCGATCGTGCCGTCGAGTTGAACGGCCGCCGGATTGCCGGGCAATCCCGTTTCGTCCGGGCATGACGTTTCTTCAGGCATGACTTGCTGCCCGCCGCCGCCCGCGACAGCCGGCCCGGCGATGGGGCTGTTAAGCAGCGGGTGCTGCAAAAAGGTCACGGTCGCCAACCTTCGTCGCGCCATTCACCCTCGCGCCACATTTGCCGCCCATTAACCATCGCGCCTGAATTCCCCGAATGGTGGGCATTTGACCGGGTTCGGCAACATCTCATCAAGGTTGACGGAACGTTCGTTTAACCAAGCCCCTGTAGACCGGGTCATCATCCAAATCGTGAGCGTGGAGGCTCCGGAATGAGAAACCAAGTGCGACTCCTCCAAGGGTTGAAGCTGGCTGCGGTTCTTGCGGTGGCGCTGTCGATGGGGGCCTGCGCCAACAAGAATGGCATGGGCGCGGACGGCGCCATGGCGGGCGCGGCCGCTCCGGGCAGCCAGCAGGATTTCGTGGTCAATGTCGGCGATCGTGTCTTCTTCGAAAGCGACCAGACCAATCTGACGCCACAGGCGGTGGCGACGCTCGAGAAGCAGGTCCAGTGGCTGCAGACCTACAACCGCTATTCCTTCACCATCGAAGGCCATGCCGACGAGCGCGGCACCCGCGAATACAATATCGCGCTCGGTGCGCGGCGCGCGCAGACCGTGCGTTCGTTCTTCGTCTCGCGGGGCATCGCGCCGCAGCGCATGAGGACGATTTCCTACGGCAAGGAACGCCCGGTCGCGGTGTGTAACGATATCTCGTGCTGGTCGCAGAACCGCCGTGCGGTGACGGTGCTGAACGCCAGTTCCTGACCTGGCCGAATGGATGCGAATGGATGATTGATGCGCCGGCGCCCCGAACGGGCGCCGGTTTCGTTTGTGGAGGCGCGTGCGTCGTCGATCCGCGCGGCGCGGTGGCGGCCGGCGCGGATTGCGATCACGTCGATTTGGGCGCAGAATGGCACGGCAGCGTCGGTCCAGTCACATTTTCGGCGTAGTCCGGAACTCCATGATGGTGGACGCCGATGGTGGTGCATTCCTTCTTCGACAGGCGAAAATGTCAGTCAGACTTTCCTCGACCGCGCCGATGAATCTTGTGCGGCTGCTTGCGGTGGCGATGACCACCGCGATGATGACGACCGCAATTGTGGCTCCGACCTTTGCCCAGCAATATGACGGCGATGCCGATCCGGCGATGCGGATCGAGCGGCTGGAGCGGCAGTTGCGCCAGTTGACCGGACAGAACGAAGAACTGCAGCACCGCAATCGGCTTCTGGAGCAGCAGTTGCGGCAGCTTCAGGGCGGGATGCCGGCGCAACAGGCCGCAATACCGGGGACGTCGCCCTCCGCTCCGGTCGATCAGCCCGGCGGCCGGCCTCCGCAATATCAGGCCGCCAATCCGCCCGCCTATGGCAACCGGCCGCCGGCGCCGATCGAGCAGCCGACGGCTGCGCTCTCGCGCGGCCGGGGCGACGCCTTCGATCCGACGCGCAATCCGAATGCGCCCGGTGCGCCTCGCGCGCTGGGCGGGGGCCAGTTGCCGATTTCGGAAGACGGCGCGGTCGGCGCGCCCGGTGGCCGCAATCCCGGCGAACCCCTCAATCTCTCGAATGTCGGCCGGCCGGCACCGTCGGGCGGATATCCGCCCCCGGCGGCGACGGGCGCCGATAATCAATCGAGCTTGCAGCCGGGCTTGACCACCTTGCCGCCGAGCCAGTCGCCGCGGGACGAGTTCGATCTCGGCATCGGCTACATGCAGCGCAAGGACTATGCGCTGGCCGAGGAAACCATGCGCAATTTCGCGCGCCGCTACCCGAACGATCCGCATGTCGCCGATGCGCAATACTGGCTCGGCGAAAGCCTGTTCCAGCGGCAGAAATATCGTGACGCGGCGGAGTCGTTTCTCACGGTGACGTCGAAATACGACACCTCGGCCAAGGCGCCCGATGCGTTGCTGCGGCTCGGCCAGTCGCTGGCGGCGCTGAAGGAAAAAGAGGCGGCCTGCGCGGCGCTGGGAGAGGTGTCGCGAAAGTATCCGCGGGCGTCGTCCAGCGTGAAGCACGCCGTCGATCGCGAACAGAAGCGGGTCAAGTGCTAGCGGGCTGTTGAAAACTCTCTGTTGTCATTCCGGACGCCGCGCAAGCGGCGATCCGGAATCCGGAAAGATGCAAGGAAAATCCATAGCAGGCAGATTCCGGGTTCGCACCGGAGCCTGCGCCCGGACGGCACGATCGCGTGTCAAGGACGCGCGTGAACGCGCTTCCGGTGCCGGTCCGGGTGGTGCGCCCCGGAATGACGGCAGGGGACTTTTTTCAATATCCTGTTAGCGCACGATCCCGAAGCGCGGAAACCGGCTTTCGCAAAAAGATCGTGCCCGAACAATGCGATAAACGGCGGGCCTGATTCAACGTAAGCGGATCGGATCCTGGCCGGTTACCGGCGGCTTGCGAGGTCGGCCGTTTCGCGCGAGCGTGGGTTGCGATGACGGGCAAGAAGAACGAGGACCGGGCCGTGATCTCGGCACGTGATGCGAGAGCGTTGTTTGCCGGGTTCAGGGCGGCGCCGGCAGTGATCCTGGCGGTCTCGGGCGGACCCGATTCCGTCGCGATGATGTGGCTGGCGGCCCGCTGGCGGCGCGCGCTGAAATCCGGGCCACGGCTTGTCGCCGTCACCGTGGATCACGGGCTGCGCCGTGCGGCGGCACGCGAGGCACGCGACGTCAAACGCCTCGCGAACGACCTCGCGATCGAGCATCGCACCATGCGCTGGACCGGCCCGAAGCCGGAGCGGGGCATTCCGGCGGCGGCGCGGGCGGCGCGATACCGGCTGCTGGCCGAGGCCGCCGGCCGGCATGGCGCCACGCATCTGCTGACGGCCCATACCCGCGACGACCAGGCGGAAACCGTCCTGATGCGGATGTCCCGCGGCAGTGGATTGACGGGCCTGGGCGCCATGGCGCGCCTGTCGATGCGGGACGGCATCGTGCTGGCGCGCCCGTTCCTCGACATCCCCAGGGCTCGCCTGCTCGCGACGCTGGAGAAGGCCCGGCTGCCTTTCGCGGATGATCCCACCAACCGGGATGCCGGCTTCACGCGGCCCCGGTTTCGCGCGCTGATGCCGGCGCTGGCGGCCGAGGGGTGCGACGCCCGCAACCTGGCGCGGCTGGCGGGGCGGTTGGCGCGCGCCGATGCCGCGCTCGACCTCATGGCCGACGGGGCCGAGCGCTACCTCGCGGCGCGCGACCCCGACTCCTCGCCGGGATTGCCGGCTTACGATGTCGATGCCGCCGCGTTCGGCCGGTTGCCCGAGGAAATCCGGGTCCGGCTGCTATTGCGCGTTCTCGACCGGATCGGCCACGAGGGACCGGCCGAGTTCGGCAAGGTCGAGGCGCTGGCGAGCCGGCTTGCCGGCGCCGCCTCGTCCGGCGAGCGGGTGCGGCAGACGCTCGCCGGGGCACTGGTGACGCAGGCGAAGGGGCGCCTGTCGCTGTGTCCGGCGCCGCCGAGGCGGCGGCCCGGATGATGGGGAGGCCCGGAGAGGGCAGGGAGGAGGCTCGCCGCGCATTTGGCCCGGCCGCGGCCGGAAGGGGGGCTTAACGCGGGTGGCAAAAGCCATTTATAAGGCTGCCATGATTTAAGCCGGAATTGGGCGTCACGATGCGTTAAATAGTCCTTGCCGGTTCCCTTGGCAGGGAGCGGGACGACACCTAGATTGTAAGCAGCCGTCCAAGGATGATTGGATCGCGTTCCGCGCGATCACGAAGGAACCTCATGAACGCCAATCTGCGCAATTTCGCCCTTTGGGTCATTATCGTCTTGCTGCTGTTGGCGCTGTTCACGCTGTTTCAGAACCCCGGCCAGCGCGCCAACTCGCAGGACATTTCGTTCTCGCAGCTCCTCACCGAGGTCGACCAGAACCATGTGCGCGACGTGGTGATCCAGGGCCCCGAAATCCGCGGCACCTTCACCAACGGCTCGACCTTCCAGACCTACGCGCCGAACGATCCGGGACTGGTGAAGAAGCTCTATGACGCCAAGGTGCAGATCACGGCCAAGCCGCCGGGCGACAACGTGCCGTGGTTCGTGTCGCTGCTGGTGTCGTGGCTGCCGTTCATCGCCCTGATCGGCGTGTGGATTTTCCTGTCCCGCCAGATGCAGGGCGGGGCCGGCAAGGCCATGGGCTTCGGCAAGTCGCGGGCCAAGATGCTGACCGAGGCGCACGGGCGGGTGACGTTCGAGGATGTCGCGGGCGTCGATGAGGCCAAGCAGGATCTGCAGGAGATCGTCGAATTCCTGCGCGATCCCGGGAAATTCCAGCGGCTCGGCGGCCGGATTCCGCGCGGCGTGCTGCTGGTCGGTCCTCCCGGCACCGGCAAGACGCTGATCGCGCGCGCGGTCGCGGGCGAAGCCAATGTGCCGTTCTTCACCATCTCGGGTTCGGATTTCGTCGAGATGTTCGTCGGCGTCGGCGCCAGCCGCGTCCGCGACATGTTCGAGCAGGCCAAGAAGAACGCGCCGTGCATCATCTTCATCGATGAGATCGACGCGGTCGGTCGCCATCGCGGCGCCGGCCTCGGCGGCGGCAATGACGAGCGCGAGCAGACGCTGAACCAGTTGCTGGTCGAGATGGACGGCTTCGAGGCCAACGAGGGCGTGATCCTGATCGCCGCCACCAACCGGCCCGACGTGCTCGATCCGGCCCTGCTGCGTCCGGGCCGCTTCGACCGCCAGGTCGTGGTGCCCAATCCGGATGTCGTCGGCCGCGAGCAGATCCTGAAAGTCCATGTCCGCAAGGTGCCGCTGGCGCCGGACGTCAACCTCAAGGTGATCGCGCGCGGAACGCCGGGCTTCTCCGGCGCCGACCTCATGAACCTCGTCAACGAGGCCGCGCTGACGGCCGCCCGCCGCAACAAGCGGATGGTGACGCAGGCCGAATTCGAGGAGGCCAAGGACAAGGTGATGATGGGCGCCGAGCGCAAGTCGCTCGTCATGACCGAGGAGGAAAAGCTCCTGACGGCCTATCACGAAGGCGGCCACGCCATCGTCGGGCTGAACGTGCCGGCGACCGATCCGATCCACAAGGCGACGATCATCCCGCGCGGCCGCGCGCTCGGCATGGTGATGCAGTTGCCGGAGCGCGACAAGCTGTCGATGTCGCTCGAGCAGATGACCTCGCGCCTCGCCATCATGATGGGGGGGCGCGTGGCGGAGGAGATGATCTTCGGCCGCGAGAAGGTGACCTCGGGCGCGGCTTCCGACATCGATCAGGCAACGCGGCTGGCACGCATGATGGTGACGCGCTGGGGCCTGTCGGAAGAACTCGGCACCGTGTCCTATGGCGAGAACAACGACGAGGTGTTCCTCGGCATGCAGGTCAATCGCCAGCAGAACGTTTCCGAGGCAACCGCGCAGAAGATCGATTCCGAGGTCAAGCGCCTGGTCGAGACCGGCTACAAGGATGCCACCCGCATCCTGACCGAGAAGCGGGCCGATCTCGAGACGCTGGCCAAGGGGCTGCTGGAATACGAAACGCTCACGGGCGAGGAGATCACCGACCTGTTGAACGGCAAGAAGCCGAACCGCGAGTCGATCCTCGAGCCCGCCGGCCCGCGGACCTCGGCGGTGCCGCCGGCCGGCAAGCCGCGGCCGCGCTCCGATCCGGACGCCGGGCTGGAGCCGCAGCCGCAAGCCTGATTTCGGCGAATACGAAATAATGAAAACGCGGCGGTGACGCCGCGTTTTTTGTTTTGGACCGTGGCCGCCGCCCGGGTTTCTCAGCCGCGACAATGCCGCCGCCGTGGCGGCCAGTTGGGCGGTTGCCGCAATCGCCCGCGATCGGGGATCAGTGGTTGAATCAAGCTCTTGTCAGCGCCCCTGAATTGTTGTTCAGTTTTTCCGGCGGTGAATTGGGGACAGGATTCGCCGCCAGCCAAAACGGCGGACCTCGGTCCAGGATGATCCGCCGGTTCGGGAGAGGCGCTTGCGGAGTTAGCAAAGGGCGATGGTCTACCGGCGGACCCAACAGGTCGTAAAACGGCTGGCGGCGCGGCGCAGCGCGATTCTCACTGCCGCGCGGGAAGCCGCGATGGAAGGCGGCATGGGCGCGGTCCAGATCGCGCCCGTCGCGACCCGGGCCCACGTCGCGGCCGGAACCGTCTATCGTTATTTCCCGTCCAAGGCCGAGCTGATTTCCGAACTGATCGCGGACGTATCGCGTGATGAGCTGAACGCGATCCGTCGCGCGGCCGATGCCGCGCCCGGTCCGTCGTCGGCGCTGGCGGCGGCGGTCACCACGATCGCGGTTCATATCGCATCCTATCGCAAGCTCGCCTGGGGGATTCTCGCCGAGCCGGTCGATGTCGATGTCGATGCGTCACGGCTGGCGAGCCGGCGCGAGATCACCGATGAGATCGAGCGGCGTATTGCGGCCGCCGTGAAAGCCGGTCACCTGCCGGCGCAGGACACGACCCTTGCCGCGGCCGCGCTGGTCGGCGCGATGCACGAGGCGCTGGTGGGTCCGCTGGCGCCGAAGAACCTCGACGATCCCGTCAAGCTGCGCGATGCGGTGCAGACTACGACGTTGCTGGCCTTGCGCGCGGTCGGTGTCCTCGACGCCCGGGCGCGGGGGCTCGTGGTGCAGGCGGCGGTGCCGGTGAAGATCGCGACGCTGGCCTGACGCGGGGTAGCGAAAGCCGTGTCACGGCTTTCCGCCCGCATCCCGTATCGAAGATGCCCCATCGATCGCGTTCGATATCCTGGATCGGCCTGATCCAAGACCTCGGAGTATATGATCGAACGGAGTATCCGATCGAACAGGGCGTCTGATCGAATCGGTCGTGCGGGATATTGCCGGCCTGCCGCGCGGCGGGAAGATCGCCCGGACCATTTCGCCTTCGGCTGCCGGCTATTCCGCCTTCGGCTATTTCGTCTTGCCGTCCTTGTCGAACTGCGAGACGTAGGCCCAGAGATTGTCGATGTCGGACTGCTTGGTGATGCCCGCGAAAGCCATCTTGGTGCCCGGAATCTTGGCCCTGGGGGCCTTGATGTATTCCTTGAACTCCTTCTCGTTCCAGGTGATGCCGGAGTTCTTGTTGGCGGCCGAATAGGAATAGCCGGCGGCCGTGCCGGACTTCCGGCCGTCGAGGCCGTTCAGCTCGGGGCCCACCTTGTTCTTGGCGTTCTCCCCGATCGCATGGCAGGCGAGGCACTTCTTGAACACCGTCTTGCCGGCTTCGGCGTCGGCGGCCGAAGCCGCGTGGGAGGTGATCGCCGCCGCGCCGGCGACCAGGAGGCTGAGTATCATCTTCGTCATGGCTTGCTCTATCTGCTGGCTGGATTTGCCTACAATCACGTTGTGGCACAGGCCGCTTCGCCAGCACAAGCCGGCACAGGGATGCAGGCGTGCATGTGCCTTTGGCGGCCTACACAAAGCCGTCCAGACGTGATTGGTTGCGCCAGGATGGTGCGGGCGGTGCTATAATCAGCAACGGCCATGGGCGGCTTGCCGGGAGGATCATCGATGTCGATTGCAATGCCGGCTCCGGACCAGTCGGTGATTGATCGCAAGGACAGCATTGTTGCTGCGCTGCGCCAGATCGTGCCGGGCGAGGGCGTGATCTCGAGCGCCGCCGAAATGCTGCCTTACGAATCCGACGGGCTGACCGCCTATCGCCAGCCGCCGATGGTCGTGGTGCTGCCGGACACCACCGAGCAGGTCTCGCGCGTGCTGCGATACTGCCATGACAACGGCATCAAGGTGGTGCCGCGCGGCTCGGGCACGTCGCTGTCGGGCGGCGCGCTGCCGCTCGCCGATGCGGTGCTGCTCGGCCTCGGCAAGTTCAAGCGGATCCGCGAGATCGACTTCGACAACCGCGTGGTGGTGACCGAGCCGGGCGTCACCAATCTCGCCATCAGCCAGGCGGTTGACCATGCCGGCTTCTATTACGCGCCAGATCCGTCGTCGCAGATCGCCTGCTCGATCGGCGGCAATATTGCGGAGAATTCCGGCGGCGTGCATTGCCTGAAATACGGCATGACCACCAACAACGTGCTCGGCTGCGAGATCGTGCTGATCGACGGCGAGGTGTTGCGGATCGGCGGCAAGGCGCCGGAATGCGCCGGCTACGATATCATGGGCATCATCACCGGCTCGGAAGGGCTGCTCGGCGTGGTCACGGAGGTCACCGTCCGCATCCTGCGGAAGCCGGAGACGGCGCGGGCATTGATGATCGGCTTTGCCGATGTCGAAGCCGCCGGCGCCTGCGTCGCGCGCGTGATCGGCGACGGCATCATCCCCGGCGGCATGGAGATGATGGACAAGCCGGCGATCCATGCCGCCGAAGCCTTCGTCCATGCCGGCTATCCGCTCGACGTCGAGGCGCTGCTCATCATCGAGCTCGACGGTCCCGGCGTCGAGGTCGACGAACTCATCAGGCGGGTGGAGGCGATCGCGCTCGGCTGCGGCTCGACCACCTGCCGGATATCGACCTCGGAGCAGGAGCGGCTGCTGTTCTGGGCCGGCCGCAAGGCCGCGTTCCCGGCCGTGGGGCGAATTTCGCCGGACTATCTGTGCATGGACGGCACCATCCCGCGCGGCCAGTTGCCGCTGGTGCTGCGGCGGATGCAGGAAATGTCCGCGAAGTACGATCTGCGCGTGGCCAATGTCTTCCACGCCGGCGACGGCAACCTGCATCCGTTGATCCTCTATGATGCCAACCAGCCCGGCGAGATCGAGCGCGCCGAAGCCTTCGGCGCCGACATCCTGAAGCTTTGCGTCGAGGTTGGCGGGGTGCTCACCGGCGAGCACGGCGTCGGCATCGAGAAGCGCGACCTGATGCCGGCGATGTTCAGCGATATCGACCTGGCCCAGCAACAGCGGCTGAAATGCGCCTTCGACACCCGGGGATTGCTCAATCCCGGCAAGGTGTTTCCGACGCTGCATCGCTGCGCCGAACTGGGCCGGATGCACGTCCATGGCGGCAAGCTGCCGTTCCCGGACATTCCCCGGTTCTGAATGGGCGGTCACGTGGATATTCTGAAAGCACGGGATGCGGCGGACGTGGAGGCGGCGGTGCGCGCCGCCATCGCCGGCGGGCAGCCGCTCGACATTGTCGGTCACGGCACCAGGCGCCAGATCGGCCAGCCGACGGTCACCGATGCGGTGCTGGACCTGTCGTCGCTCAATGCCGTGACGGCCTATGAGCCGAACGAGCTGATCCTGACGGTCCAGTCGGGTGCGCCGCTCGCCGATGTGCTGTCGCTGATCGATTCCAGGAACCAGCATTTCGCTTTCGAACCGATGAACCCCGCGGCCCTGCTCGGCTCCGGAAGCGATGCCGGCACGATCGGCGGCATGCTGGCGGCGGGGCTTGCGGGGCCGCGCCGGATCAAGGACGGCGGCGCACGGGATCACCTGCTCGGTGCCCATGCGGTGTCGGGTTTCGGCGACAGCTTCAAGGCCGGCGGACGGGTGGTGAAGAACGTCACCGGCTACGACCTCTGCAAGCTGCTGGCCGGCTCCTGGGGCACGCTGGCGGTGATGACCGAAGTGACGCTCAAGGTGATGCCGCGCCCCGAATGCCAGCGCACTCTCGTGCTGCATGGCCTTGACGATGCGGCGGCGGGACGGGCGATGACCGCAGCTCTCGGTTCGCCATACGACATCTCCGGTGCCGCGCACCTGCCGGCCTCGGCCTTGCGAACCGCGGACGGCGCATTGTCGGCGATCGGTGCGCCCGATGCGTCGGTGACGCTGGTGCGGCTGGAAGGCATCGCGGTCTCGGCCGACCATCGCGCCGCCTCGCTGGCCAGGGCGCTGGCCGCCTTCGGCAAGGCGGAGATCGTCTCGGACGATCTGTCGCCGCGCCTGTGGCGGGCGATCCGCGACGTCCTTCCGTTCGCGGCGTCGGGTGTGCTCGGCGCCTGGCCGGTGTGGCGCATCGTCTGTCCGCCGGCCTTGGGCGGCGCGCTGGGCAGCGGCCTGGTCCGCGCGACCGGCGGCGAGGTGCTTTACGATTGGGGCGGTGGCCTGATCTGGGCCGCGGTGCCGCCATCGGACGATGGGCACGCCGTGCTGGTTCGCGCGCATGCCGCCGCTGCCGGCGGCCATGCCACGCTGATCCGGGGCGACAGCACGCTGCGCGGCGGCATCGATGTGTTCCAGCCGCTTGCGGGCGGGGTGGCGGCGCTGGCCGGCCGGGTCAAGCACAGCTTCGACCCCAAGGACATTCTCAATCGCGGACGGATGGTGCGCGGAGCCGCGACATGAAAACCGAATTCAGTCTGACCCAGCTCGCCGATCCGGACATCGCCGAGGCTGACAAGATCCTGCGGGCCTGCGTCCATTGCGGCTTCTGCACCGCGACCTGTCCGACCTATGTGCTGCTCGGCGACGAACTCGACAGCCCGCGCGGCCGCATCTACCTCATCAAGCAGATGCTGGAGAAGGACCAGGCCCCGACGCCGGAGGTGGTCAAGCACATCGACCGTTGCCTGTCGTGTCTGGCCTGCATGACGACGTGTCCCTCGGGCGTCCACTATATGCATCTGGTCGACCAGGCGCGGGTGCGGGTCGAGCGGGACTATGTCCGTCCGCCGACCGAGCGCCTGCTTCGGGCCGTCCTGGCCTGGGTTCTTCCGCGTCCGGCCCTGTTCCGCACCGGCATGATCCTGGCGCGCTTCGCAAGGCCCTTCGCCGCGGTGCTGCCGAAGCCGTCGCCCGGCGCGGTGGCGCCGACGCTGGGCGGGCGGCTGCGCGCGATGCTGTCGCTGGCACCGCGAAGCCTGCCGCCGGCGGGGCCGCGCGCCGGCACCGTGTTTCCGGCGACGGGTGCGCGGCGGGGCCGCGTCGCATTGCTGCAAGGCTGTGCCCAGCAGGTGCTGGCACCGCGAATCAACGAGGCGGCAATTCGTTTCCTGACCCGGCACGGTGTCGAAGTCGTGCTGGTGGCGGACGAACAGTGCTGCGGCGCGCTGACGCATCATCTCGGCCGCGACGACGATGCGCTGGCGCGCGCCCGCGGCAATGTCGATGCCTGGATGCGGGAGATCGCCCGCGGCGGACTCGACGCCATTCTCGTGACCACGTCCGGCTGCGGCACGGTCATCAAGGACTACGGCTACATGCTGCGCGAGGATCGGCAGTATGCCGCGCCGGCGGCGGCGATCTCGAAACTGGCGCTGGATATCACGGAGTATGTCGCGCAACTCGAACTGCCCGCGCCGGAGCATCGCAGCGAGCTTGTCGTCGCCTATCACTCCGCCTGCTCCCTGCAGCACGGACAGAAAATCACGCAGCTTCCAAAAGATTTGCTTTCCAAGAACGGATTCGTAGTCAAAGATATTCCCGAGAGTCATTTGTGTTGTGGCTCGGCAGGGACCTACAACATTCTTCAGCCGGACATCGCGACGAAGCTGCGTGACCGCAAGGTCTCCAACATCGCGACGGTCGGCCCGGAGATGATCGCGGCGGGCAATATCGGATGCATGATCCAGATTGCCAGCGGCACGACGGTCCCGGTGGCGCACACGATTGAACTTCTCGACTGGGCGACGGGCGGCCCCCGGCCGGGCATCAACCAGGCGGGCGGGCAGCCAGCGTAGACGCGAATTGCGGAGCGTATATTCGGCAAGGGTGAAGCCGGTTGTCGATCAGGATGCGCGCAGCATGCATTCTCGAAGCTATCCTTATGGTCGATCGGATCCACCGCGTCGAACGATGCCCGGTGCATGAACGTCGTTGGCAACAGGAGAACGGCAATGGCCAAGGCCAAGAAGGCTAAGACGGCAAAAGGCAAGAGTGCGAAGAAGGTCTCGAAGGCAAGGAAAACCGTGAAGAAGGCCGCCAAGAAATCGGCCAAGAAGAAGACTGCCAAGAAGGTCGCCAAGAAGAAGACCGTCAAGAAGACCGCCAAGAAGGCCGTGAAAAAGAAGGCTGCGAAAAAGAAGGCCGTGAAGAAATCCCCGGCGCGGAAGCCCGCAGCCAAGAGGGCGGTCAAGAAGTCCGCCGTCCGGCGCAGCCGCCCGGCCCGCAAGGCGGCTTCGGCAGCCACCCCAGCCGTAGCCTCGGCGATGCCGGCGGGCGGCAATCCGATGGGAGGTGGCAGCTCCGACGGCGGCTAGAGCGTTTTCGAGCGAAGCGGGTGCCGGTTCGCGCAAAGAAAACGCGTCAAGCAAGGATATGGAGTCCCGTTCCGACAGAATCGGAACGGAAACGGCTCCAGGGTCCGATCCACTTCCGTTGAAACAGACCCGCCGTTTATCGTTTTGTTTGGGCATGATCTTGTTGCGAAAGCCGGTTTCCACTTCTCGGGATCATGCTCGCGTGTCTGCCTGAGCCGCTGAGTGCGCGCTGATATCGGAAGGCCGCGACCGAATCGTTGCGGCCTTCCTTTTTT
>JAGRLZ010000162.1 GCA_020441545.1 Xanthobacteraceae bacterium | reverse complement strand
CCGGTGTTTCTCTGTCCGGCGTTCCTCTGCTTGGCGTTTCCTAATGTTTGACGTTTCCCATGTTTGACGTTTTCCATGTTTGACATCGGGTGGAGCGAACTGATTGTCGTCGGCGTGGTCGCGCTCGTTGTGATCGGCCCGAAGGAGTTGCCCGGCGTCTTGCGCATGATCGGGCAATGGATGGGCAAGGTGCGTCGCATGGCCGCCGAATTCCAGGGCCAGTTCAACGAGGCGATGCGCGAGGCCGAGATGGCCGATCTCAAGAAATCGTTCGACGAGATCAAGGAAACCGCCTCGACCTTCTCCAAGGACAACCTGCTGACGTCGCTGTCGAAGGACGTCGATGACGCGCTGAAGATCGACGATGCGACCGCGGCGTCATCGACGCCGACCTCGCCGGAGCCGCCGACGGCGTCGACGCCGGCCGAAGCCGAAGCTCATGCAGTCGAAACCCGTGCGGCCGAAAGCCATGCGCAGGAGGTGAGCGCCGCCGCCGAGCCTCTGGCGATCACCAGCGAGGCGCAGGCCGCCGCTGAAGGGCAAGGGGAAGGGCAAAGCGCGGGGCAGGTGTCGCGTGCCGACCTGCCGCCGCCGCAACCGCCGGCATCCGGGCCGGCCGGTTCGGACGCCGCCGAAACCGACCCGCAGAAGGGCGTCAAAGCGTCATGAGCGCCGAAGACATCGAGGCCAGCAAGGCCCCTCTGATGGATCACCTGATCGAGCTGCGGTCGCGGCTCATCAAGGCGCTGCTGGCGTTCGGCATCGCGTTCATTGTCTGCTTCTTCTTCGCCAAGCAGATCTACAACGTGCTGGTATGGCCGTTCGTGTGGGTGGCGGGGCCGGAGAACTCCAAGTTCATCTACACCGCGCTGCTCGAATACTTCATCACCCAGTTGAAGCTGGCGATGTTCGGCGCGGCCTTCATCTCGTTCCCGATCGTCGCCGCGCAGATCTACAAGTTCGTCGCGCCGGGACTCTACCGCAACGAGCGGCAGGCGTTCCTGCCATACCTGATCGCGACCCCGATCTTCTTCGTGCTGGGCGCGCTGGTGGTCTATTTCGTCGTGCTGCCGATGCTGGTGCGGTTCTCGCTCGGCATGCAGCAGGCGGCGGGCGCCGAAACCGCGCAGATCGCGCTGCTGCCCAAGGTCGGCGAATATCTGTCGCTGATGATGTCGCTGATTTTCGCGTTCGGCGTCGCCTTCCAGCTGCCGGTGATCCTGACGCTGCTCGGCCGTGTCGGCATCATCACCGCCAGGCAGTTGCGCGAGAAGCGGCGTTATTTCATCGTCGTCGCCTTCGTCATCGCCGCCGTGCTGACGCCGCCGGACGTGCTGAGCCAGGCGTCGCTGGCGGTGCCGCTGCTGGCGCTCTACGAAGGCTCGATCATCGCGGTCGCCATGGTCGAGAAGAAGGCGGCGCAGCGGAACGCGGCGACGCCGGCGGATCCGCCCCCGGAAAACAATCCGGCGGAATAGGGCGCGTCGCGGGCCGCGTCATCCGGCGGTGCGCGCGCCCATGCCCAGAGGCTTTCCGCTTTTGACGGAATAATCCATTGTCATGCGCGGACCTGGTCCGCGCATCCATCTTCCCGAAAAGATGGATTGCCGGGAACATGCATGGATTGCATGCGGCTGCCCCCCTGTCGGAGCGTCGGCCGTGCGGCTACTGTCCCGGCCGTCGCGCCGCCGCGCCAGCGCCGGCAGGATCGCTCCACCCCGCAACCCAGGACGTCCCGCCCCCATGGACGCACGCTTGCCGGACACCGCATCGCCCGAGATCGACGGCCTGCCGCCCGAGCGGCGGCGCTGGGCGGTGTTCGCGATCTTCATGGCGCTCACCATGTCGGCGCTCGATACCTCGATCGCCAATGTCGCGCTGCCGGCGATCGCCACCGACCTGCACGCCAATCCGGCGGATGCGGTGTGGGTGGTCAATGTCTATCAGATCGCGATGGTCGCGACCCTGCTGCCGCTGGCGGCGCTCGGCGACATCATCGGCCATCGCCGCATCTACCTGATCGGGCTCGTGCTGTTCACCCTCGGCTCGCTGGCCTGCGCCAGCGCGTGGTCGCTGCCGGCGCTATTGGTGGCGCGCACCTTTCAGGGGCTCGGCGCCAGCGCGATGATGAGCGTCAATTCGGCGCTGGTGCGCTTTATCTATCCGCGCCACATGCTCGGCCAGGGATTCGGGCTCAACGCCATGGTGGTGGCGGTGGGCTATTCGCTCGGGCCGTCGGTGGCGTCGGGCCTTCTGAGCATCGGGCCGTGGCCCTGGCTGTTCGGCGTCAACGTGCCGGTCGGCATCGTCGCGATCCTGATCGGCCTGCGCACGCTGCCGGCGACGCCGCGCGCGACCCATGCCTTCGATATTCCGGCGGCGGGTATCGCGATCCTCTGCCTCGGCCTGTTCATCGCCGGGCTCGGCAGCGCCGGCCATCATGCCGATGCCCGGCTGGTGGCGCTCGAGCTGGGCGGCGCGGTGCTGTTCGCGCTGGTGCTGCTGCGCCGCCAGCGCGGCCACCCGGCGCCGATCCTGCCGATCGACCTGTTCCGCATTCCGCTGTTCTCGCTGTCGGCGGTGACGGCGGTCTGCGCCTTCGCGACGCAAGGCTGCGCCTTCGTCGCGCTGCCGTTCTACTTCCAGCACACCATGGGGCTCACCGCGGTCGCCACCGGGCTCCTGATTACGCCATGGCCGCTGGTGGTCGGCATGATGGGGCCGATCGCGGGCCGGCTGTCGGACCGTTTCCCGGTTGGCATCCTCGGCGGCATCGGGCTCGCGGTGCTGGCGGCCGGCATGGCGCTGATGGCGACGCTGCCGGCGGACGCCTCGGTGGCAAACATCGTCTGGCGCATGGCGGTGTGCGGCATGGGCTTCGGCTTCTTCCAGTCGCCCAACATGCGGGCGCTGCTGACCAGCGTGCCGCCGGCCCGCAGCGGCGGCGGCAGCGGCATCGCGGCCACCGCGCGGCTCACCGGCCAGACCACCGGCGCGGCGCTGACGGCGCTGTGCTTCACCCTCGGCGGTGCCTCCGGGCCGCCCGTCGCGCTGGCGCTGGGAACGGCCTTCGCCGCCGCCGGCACGCTGGTGAGCTTCCTGCGGCTGGCGGCCGGGGAGCCCCGGCACGGGTAGGGGCGGGATGAGTTGAAGGCCGGCAAATCGGCGCGAAATGCCGCCCGCCTGTTCCAAATTGCGGCCATTCGGGTTACTGGATGCCCGCATTGCGGGCACGGCTGTCTTAGAGCGGTCAGGTCGTCATTGCCGGGCTTGACCCGGCAATCCATCTTCCTTTTCAAGATGATGGATGCGCGGATCAAGTCCGCGCATGACAATCACCGATTCCACCTCAACCAAACCCGCTTTAGGGTATGCCGACGAACGTCTCGGGAATTTGTGACACATGCACGACATCAGGACCATCCGCGACAATCCCCAAGCCTTCGATGCCGCGCTGGTGCGGCGCGGGCTCGCGCCGTTGTCGGCATCGCTGCTCGCCATCGACGAGACGCGGCGCGCGGCGATCCATGCGGCCGAGCAGGCGCTGGCGCGGCGCAATGCGGCGTCCAAGGACATCGGCGCGGCCAAGAAGGCGAAGGACGAGGCCCGCGCCTCGGCGCTGATGGCGGAGGTCGGCGAATTGAAGACGCGGCTGCCGCAGCTCGAAGCCGAAGCCAAGGCCGCCGAGGAGGAACTGCGGACAGAACTGGCGCAGATCCCCAACCTGCCGCTGGCCGAGGTGCCGGAGGGCAGGGACGAGCACGACAACGTCGAGCATCACCACTATGGCAGGAAGCGCGACTACGCCTTCACGCCGAAGCCGCATTACGATCTCGGCGAGGCGCTGGGGCAGATGGATTTCAACGCGGCGGCGAAGCTGTCCGGCGCGCGCTTCGTGGTGCTGAAGAACAGGCTGGCGCGGCTGGAGCGCGCCATCGGCCAGTTCTTCCTCGACGTCCACACCGGCGAGCATGGCTACACCGAAGTGAACCCGCCGCTGCTGGTGCGCGACGACGCGATGTTCGGAACGGCGCAGTTGCCGAAGTTTCGCGAGGACCAGTTTGCCGCCGGTTCGCGCGATGCCGAGGGCCAAGGTTATTGGCTCATCCCCACCGCCGAAGTGCCGCTGACCAATCTCGTTCGCGAATCCATTCTCGATGAAAAAGAACTGCCGATGCGGCTGACGGCGCTGACGCCGTGCTTCCGCGCCGAAGCGGGGGCTGCCGGGCGCGACACCCGCGGCATGATCCGCCAGCACCAGTTCACCAAGGTCGAGCTGGTGTCGGTCACCACGCCGGAGGAATCGAAAAACGAGCACGAGCGCATGCTCGCTTGCGCCGAGGAGGTGCTGCGCCGGCTGGGCCTGCATTATCGCGTCATGACGCTGTGCACCGGCGACATGGGCTTTGCGTCGCAGAAGACCTACGACATCGAGGTCTGGATGCCGGGACAAATATCAAGTCAGGGCGAGGGCGGCGCCTATCGCGAGATCTCGTCGTGCTCGGTGTGCGGCGACTTCCAGGCCCGGCGCATGGAGGCGCGCTATCGGAGCGGAGACGGCAGGCCGCGCTTCGTGCATACGCTGAACGGCTCCGGCACCGCGGTGGGCCGCGCGCTGATCGCGGTGATCGAGAACTATCAGCAGGAGGACGGCTCCATCGCGGTGCCGGAGGTGTTGCAGCCCTACATGGGCGGATTGAAGGCGATCGAGCGGGAAGGCTAGAAGCGATTCACGTTTTTCTTCAGAAGATGGATGCGCGGATCAAGTCCGCGCATGACGAATGCACGCTGGGTGGCGCCGTTTCGAACGGACGAGCCCGGCCATGACGACGAAAGAAACAACAAGGCTGAGACATGCGGATTCTTTGCACCAATGACGACGGCATTCACGCGCCGGGACTTCAGGTGGTCGAGCAGATCGCCAAGGCGATCTCCGACGACGTCTGGGTGGTGGCGCCCGAGCTCGACCAGTCCGGCGTTTCGCATTCGCTGTCGCTGAACGATCCGCTGCGCCTGCGCGAGGTCGGCGAGCGGCGTTTCGCGGTGCGCGGCACGCCGACCGACTGCGTCATCATGGGCTCGCGCTACATCCTCGGCGACAAGGCGCCGGAGCTGGTGCTGTCCGGCGTCAATCGCGGCCGCAACGTCGCCGAGGACGTGGTCTATTCCGGCACCATCGCCGGCGCACTGGAAGGCACCATCCTCGGGCTGCCGTCGTTCGCGCTGTCGCAGGAATTCTCCTTCGAGACCCGCAGCAAGCCGAACTGGGACACCGCCGAGAAGTTCGGTCCGCAGATCATCCGCCAGGTGATGCAGGCCGGCGTGCCGAAGAACACCGTCATCAACGTCAACTTCCCGGCCTGCGCGCCGGAGGACGTCAGGGGCGTGCGGGTGACGCGACAGGGCAAGCGCAATCTCGGCTTCCTGAAGGTCGACAAGCGCCACGACGGCCGCGGCAATCCCTACTTCTGGATCGGCTTCGAGAAGATCGCCGCCGTCGACACGCCCGCCGAAGGCACCGACCTCGCGGCGCTGGCGGCGAACTACATTTCGGTGACGCCGCTGCGGCTCGACCGCACCGACGCCGTGTTCTCGGAGAAGCTGGCCGAGACGCTGAAATAGGCGTTCGCTTCAGCTTACGCCGCGGTGCGGATCGCGGTTTCGATCATGCGCGCCAGCGTGTCCATCTGGAACGGCTTCTGCAGGATCGGGCGGTCGCGGAATTCCTCCGGCACCCCTTGCGCGCCGTAGCCGGTGGTGAAGATGTAGGGCAGGCCGCGCTCCTCGATTACGTGGGCCACCGGCGTCACCACCTTGCCGTTGACGTTGACATCGAGAATGGCGACGTCGAAGCGCGCCGACTGGGCGAGCCGCATCGCGTCCGCAAGTTCGCCGGCCTCGGCCACGATGGTGTATCCGAGATCCTCCAGCATCTCCGCCACCATCATGCGGATCATGACCTCGTCCTCGACGAGGAACACCGAGCCGCGCCGCGGCACCAACGCTGTCATTGCGAGAGTCCTTGCCCAGTCCTGCCGGAAGGTCGCAAATAACGCCGTCGAAAGCAATGTGCGGCAACGAATGGCGCCCCGCGCCGGGTGCCGCGATGGTGCTTCCGACCCCGATGCCATGGGCCCCCGATGCCATGGGCCCCCGATGCCATGGGCCCCCGATGCCATGGGCCCCCGATGCCATGGGTCCCGATGCGACGGGGCCCCGATGCGATGGGGCCGTGGGATGCCGCCCGGGCGCGCGGAAATTGTGTAAACTTCTCCGCGCTATGACGTTGCGATGACGATGACGCTGCCATGACGTTGTCGCCCGGCCGCCCGGAGCATGCGCCGGGGCGCGGGGCGGGCGTCGTGGGTTCGAATGCTTCCATGCGTGAGGAAATGATGCAATCCGGCGAGGGGCCGTCCGAGAAACTGACCTTCCAGCTCACGCTGCGCCGCCGCGGCATCAGCGACCGGGCGGTGCTGCGCGCCATGGAGGAGGTGCCGCGCGACCTGTTCGTCGAGCCGGAGGACCGCGACGTCGCCTGGCGCGACACCGCGCTGGCCATCGCCTGCGGCCAGACCATCAGCCAGCCGTTCGTCGTCGCCTACATGACCGAACAGCTTCAATTGAAGCCGGAGCACGATGTGCTCGAGGTCGGCACCGGCTCCGGCTATCAGGCCGCGATCCTGTCGCGGCTGTGCCGGAGCGTGCTGACGGTGGAGCGGTTTCGCACGCTGGCCGACCGCGCCCGGGCACGGCTGGAGCGGGCCGGCTGCGGCAATGTCGAGGTGAGGGTGGCGGACGGCCTCAACCTGCCGCCGGAGATCGGGCAGTTCGACCGCATCATCGTCACCGCCGCGATGGCCGGGATTCCGGCGTCGCTGACCGACCGACTGGCGCCGGGCGGCATCCTGGTGGCGCCGGTCGGCCCCGCCGGCGGTCGCCAGACATTGGTGCGGGTGCAGCGCAACGACGACGGGCTGTCGCGGCGCGACCTGGTGGACGTGCGCTTCGTGCCGGCGCTGCCGGGGCTGGCGCGCGAGATGTGAGCGGCCGCGGCGTTACACGCCGGCCGGCACGCTTCGGGCCCCCCGCGCCGTCATGGTGAATCAAATTGGCGCGGCTTAAAGGCTTATTTACTGCCGCTGTGTTTACTCAAACTTGTCGTTGTGTTGCGTAAGAGTGAGTAACCATGTCGCGCGTCCTCGAGTTGCTTAGCTCGCGCCAGACCCCGCGAATTGCGGTGTTGGCGCTGATGTCGATCGGTTTCAGCGGTTGCAGCGCGGATATGTCGACCCGGTTCGCGCAAGACCCGCTGTCCAGTCCCTTCGCCTCCCGCCAGGAAGCCACCGGATCGGTTCGCACGCCCACCTATGCGGCGCCGACCCCGCCGGTGCAGCGCCAGGAGTTGCCGCAGTATCGGCGGCCTGCCTATACGTCATCGTCGCTGCCGCCGCCGGTCTCGGCGCCGCGGAGCTATCCGGTCTCGAGCGGCGTTTCGGGTGGCGGCCGCGGTGTCGCTTCCTATACCCCGCCGCCGGCACGCGCGCCGATCGAGGCCACCGGCACCGCGACGCCGCGCTCGGTCGCCGCGGCCCGGTCCGCCCATGGCGGACGCCACGCACATGGCACCACCATCATCGTCGGCACCAGCGATACGCTGGAGGGGCTGGCGCGGCGCTATCACGTGTCCTCGGCGGACATCCTGCGCGCCAACGGCTATCGCGGCCCGCGCGCCTTGCAGCCGGGGCAGCAGTTGATTATCCCGCATCCATCCGCGAGCGCCCGGGCCAGCGCCCATGCGAGCACGCCGAAGTCCGCGCCCGCGGCCAACGCCAGGGCCGCCTCCACGGCGCATGGCGCGGTGTATTATGTCAATCGCGGCGACACCCTGATGGGCATCGCGCGGCGCAACCACGTTTCGGTCGCCCAACTGGCGCGGGCCAACCATCTGTCGCCGACCGCGCCGCTGCGGATCGGCACCAGGATCGTCGTGCCCGGCAAGACGGTCGCGTCGGCCGCTCCGGCATCGACGCCGGCGCCAGCGGCCGCCGCCCATCGGCACACGGCTGCCGCACCCGCCAAGGTCGCATCGGCCGCGCCGGTCCAGAAGGCGCGTCTCGCGACCGCGAGCGCAACGCCGGCGGCAGCCGCGACCCCGACCCCGGCCAAGGCGGCCGAGGCAACCGGCTCGCTGGAGACCTTCCGCTGGCCGGTGCGCGGCCGCATCATCGCCGCCTACGGCGCCAAGACCAACGGCAAGTCCAACGACGGCATCAATGTCGCGGTGCCGGAGGGGACGCCGGTGAAGGCGGCCGAGGACGGCGTGGTCGCCTATGCCGGCAACGAACTGAAAGGCTATGGCAACCTGGTGCTGGTGCGCCATTCCAACGGCTACGTCACCGCCTATGCCCATGCCAGCCAGCTGATGGTGAAGCGCGGCCAGAGCATCAAGCGCGGCCAGGTGATCGCCAAGTCCGGCCAGACCGGCGATGCCAGTTCGCCCCAGCTCCACTTCGAGATCCGCAAGGGCTCGACCCCGGTCGATCCGCTGCGCTTCCTCAACGGCGCGTAAGAAACGGCGCGTAAGACAAACCGGCGAGGGGTTTTACCTTGTCGAGAGGGTCGTTCCCCCTCACCCCGAACCTCTCCCCACGGGGAGAGGGAACCTCTTCGTATCTGTCGCGTTCGGCCTGAACGAAAAACGCTTTAACGGGCTGCTGAAAAAACGCTCCGTGGTCATTCCGGACGTCGCGCAAGCGACGGTCCGGAATCCGAAAAATGAGACCTGTCAGCCCCGGCCGGCGAACGGCATCTTGGTCGCCATCACGTTCATGAACATCACGTTGGCGTCGAGCGTGCGCGTGGCCATGAACACCACGGCCTCGGCGACGTTCTCCACGTCCATGCGCGGCTCTGAAATCTTGCGGCCGTCGGCTTGCAGCACGCCCTCGGCCATGCGCGCGGTCATGTCGGTGGCGGCGTTGCCGATGTCGATCTGGCCGCAGGCGATGTCATAGGCGCGGCCGTCCAGCGAAGTCGACCTGGTGAGGCCGGTGATGGCGTGCTTGGTCGAGGTATAGGCGGCGGAGAACGGCCGCGGCGCATATGCCGAGATCGAGCCGTTGTTGATGATGCGGCCGCCGCGCGGGGTCTGGTCCTTCATGATGCGGAAGGCGTGCTGCGTACACAGAAACGGCGCGGTGAGGTTGGTGTCCACCACCGCCTTCCATTGCGCGACGGTGACATCCTCGAAGGCGACCGGCGGCGCGCCGATGCCGGCATTGTTGAACAGCACATCGAGCCGGCCGAAGGTCTCCGTCGTCTTCGCGAACAGCGCCGCGATCGAATCCGGATCGGTCATGTCGGCCGGCACCACCAGCGACGTGCCGAACGCCTTGCCGGCATCGGCCGTCTCCTGCAATTTGTCGGCGCGGCGGCCGGCCAGCACGACGGCAAAGCCCGCCTTCATCAGGCCGAGCGCGCAGGCGCGGCCGACGCCGGATCCGGCGCCCGTGACCATCGCGACCTTGTTCGATGCGGTCATGGTGTTGTCTCCCTGCTTGTTATCGTTGAGCGTGCGGTTGGTCGTTCGATGGATCATAGCCGCGCCGATTGCTCGACAGGGAAGGCGCGGCTCAGGCTTGCGTCTTGTAGGGCGGCGTCGGGATGCTCTGATGCGCGGCCCGCAGCGCCGCCGACCAGCGCGCGCGAAGATCGTGGAAATACGGTTCGTTCTCGTCGATGCGGTAGCTGAGATCGGCTTCGCAGACATCCTTGCGCACCACCAGGACGTCCAGCGGCAGGCCGACGCCGAGATTGGAGCGCATGGTCGAGTCCATCGAGATCAGCCCGGTCTTCAGGGCCTCGTAGAGTTCGACATCGTAGTGTAGCGCGCGGTCGAGCACCGGCTTGCCGTATTTGTGCTCGCCGATCTGCAGGTAGGGCGTGTCGATGGTGCATTCGATGAAGTTGCCGGCCGGATAGATCATGAACAGCCGCATGCGGCGGTCCTTGATCTGGCCGCCGAACAGGAACGACACGTCGAAATTGATGTCCTCGGCCTGCAACACGCGGCCTTCGGTCATGTTGACGTGGCGCACCGCGCGGCCGATCCGCTGGGCGGCCTGGAACATGGTCGGTGCATTGAGCAGGGTTTCGGTCTCGCCGGTCTCCGGATTGACCAGCCCCTCGCTCAGGTTGCTGATCACCGACTGGCTGATGGCGAGATTGCCGGCGCTGGCGATCGCCATGATCCGTTCGCCCGGATCGCTGAAGACGTGCAGCTTGCGGAAGGTCGAGACGTTGTCGAGGCCGGCATTGGTGCGCGTATCCGCGATCATCACCAGACCTTCCTTCACCAGAATTCCGCAGCAGTATGTCATTTATCGATTCATCCCTCGCCGCGTCATCCGGTGCGGCGGCGCCAGGTTCTATTCCAGCACAAGTCGGATTCCGGCAAAGGTCCGATTCCAGCATCCCTCTGCTGTTTCACCGGGTGTGCGGGGGAATGTCAATCGGCCGCCGCATGGGTCGCCGGCGGCGCGCTCAGCTCTGGGTCTGGCGGCGGGCCTGATCCACGGTCACGGCGACATCGAGGGTCTCGGTGCCGCCGCCATAGCGGGTGCCGCGGACCGGCGCCGCGCCGAGATAATCGAGGCCGACGGCGACCCTGACATGGGCCTCGGTGGTGCAGATGCCGTTGGCCGGATCGAACCCGATCCAGCCCAGCCCGGGCACGTGGCCTTCGGCCCAGGCGTGGCCGGCCTCCTGGTGGACGATGCCGTCGGAGCGGTGGAAATGGCCCGACACGAAGCGCGCCGGTATGCCCGCCTTGCGGGCGCAGGCGATGAAGATATGCGCATAGTCCTGGCAGACGCCGCGGCGCAGCGCGAACGCCTCGCTCGCGGTGGTGCCGGGATGGGTGGGATCGGGATCGAACGTCATCTCCATTTTCAGGCGCACCATCAGCGCATGAAGCAATCGGATCGAGTCGCCGGCGAATTCCGCGCGCAGTCCGGTCGCCAGCGTATCGATGGCGTCGTCGGTCGCGGTCAGGTCGGTGGGGCGCAGGAACAGCGCGGCGGGAAACCGTTCGTCGGTGCCGCGCAGGATGCCGTTGGTATCGGTGGTCTCCACCAGCCCGTCGACGCTGACGGTGAATTCGTCGGTCGGGCCTTGCGTCAGGATATGGACGATATTGCCGAACGCATCACGCTGCAGGTCGAGGCGGGCATCCGATGAGATGTCGATCTGCCAGTCGGCGACGTATTGGCCCTCGTGATTGCGGGGCGTCAGGCGCAGGAGCTGGATGATGCCGTTGGCACGCGGCTCGTAGCGGTAGGTGGTGGAGTGGGAGATGCGGAGCCGCATGTCGTCAGGTTTCCAAATGTCTTCGAAGGTCCGGGTGGATTCGAAATGATCGGTATCGCGCCGGCCGGTCAGCTCAGATATTGCGTGACGATGTGATCGCCCAGCCGGGCGTTGTCGGCAAGGAATTCCTGGATGAATTCGTGCAATCCGCGCTGGAAGATGTCGTCCATCCGGCTCTGCTCGAAACGGTTGCGGATGCCGCGCGCGTGGCGCTGCGACGGTCCCTGCCGGCCATAGGCGACGCCGATCCGGTCGAGATTGCGCACCAGGTTGCCGTAGCAGCTCGCCAGCGATCGCGGCAGCGTGTCGTTGAGGATCAGAAGGTCAGCGATCAGCCACGGCTTCAGCGTGTCGCGATAGACCCAGCGATAGGCGGTGAGTGCCGACACCGAACGCAGGATCGCGGTCCACTGGTAGTAGTCGAGCGGTCCGCCGACATGCTCCTTGTCCGGCAGCAGCACGTGATACTTCACGTCGAGGATGCGGGCGGTGTTGTCGGCGCGCTCGAGGTGAACCCCGAGGCGCGAGAACCAGTAGGCATCGTTGCGCAGCATGGTGCGGTAGGCCGAGCCGTCGAAGCGCAGCGAAATCTCCTGCACGAAGCGAAGGAAGGCGGTGAGCTGGTCGCGGGTCCTGAGCCTGCCGCTCCAGGCGCTCTGCAACTCGATCCAGCCGCTGTTGATGGTGTCCCACATCTCGCCGGTCAGCGCGGTGCGCACCGAGCGCGAATTCAGCCGCGCGCTGTCGATGCAACTGCGGATCGAGGAGGGATTGTCCGGCGAGAACGACAGGTATTCGACCACGCTGCGTTCGTCGGCGGTCTCGTAGCGGGCGTGGAAGCCTTGCGCGGCGCCGGCGGTGGCAAGCGCGGACTCCCATTCGTTGGTGGTACCGATATAGGCGCTGGGCAGCGCGGTGGCGCGCAGCGTGGCCTCGATGGTGCGGGCGAGATATTCGGCGCGCTCGATATAGCGAGCCAGCCAGAACAGGTTTTCAGCAGTGCGGGAAAGCATCGGGTGTTCTTTTGCCTGAAACGGAGCGTTCAAATGTCTTCGTGGAGGATCCAGGTATCCTTGGTGCCACCTCCCTGGCTTGAATTGACGACGAGCGAGTCCTGCTGCATGGCGACGCGGGTCAGTCCGCCCGGCACCACCGTGATGCGGTCGCGCCCCGTGAGCACGAACGGCCGCAGGTCGACATGGCGCGGCGCGAGGCCGGCGGCGGTCGAGGTCGGGCAGGTCGACAGCGCCAGCGTCGGCTGGGCGATGAAGTTCGCCGGATCGTGCTTGAGCCGGTCGCGGAAGCTGTCGATCTGCGCCTGCGTCGCCGCAGGCCCGATCAGCATGCCGTAGCCGCCGGAGCCGTGCACTTCCTTCACCACCAGCTTGTCGAGGTGATCGAGCACGTAAGCGAGGTCGTCGTCCTCGCGGCAGCGCCAGGTCGGCACGTTCTTCAGGATCGGCTCCTCGCCGAGATAGAACCGCACGATGTCCGGCATGTAGCTGTAGACCGCCTTGTCGTCGGCGATGCCGGTGCCGACCGCATTCGCCAGCGTGATGTTGCCGGCCGCATAGGCCGACATCAGCCCCGGCACGCCGAGCGCGGAATCGGGGCGGAAGGTGAGGGGATCGAGGAAATCGTCGTCGACGCGGCGATACAGCACGTCGACGCGCTTCATCCCCTCGGTGGTGCGCATCAGCACTTCGCCGTTGCGGACGATCAGGTCGCGGCCCTCGACCAGCTCGATGCCGAGCTTGTCGGCAAGGAAGGAGTGCTCGTAGAAGGCGGAGTTGTAGACGCCGGGCGTCAGCAGCGCGACGGTCGGCTCGGTGGACGAGGCGTGCGGCGCGACCGAGCCGAGCGTCGCCAGCAGTTCCTCCGGATAGCGCTCGACCGGGGCGACGCGGTGGCGCGCGAACAGGTCCGGAAACAGCCGCATCATGATCTCGCGGTTCTCCAGCATGTAGGAGACGCCCGAGGGCGTGCGCGCATTGTCCTCCAGCACGAAGAAGTCCTCCGGGCCGACCCGCACCACGTCGATGCCGGCGATGTGGACATAGACATCGTGCGGCACCGCCTGGCCATTCATCTCGGGTCGGAACACCGGATTGCGGAAGATCAGTTCGTCGGGAATCAGCCCGGCGCGGAGGATGTCGCGGCCGTGATAGATGTCGCGCAGGAACATGTTGATGGCCTGCACCCGCTGGCGCAGCCCGCGCTCCAGCACACGCCATTCGTTGGCCGAGATGATCCGCGGCACCACGTCGAACGGGATCAGCCGCTCCTGCGCCTCGGCATCGCCATAGACGGCGAAGGTGATGCCGATGCGGCGGAACAGCAGCTCGGCCTCCCGGCGGCGGAACTCCAGCGTGTCGGGCGGCAATTCCGCGAGCCAGCGCGACAGCTCCTGATAGGCCGGGCGGATCGCCTCGCCGGCTCCCTTCATCTCGTCGAACGCGATGCCCATCGGTTGCAAGCCCCCAAGCAGGTTCTTCCGCGAACCCCGATCCGGACCAGGATACGTGAATTGTCCAAAGGAGCGGTAGCAAGGCTCGGGCCAGCGCGATATGCATGGAGACCGGGCATTTGCAGCGGGCTTTTTCAGGGCGTGCCTGAAATGCAGGCGGGCGGATGCCCATTTCGAGGGCAGATGCCGAAACTGCGGTCGGCATAACGTGCAGCCGGCATGGAATGCCGGTGCAGTCGGGGAGATGTCATGAGCGAGATCGTGACGGCGGGGCTTCTGGTGATCGGCGACGAGATCCTGTCCGGCCGGACCAAGGACAAGAACATCGGATTCATCGCCGAATACCTCGCCAATATCGCGATCGACCTCAAGGAGGTGCGTGTGATCGGCGACGAGGAGACCGAGATCGTCGCCGCGCTGGATGCGCTGCGGTCGCGCTATACCTATGTCTTTACCACCGGCGGCATCGGGCCGACCCATGACGACATCACCGCCGACAGCGTCGCCAGGGCGTTCGGCGTCGGCATCGATCATCACCCCGGGGTGGTGGCGCGATTCCGCGAACGCTTCACCGGACAGGATCTCAACGAGGCGCGGCTGCGGATGGCGCGCATTCCCGATGGTGCCGAACTGATCCAGAGCGCGACCATCCTGGCGCCGGGCTTCATGCTGGGCAATGTCATCGTGATGGCCGGCGTGCCGTCGATCATGCAGGCGATGATGGACATCGTGGCGCCGAAGCTGAAGTCGGGCGTGAAGATGCTGTCGGAATCGATCCGGGCCAATGCGCGCGAGGGCGATATCGGCGGACCGCTGCGCGAGATCGCGCTGGCGCATCCCGAGACCATCATCGGCAGCTATCCGTTCCTGGACGAGAACCAGAAGCCCAACACCAACCTGGTGGTGCGCTCGCGCGACCAGGCCAGCCTGACGGCGGCGATGGACGCGGTGAAGGCGATGGTCGAGCGGCTCAAGGCATGAACAGGACGCCCGACAAGGCATTCCCGGTTTCGTGGGACCAGTTTCATCGCGACGCGCGGGCGCTGGCGTGGCGGCTGAACGGCGCCGGGCCGTTCGCGGCGCTGGCGGCGGTGACCCGCGGCGGGCTGGTGCCGGCCGCGATCGTGGCGCGCGAACTCGGCATCCGCACCATCGATACGGTGTGCCTTGCAAGCTACGATCACGACAAGCGCGGCGATCTGAAACTGCTCAAGGGCGTCTCCAATCAGGTCGCGCAGCTTTGCGGCGATGGTGGCGAGAAGCTTCTGGTGGTGGACGATCTGGTGGACACCGGCGCCACCGCGCGCCTGGTGCGCGAGATGTTTCCCAAAGCGCACCTCGCCGCGGTCTATGCCAAGCCGATGGGCAAGCCGCTGGTCGATACCTTCATCACCGAGGTGTCGCAGGATACCTGGATTTTCTTTCCCTGGGACACCGGGCTGTCGTTCCAGCCGCCGATCCGCGACGGCGCGGCGTAGCGATGAAGACGTCCCCGTGTCCCGGACGCAATGCAGCGCGCCGCAGGCGTGATGCTTTGCCGATCCGGGACCGTTCCGGCGGAAGCCCGTTTTGAAACGGTCCCGGCTCTGCGATGCATCGTGAAGAACGCTGCATCGCGTCCGGGACAAGGATGTCGCCATGCCGCTGCAGAACCGCGTCACACCGCTCGGCGAGATCGTTGCCGTCTCGCAGCGCGGCGGCTTCATGGGCAATCGCGGCATCATCCACGATCCGGCGACGCGGACGCTGCTCAGGCGCCGCTGGAGCACCAGGGCGTGGATCATTTGCGTCTGCGAATTTCGCGGGGCGCGGCGCGAGGTGATGGCGCGGCGGAGCTGGACCGAACTGTTCTTCCTCGATGAGGCGACCGCGCTGGCCGCCGGGCATCGCCCGTGCTTCTTCTGCCGCCGCGTCGAGGCCAATGCGTTTCGCGCCGCCTGGGCCCGGGGAAACGAAAGCGCGCCGCCGCGCGCCAGCGCAATCGATGCGGTGCTTGACGTCGAGCGCCGCGACGGCCGCGACAAGCGCCTGCACGCCTTGCCGGTGCCGGCCGCGCGACTGCCGGACGGCGCCATGGTGCAGGCCGGCGCCGACAGCTACCTGATCCTCAAGGGCCGGGCGCGGCGTTGGTCGTTCGATGGCTATGCGAGGGCGACCGACGCGCCGGCCTCGGCGCGGCTCGTCACGCCGCCATCGACCTTGCGGGCGTTGATGGCGGGCTATCGCCCGGCGCTGCACGGGAGTGCCGCGCCGTCATAGCCGGAAGCCGGACCGGAAATTCGTTGGGTCTGAATCCGCAACACGAAAAGCGTCATTTGCCGCGAAAGCGGAGCAGCCGTTCGTCAATACAGCCTCGACTGTCCGTCGCGCGTGCCCCGGTGACCTGGATCGTCCGGCGGAGCCTGTCGGCAGGCCGGGCAGGGTAAACTTAAGTTGATGCGTATATGGGCGCGCGCCGGTTCGGGACCGGCGGATGTCAGCGGCGCATGGTGCATACCGGGTTCGGCAAGCCGCTCCCGCTTCGGCCGCGCCCGTCCTGGTGGTCGGACACCGTATGGACAGTGCTCCCGCGGGCTTTTTGCTTGTCGTGGAATTTCCCCAAAGTCCGATGAGCCGGGCTCGATTTTGCCAGATCTGATTTGCCATGTCGGGCGCGCCGCGTACATATGCCGCGATAAGCGGTTGGTCGCGGGAGGCACTCTGGGTAGGATGAACAACGCGAACTTGAAAATGGCACGCGCATGATCGACCTGCACTACGCTCCGACGCCGAACGGCTGGAAGATCACGATCATGCTCGAGGAGCTGGGCATTCCCTACAACGTGATTCCGGTCGACATCCGCACCGGGGAGCAGTTCAAGCCGGACTTCCTCGCCATCAGCCCCAACAACCGCATTCCCGCGATCGTCGACCGCGCGCCGGCCGACGGCGGCGAGCCCGTTTCGGTGTTCGAGACCGGGGCGATCCTGATCTACCTTGCCGAAAAGACCGGCCGCTTCCTGCCCGCCGACATGCGCGGCCGCACCCGCGTGATCCAGTGGGTGATGTGGCAGATGGGCGGGCTGGGGCCGATGCTCGGCCAGCACGGTCACTTCCGGCTCTATGCCAGCGAACAGATTCCTTACGCCGTCGATCGCTACCGGCGCGAGGCGGCGCGGCTTTATCGCGTGCTCGACACCCAGCTCGGCAAGACCGGCGCCTTCGTCGCCGGGGATTATTCCATCGCCGACATGGCCTGCTTTCCATGGACCATGACGCACAAGGCGCAAGGCTTCACGCTCGACGATTATCCGAGTATCAAGCGCTGGTACGCCGAGATGCGCGCGCGGCCACAGGTGCAGGCCGGACTCGCGATCGGCAAATTCGTCAAGGAGCCGTTCAGCGAGGACGCACGGCGAATCATGTTCGGCGGCGGTTCGGCACGTGCGGCGCCGGGATAACGGCGCTTGCCCGAAGAAGCCGACCTGACGACACATATGCCGACCTGACGACACATATGCCGACCTGACGATATATCTGAAGATGGAGGAAGCAGGCCCATGATCGAATTCTTCTTCGACTGTTCGAGCCCCTGGACTTATCTCGCGTTCCACAACATCCAGCCGCTGGCGAAGGAATTCGACGAGCCGATTTCTTGGCGGCCGATCCTGGTCGGAGGCGTCTTCAACACGGTCAATCCGAGCGTCTATGCCTCGCGCGAGAAGCCGGTGGTGCCGAAGGCGCGCTACATGAAGAAGGATCTCGTCGACTGGGCGAAGTCGGCCGGCATTTCGATCAAGTTCCCGCCGGCGGTGTTTCCGGTGAACAGCGTCAAGGCGATGCGCGGCTGCATCTGGCTCGGCAACGACCACATGGTGCCGTTCGCCACCGCCGTATTCGAAGCCTACTGGGGCGAGGACAAGGACATCTCGCAGGATGCGGTGCTGACCGATATCTGCAAGACGCTGGACCTCGATCCCGATGACTTCTTCCGCGGCATCGGCGACGAGGCGGTGAAGAACCAGCTCAAGGCCAATACCGACGAAGTGATCGCGCGCGGCGGCTTCGGGTCGCCCACCATCTTCCTCGACAAGACCGACATGTATTTCGGCAATGATCGCCTGCCGCTGATCCGCGAGGCGCTGGAACGCCGCAAATCGAGCGCCGCCTGATGCCGAAGGCTGTCGTCTGCCGCGAACTCGGCCCGCCTTCGAAGCTGCGGGTCGAAACCGTCTGCGCCATGCCTCTGGCGCCCGGCAAGGTGCGGGTCGCCGTCCGCGCCGCCGGCATCAACTTTCCGGATATCCTGATGGTAGCCGGGCAATATCAGTTCAAGCCGGAGCTGCCGTTCATTCCGGGCATGGAGGCCGCCGGCGACGTGATCGAGATCGGCGAGGACGTCCACGGCATCAAGGTGGACGATCGTGTCATCGTCAAGCTGCGCCATGGCGGTTATGCCGAGGAGGTGGCGGTGACGCCGGACCACCTGTCGCCGCTGCCGTCCACCTTCGACTATGCCGAGGGAGCGACCTTCCTGGCGGCGCACGGCACCGCCTATCACGCGCTGGTCGATCGCGCGCAGATC
Source organism: Xanthobacteraceae bacterium (assembly GCA_020441545.1). Classification (GTDB taxonomy): domain Bacteria; phylum Pseudomonadota; class Alphaproteobacteria; order Rhizobiales; family Xanthobacteraceae; genus 62-47. Next base: position 1,972 of record JAGRLZ010000162.1, on the reverse strand, counting down.
AAGCCGGGCGAGGTGCTGCTGGTGCATGGCGCCGGCGGCGGCGTCGGGCTGGCGGCGGTGGAGATCGGCAAGCTGCTTGGCGCGACCGTCATCGCCGCCGCGTCGAGCCGCGAGAAGCTGGCGGTGGCGCAGGCGCGCGGCGCCGACCATTGCATTCAATACGACCAGGGCAAGCTGCCCGAACTGGTCAAGGGCGTCACGGACGGACGCGGCGCGGACGTCGTGTTCGATCCGGTCGGCGGGACGATCTTCGAGCAGAGCCTGCGCTGCATCGCATGGGGCGCGCGGCTGCTGGTGGTCGGCTTCACCGGCGGCATCGGGCTGGCAAGGACCAACCTGGTGCTTATCAAGTGCGCGAGCGTGCTCGGCGTCCGGGCCGGAGAGGCGGCGCGTCGCGATCCCGCGCTCGGCGCGGCGCGCCTGAAGGAACTGCACGCATGGGCCGAAGCGGGCAAGATTCGCCCCAACGTCTCGCATCGCCTGCCGCTGTCGGATGTGGCGAAGGCGATGCAGCTCCTGATCGACCGCAAGGCGATCGGCCGCGTCGCGCTGACGATGGGGTGAGTCTTTCCAGCTTACGGGCCGTCGTCATTCCGGGATGCGCGTTCTTCACGCGCAGGCCCGGAATCCATACGCCCGGCCGTGGTCATGGATTCCGGGCTCGCCCGCGAAGACGCGAGCGAGCCCGGAATGACACCATTGGTGACTACTTGTATTCCCGCTCGGTCCACCACGGATAGTACGACGGCATGTCGGCGGTGACCTTGTTCTTGAACTGCGCCGGGCGCTTTTCCAGGAACGACATCACGCCTTCCTTGACGTCGTCGGAGCGGCCGCGCGCATAGATGCCGCGGCTGTCGACCTTGTGCGCCTCCATCGGATCGTCGGCGCCCAGCAGCCGCCACATCATCTGGCGGATCAGCGCGATCGAGACCGGCGCGGTCTTGTCGATGAAGCTGCGCGCCAGTTCGCGCGCGGCCGGCATCAATTGATCCGGCGGCACCACCTTGCTGACGAGGCGGCCGGCGAGCGCTTCCTGCGCCGGGAAGACGCGGCCGGAGTAGCACCACTCCAGCGCCTGCGAGATGCCGACGATGCGCGGCAGGAACCAGCTCGACGCGGCCTCGGGCACGATGCCGCGCTGGGAGAACACGAAGCCGAAGCGCGCGTTCTCCGAGGCGATGCGGATGTCCATCGGCAGCTGCATGGTGACGCCGATGCCGACCGCCGGGCCGTTGATGGCGCCGATCACCGGCTTCAGGCACTTGAAGATGCGCAGCGTCACCTGGCCGCCGCCGTCGCGAATGCCGGGATCGCTGTAATCGACGTCGCCGTTGGCCAGCCGTCTGGCGGGGCCGCGCTTGGCGTCGCGGTCGAAGGTGTCGCCGCCGGAGGACAGGTCGGCGCCGGCGCAGAAGCCGCGTCCCTCGCCGGTGACGATGACGGCGCGCACATTGTCGTCCGCGTCGGCCTTGTCGAAGGCGTCGATCAGCTCGTTCATCATGGTCTGGTTGAACGCATTGAGCTTGTCGGGGCGGTTCAACGTGATGGTCAGGATCTGGTCGGCGACATCGTATTTGATCGTCTCGTAGGCCATGCGGGTTTCCTTGTCGTTGTTATCGTCGTTCCGGGGCGCGAGGACGGCGAGCGAACCCGGAATCCATCGCGACTGTGAATATGGATTCCGGGCCTGCGCGTAAAGAACGTGCATCCCGAAAATGACGGGAGTTGCGTCCGCCGAACCGGCCTCAAGCCTTCGGCGGCGTCGGCCACGGCTTCTGCGGGCCGCGCAAGTCTTCGAACGCCTTCGCCATGCGCAGCACGCCGAGATCGTCGAAGCGGCGGCCGATGATCTGCACGCCGATCGGGAAGCCGGCCGCGTCGTAGCCGCCGTTGATGGACACGGCCGGATTCTCCGCCATGTTCCACGACACGGTATAAGCGATGTGCTCGAACGGCTTCTGCGGATCGT
>JAGRLZ010000161.1 GCA_020441545.1 Xanthobacteraceae bacterium | reverse complement strand
TGGCGCCGTTGTCGGACAGCACCAGGATCAGGGTGTCGTCGCGAAGCCCCGCGGTGTCGAGAAAGCCGATCAGCCGGGCGAGGTGTTGGTCGGCATGGTCGAGCATGCCGGCGAAGGCGGATTGCAGGCGCGTGAACACCCGCTGTTCGTCCGGGGTGTGGTCGTCCCACGCCTTCACGCCGTCATTGCGCGGCGGCATCCTGGTCTCCGGCGGCACGATGCCGCGCGCTTTCTGCCGCGCCATGCGCTGCTCGCGCTCGGTGTCCCAGCCGTGGGCGAACACCGCGTCATAGCCCTCGATGAGATCGGCCGGCGCCTGGTGCGGGGCATGGCAGGCGCCGAGCGCCAGCCATGTCAGCCACGGCAGGTCGGGCCGGTCGGCCTGATGGTCGGCGATGAAGCGGATCGCCTGGTCGACGAGGTCGGCGGTGAGGTGATAGCCGCTTTCGTAGTTGCCGGGCGGCGCGATGTGGGTGTTGTCGGAGACCAGTTCGGGGGCGTACTGGTCGGTCTCGGCGTCGAGGAAGCCGTAGAAGCGGTCGAAGCCGCGGCCCAGTGGCCAGCCGTCGAACGGTCCCGTCGCGCCGCTTTCGGTCAGCGGCGTGACGTGCCACTTGCCGACCATGTAGTTGCGATAGGCATGGGCGCGCAGCATTTCCGCAAACGTGCCGGCCTCGCGCGCGATCTTGCCGCGATAGCCCGGATAGCCGCTGTCGAAATTGGCGAGGCAGCCGACGCCGACCGAGTGGTGGTTGCGCCCGGTCAGCAGCGCCGCGCGCGTGGTCGAGCACATCGCGGTGGTGTGGAAGCCGGTATAGCGCAGGCCCTGTGCCGCCAGCGCGTCGATGGTCGGGGTCCGGATCGGCGAACCGTAGCAGCCGAAGTCCGAGAAGCCGACATCGTCGAACAGCACCACCAGGATGTTGGGTGCACCCTTCGGCGGCCTGGCCGGCGCCGGCCACCAGGGCCTGGAGTCGGCGATGGTGCGGCCGATGCTGCCGCCGAACGGTTCGGTGTCGCCGCCTGAGCCCATCGCTGCCTCCCTGGTGCCGTCTTGCGATTTCTGTTGTCGGCTGGCGCGGGCGTCGTCTTTCGGATTCCCCCTCAACAGGAGAAAAGAAAACCACGCCCCCGCCCCTGGGTTCTGATCCAATGCGCTGAATCAGACCCGCCGTTTTGTCTTTATCGAGCATGATCTTTTTTCGAAGACCGGATTCCACTTTCCGGGACCATGCTCTGGTCATTGCCATAATTATAATGATAATTATCATTTTAACAGGAGTGATTTGCGATGGACGGCGTGGCGGATTTGGCGGGCCTGGCGGAGCTCGATCTTCCCGGCGTGACGCCGTCGCGGCAGCGGCGCAGCCGCGAGACCACGGCGGCGCTGCTGCGGGCCGGCGCGCGGATGCTGCGCGACCGCGCGCTGGACGATCTCTCGATCGAGGAGCTGTGCGCCGAGGTCGGCGCCACGGTCGGCAGCTTCTATGGCCGGTTCGAGAGCAAGGACGCCTATTTCAACGCGCTGCTGGCGCTGGTGGCGCGCGACGGTCGTGCGATGGTGGTGGCGATGGGCGTCAATGCGGATCTGCGCGGGCGCGATCTCGCCACGCGGTGCGACGTGCTGGTGGGGCGGATCATCGGCTGGATGCGGCGGCATCAGGGCGTGCTGCGCGCGGCGCTCCAGCGCAGTGGCCGCGATCCGTCGCGCTGGTCCGGCTTCAAGGACCTTGCCGCCGCGACCGCGGCGCAGGCGAGCCCGATCCTGCTCGCCGCCATGGGGCGGAGCCGGCGGGCCGCCAAGGCGCGTGCCGTCGCCTTCGGCTTCCAGACCGTGTTCGGCACGCTGGTCAATGCCATCCTGAACGATCCGGGGCCGCTGTCGATCGACGACCGCGACATGGCGCGGCGTCTCGGCCGCTGCCTGTTTCTGCAACTGGAAGCCGAGGTCGCCGGCCGGTTCTGATGCCCTTCAAGGCAGCTCCGCGCCGGCAGCCCTTGCGCGATGCCGCAGGCGCGTCCGATAGTGCGCGCGCAAACAACGCAACATTCCGGACGTAGATGTAAGGGAGAACGGCATGGGTCGGCTTGACGGCAAGGTGGCGGTGATTACCGGAGCGACCAGCGGCATCGGCTTGCGCACGGCGGAGATCTTCGCGAACGAAGGCGCGAAGGTGGTCATTGCCGGGCGGCGTCGGGACGAGGGCGAGGCGCTGGCGAACAGAATCGGCGCCAACTGCCTTTTCAAGCAGACCGATGTCACCGAGGAAGACCAGATGAAGGCGCTGATCGACCTTGCGGTCGAGCGCTTCGGCCGCATCGATTGCCTGTTCAACAATGCCGGCGGCCCGGCCCAGACCGGCGGCATCGAGGGGCTCGACGTGGCGCAGTTCGACGCCGCGATGGCGACGCTGGTGCGCAGCGTGATGCTCGGCATGAAGCACGCCGCGCCGCACATGCGCCGGCAGGGCGCCGGCAGCATCATCAACAACGGCAGCATCGCCGGCCATCTCGGCGGCTATTCGTCGTCGCTGGTCTATGGCGCGGCCAAGGCGGCGGTGATCCACTTCACCAAATGCGTGGCGATGGAGCTTGGCGAGGCCGGCATCCGCGTCAACAGCATCTCGCCCGGCGCCATCGCCACCGGCATCCTCGCCAAGGCGCTCGGCGTCGAGACCGGCGCCGCCGATCAAAAGGCGGAGACGCTGGCCGGCATGTTCAAGTCGGCGCAGCCGATCCCGCGCGCCGGCATTCCCGACGATATCGCCCATGCGGCGGTGTTCCTGGCCAGCGACGAGTCGTCCTTCATCAACGGCGCCGACCTGGTGATTGACGGCGGCGTCATCGGCGGCCGCAACTGGACCCAGCAGCAGCAGGGCTATGTCGGCTTGCGCAAGCTGTTCGGGGAGGGGTGAGGCGTTTCCGGTCTCGTCGTCCCCGCGAAGGCAGAGAGGACAACACCTCTCCGCGCACACCTCCGGGCGCGCCGCGCTACACCGGCGCGAGCCGCACCCGCAGGCCGTCCTTCGGTTTCGGGATCGGCCACATCTGCCACGCCGGCACGTAGCCCGGCTCGAGCGAGACCGCGAGGTTCTGCAGGAGGTGCCGCACGAAGACCTTCGCCTGCATATGGGCGAAGTGCAGGCCGAGGCACATATGCGCGCCGCCGGAGAACGGAATCCAGGCGAAGCGGTGGCGGCCGCGCTGCGCCTCGTCGGTGAAGCGGAGCGGATCGAACACCTCCGGCTCGGGCCAGATCTCCGGCATGTGGTGGGTATAGAGCGGATTGATGCCGACCAGCGTGCCGGCCGGAATCGCATAGCCCTTGAAGCTGAAGTTGCGCATGGCGCGGCGCGGGATCGAGGGCACCGGCGGCTTCATCCGCATCGCCTCCTTGAACGCCATTTCGGCCAGCGGCATGGCGTCGAGCTTGTCGAAGCCGATCGGCTCGTCGCGGCCGAGGCCGAGCGCCATCACCTCCGCCCGCAGCTTCTCCTGCCAGGCCGGATTGGCGGCGAGCGCGCCGACCAGCGAGGTCAGCGACGAGGTCAGCGTGTCGTGCGCGGCCATGATGAGGAAGCTCATATGGTCGACGATGTCCCGGGTCGAGAGCAGCGCGCCGTCCTCGTGGGTGGCGCGGCACAGTTGCGAGAACAGGTCGTCGCCGCCGGTCTCGCGGCGGATCGGGATTTGGCGCGAGAAATAGTCGACGATGCGGGCGCGGCCCTTCACGCCGCGCGCCATCTGGGTGCCGGGCCACGGCTGGCGCACCGGCGATACCGCGGCCGCGATCATGTCGATGAAGGCGGTGGTCACGTCCTCGACCTCGGGGCCGATGTCGGTGCCGAGGAACGAGGTCGCGGCGAGGTCGAGGGTGAGCTGCTTCATCGCCGGATAGAACGGCGTCACGCCCGGCGGCTGCTGGCGCCAGCGCGCCACCCGCGCGCCGATGCCGGTATCGAGCTGCGTGAGGTACGATTTCATCGGGCCGGACTTGAACGCCACCGACAGCGCCCGCCGGTGCAGCCGGTGCTCGTCGAAGTCGAGCAGCATCAGGCCGCGTGGAAACAGCCGCCCCAGAATGGTCTCCCAGCCATAGGTCGAGGAGAACAATTTTGCCTGGTCGAACAGCACCAGCTCGTTGGCCTCGGGGCCGAGCAGGCTGACGCTGGTCTCCCCCAGTATGCGGCTGCGATAGACCGGGCCGTAGGCGGCGGCCATCCGCTCGACCTCGCCCTTGGGATCGGCCAGCACCGACAGCGTGCGGCCGATGATCGGCCAGCCCTCGTCGCCGGGAATATGGGCCAGCGCCGCGCGTTTCGGCGGATAATGCAGGCCCGGCTGCGGCGCCGCGGCCAACGCCCGCATCGACGTCCCTTGCGGCCCTTGCATCGACATCGCCATGGCCTCCAGTCGCGGCGTCTTCCGTCGCGGCATCTCTAACTCGGTGACGGCGTTCAACCGCGCTTCGCGGGACGGTGGTTCGCCACGCGCCGCGAAACGCGCCGATCACAAGGTGTCGCTGCGGCGGCGGATTTTCAAGGCCGGAGATACCCGGGGCCGGATATCATCAAGGTCGGATCTGACGGGCCGGCGCGCGGGCCGCGACGCGCCGCCGCAAGCCGGCTCCCTTGCGCGGGCGTGTCTGCCGTTCCCATCTAGGGAACGTGACGCGCGGGCTGCCCGCGTGGCGACTGGAGGAACCGATGAGCTATTTCCGCACCGCGATCCTGCTGGCGGGCCTGACCGGCCTGTTCATGGGCGTGGGCTACCTGATCGGCGGCGCCGGCGGCGCGATGATCGCGCTGGTGGTGGCGGCCGCGACCAACCTGTTCGCCTACTGGAACTCGGACCGCATGGTGCTGTCGATGTACGGCGCCCATGAGGTCGATGCGCGCACCGCACCCGATCTTCATCGCATGGTGCGGGAGCTGGCGGGGCGCGCCGGCCTGCCGATGCCGCGCGTCTTCATCATGGACAATCCGCAGCCCAACGCCTTCGCGACCGGGCGCAACCCGCAGAACGCGGCGGTCGCGGTCACCACCGGCCTGATGCAGTCGCTGAGCCGCGAGGAGCTTGCCGGCGTGGTGGCGCATGAGCTGGCGCATATCAAGCATCACGACACGCTGCTGATGACCATCACCGCGACCATCGCCGGCGCGATCTCGATGCTGGCGCAGTTCGGCATGTTCTTCGGCGGCGGCCACCGCGACAGCAACGGGCAGGGCGGTGGACTCGGGATCATCGGCTCGCTGGCGATGATGATCCTGGCGCCGCTCGGTGCCATGCTGGTGCAGATGGCGATCAGCCGCACCCGCGAATACGCCGCCGACGAGACCGGCGCGCGCATCTGCGGCCAGCCGATGTGGCTCGCCTCGGCGCTGTCGAAGATCGAGAACGCCGCCCATCAGGTGCCGAACATGGAGGCCGAGCGCGCGCCCGCGACCGCGCACATGTTCATCATCAATCCATTGTCGGGGCAGGGCATGGACAACCTGTTCGCCACCCATCCCTCGACCGCCAACCGCATCGCGGCGCTGCAGCAGCTTGCCGCGCACAGCGGCGGCGGCGGTTTCGTTCCGCCGTCGCCCCGGCCGATGCCGTCACCGTCGGCGGCGCCGCGCGGGCCGTGGAATGGCGGCGGCACGCGCCGCGGCCCGTGGGGCTGAGGCCCGGGTGAGCTACGGGGTCATGCGCTAACTGCCGTCGGCCTCGTTTGCCAGCGGCGTCTGCCTGCGGATCGCGGAGAGCGTCGCCAGCGCGCGATCGCGGTCGTCATCGAGCAGGCGGCCGAGATTGGCGACCGCGGCGTCCGGATCGCTCCGCCGGATCGCATCGAGCGTCTTCCGCATCAGGTCCGCCGTAGTGCGCCGGACCTCGAGGGTGAGGTAGTCGAGCGGCTCCTTCCAGATCGTGGTCCACACCGTCTGGTTGGCGAGATCGGTCGACAGCTCCAGCAGCAATCCGTTGCCGGACCCGTTCGCGATCGCCCGCACCGCGCGCGTGGTGATCTGGGCGAAGCTGATCGGATCGCCATGCGCGACCAGCTCGTCGAGATCGTCGCAGCGGCGCGCCAGCGTCTCGACATAGCTTTCGACCGGCGAACTCGCCATCGTCCGCGCCGCGAGCAGGGACAGCGCGGTGCGGACGTTGAACAGGTCGGCGACCGACTTCAGCGACAGCGGCCGCACATAGGCGCCGCGTCGCGGCAGCACTTCCACCAGCCGCCGCCGCTCGAGAATGCGGATCGCCTCGCGGATCGGGCCGCGGCTGACGCCGAAACCTTTCGCCAATTCGAGTTCGACCAGCCGCTCGCCGGATTTCCTGCGGCCCGCGACGATCTCGGCGCCGAGCTCTTCGGCGACCTGCTCGGGAAGGGTTCGCGGCGAAAATCCGCGGCCGCGGTCGTTGCCGGTCGAGGGCGCTGGCGAAGGGACAGGTGTCATGGCCGTGCTTTCGAGAAACTGCATGCCCGAAAATCCATCGAATCAAACGCTTCTAACGCATCATGTCAATTGTTGACAATTGACATTCTGTTTCATAAAGGATTGTTGCGCTGCGAGGGTCGATGGCGACCATTCGTTGCGTCCATGGGCGCTGTTTTATGCAAAGGTAAGGGCGCGCGTTTGAGCCGGCATCAAGACCGGGGACAGTCAGGGACGGGACGATGAAGGCAGTCTTTCCGAGCAATATGATCCGAAGCACCGTGATCCGAAGCGCCGTGATCCGGAGCGCCGTGATCGCGTTGGTTTCCGGCCGGTATTCGGCCGTGTCGGGCCTCGAAGGCTGATCCGGCGCGATGAGCAGTGCCGTCCCCACCGCAGAGCCGGCGTCCGCGCCGATACCGAAGTCCGGCTCATGCCGCGCGCGGCCGCGACATGGCGATGATCTTCCAGGAACCGATGAGCGCGCTCGATCCCACCATGAAGCGCCGCTAGGGAGAGTTTGCGCACCATGCCGGAGACGATGACGCCGGAGCAGACATTCGCCGCGATGGTCGCGGAGGGCGACGTCGTGCTCGACAAGCTGGACGAATGCGCCCGCGCCCATCCGGACAAGGTGTTCATCCATTACGGCGAGGACGACATCAAGCTGACCTTCGCCGAGTTCAAGGCCCGCACCGACCGCATCGCCGCCGGCCTCGCCGCGCTCGGCGTCGGCGAGGGCGTTCCGGTCAGCGTGCTGACGCGCAACTCGCTGCTCAGCGCGCTGGCGATGTTCGCGATCTGGCGGGCCGGCGGCATCTTCGCGCCGGTCAATTTCAATTTCCGCGGCGTGCTGTTGTCCTATCAGCTCAAGGACACCGATCCGTTCGCGCTCGTCACCGACCCGTCCTTCGCCGAGGTGCTCGGCGAGGTGATCGACGACATTCCGCTCAAGCGGCTGGTCGTGCATACGCCGCAGCCGAACGACCACGACCGCACCGACGACGCCTTCGGGCCGGCCTTCGCGCGGTTCGAGATCGTGCCGTTCGAGAGCCTGGTGGAAAGCACCGCGCCGGTGCCGCAGGTGCCGCGCGGACCGTTCGATCTCGCCAACATCGTCTACACTTCGGGCACCACCGGCCCGTCCAAGGGCGTGCTGCAGCCGTTCCGCTGGGTGAACCATTACGGCTTCCAGACCCGGCAGCTGACCTCGTCCGACGACGTGATCTATTGCGACCTGCCGCTGTATCACGTCGGCGGCGCGTTCTTCCTGCTGGCCCGCGCGGTGTGGCAGGGCAACACCGTGGGGCTGTGGGACAAGTTCAGCCCCAACAAGTTCTGGGACCGGATCAGGGAATGCGGCGCCACCAGTTGCGTGCTGCTCGACGTCATGGTGCCGTATCTGATGAGCGTCGAGCCGCGCGCCGACGACCGCGCCAACACCCTGAACAAGGTTCACATGCAGCCGTTCCCGCGCAATCATCACGAGGTGGCGCGCCGCTTCGGCTTCGATTTCGTCACCGCCGGCTTCGGCCAGACCGAATCCGGCTCCGGCTTCGCGGTGGTGATCGACCAGTTCGGCGACGCGCAGGGCACCCCGGCCGAGCTGTGGCGCGGGCCCTCCAGGGCGGATATCCGCGCCCGCTGCGCGGCGATCGGCCGGCCGCTGCTGGACGGCGCGCAGACCCTGCCCAAGGGGCTGATGGGCGTGCCCAATCCGCTGTTCGAGGTCGCCATTCTCGACGACGACGACAACCTGCTGCCGCCGGGCCAGGTCGGCCAGCTCGCGTTCCGTCCGCGCTTTCCCGGCCTGCTGCTGCAGGAATATTTCCGCAAGCCGGAGGCGACCATCAAGGTGTTCCGCACCTGCTGGTTCCACACCGGCGATGCCTGCAAGCAGCTCGACGACGGATCGGGGCTGTATTGCTTCGTCGACCGCATGGGCGGCTTCTTCCGCGTGCGCGGCGAGAACGTCTCATCCTTCGAGGTCGAGGCGCTGATCGCGAGTCACCCCAAGGTGCGGGCCGCCGCCGCGGTGCCGGTGCCGGCGCGGATCGGCGAGGAGGAGGACATCGCGGTGTTCGTCGAACTCGCCGTCGGCGAGCAGTTGAGCGAGAACGATCTGCGCGAGCACGCCAAGCGGGTGATGCCGAAATACATGCAGCCCACCCATGTCCGTTTCATCCCGGCGCTGCCGGTGACGCCGACCAACAAGGTCGAGAAGTACAAGCTCAAGAACGCGATCTTGAGCGAACTCAAACCAGCCGCGCGTTGAGCGCATCAAGCATGAAGGATCGGCGGGCATGGTCGCTGCTTTGAACGAGAAGGACTTCCTGGAACAGGTTCATGCGCTGTGGCGCAAGGCATGGCCGAAGGACACGCCGCGCGAGCCGCAATATCCCCATGGCGAGGTCGCGCTCTCCGAATATCTGCGGGCCTGGGCGCGGCGGCAGCCGGATCATCCGGCCGTGATCTTCTACGGCCACACGCTGACCTATGCCGACCTCGACAGGCAGAGCGATCGCTTCGCCGCGCTGCTGATGTCCAAGGGCGTCGGGAAGGGCGACCGCGTCGCCGTGTTCATGCCGAACTGCCCGCAGTTCCACATCGTGTTCTTCGGCATCCTCAAGCTCGGCGCGGTGCATGTGCCGGTCAGCCCGCTGTCGCGGGCGTTCGAGCTGGCCTATGAGCTGAACGACACCGATGCCGAGGTGATCGTCGCCCAGGACCAGTTGATCGGGACCGTCGACCAGGTGAAGGGCGAGACCAGGCTGCGCGAGGTCATCGTCACCAGCCTCGCCGACGTGATCCCGGCCGCGCCGACCATTCCGGTGCCGGATTCGCTGCGCGTGCCGCGCATCGAGGCGCCGGGCGCGACCGACCTGATGCCGGCGCTGGCCGCGATGGGCGACGTCGCGCCGCTGCCGCCGGCCGGGCTCGACGATGTCGCCGCCCTCAACTACACCGGCGGCACCACCGGCATGCCGAAGGGCTGCGTCCACACCCAGCGCGACATGGTCTACACCGCTGCCGCCAATCACGGCATCGGCCTGACCAGCAACGAGAACAGCGTATTCCTGTCGTTCTTCCCCGAATTCTGGATCGCCGGCGAGAACCTCGGGCTGATCTTCCCGCTGTTCTCCGGCGCCACCCTGGTGCTGCTGGCGCGCTGGGACGCGGTCGGCGTGCTCGCGGCGATCGAGACATACAAGGTCTCGATCATGGCGATGCCGGTGGACGGCGCGGTCGAGATGATGGATCACCCGCGCTTCAAGGAGTTCGACCTGTCCTCGCTGAGCCAGGTGCGGGTGGTGTCGTTCGTCAAGAAGCTCAATGCCGGTTATCGCCAGCGTTGGAAGGATCTGACCGGCACCATCCTCGCCGAAAGCGCGTGGGGCATGACCGAGACCCACACCTCGAACACCTTCACCACCGGCTTCCAGGACAACGACTTCGATCTCAACTCGCAGCCGATCTTCGTCGGCCTGCCGGTGCCCGGGGCCGAGTTCAAGGTCACCGATTTCGAGACCGGCGACCTGCTGCCGATCGGCAGCGAGGGCGAGATACGGGTCCGCACGCCGGCGCTGCTGAAAGGCTACTGGAACAAGCCGGAGGCGACGGCGGAATGCCTGGTCGACGGCTGGCTGCGCACCGGCGACATCGGCTTGATCGACACCGACGGCTTCATCCACTTCCTCGGCCGCCGCAAGGAGATGCTGAAGGTCAAGGGCATGAGCGTGTTTCCGCCGGAGATCGAGGCGCTGCTCGGTCAACACCCCGCGGTGCTCGGCTCGGGCGTGGTCGGCCGCGAGGATCCCGGCAAGGGACAGGTGCCGGTCGCCTTCATCCAGCTCAAGCCGGAGGCGATCGGCACCGTGACGCCGGCGGATATCCAGGCGTGGTGCAAGGAGCGGATGGCCGTCTACAAGGTGCCGGAGGTCCGCATCATCGACGCCCTGCCGATGACCGCGACCGGCAAGGTCAAGAAGCAGGAACTGACGGCCTGATCCCATAATCTATCGCAGGGTCGCGCAGCGTCGCGGCCTCGCATGTCTTTGTGTTCAATCGGAAATCATCCATGTCGTTTCGCAAGCTCCTGATCGCCAATCGCGGCGAGATCGCCATCCGCATCGCCCGTGCCGCCGGCGAATCCGGCATCGCCACCGTCGCGGTCTATCCGGCGGACGACGCGCTGTCGCTGCATGTTCGCGCCGCCGACGAGGCGCGCGAGATTCCGGGGCGCGGCGCGCGCGCCTATCTCGATATCGAGGGCGTGGTGGCGGCGGCCAAGGCCGCGGGCTGCGACGCACTGCACCCCGGTTACGGTTTCCTCAGCGAGAACGCCGGACTGGCGCGGCGCTGCAAGGAGGAGGGTATCACTTTCGTCGGGCCGTCGCCGGAGGCGCTGGAACTGTTCGGCGACAAGGTCGAGGCCAAGACGCTGGCGAAGCGCTGCGGCGTGCCGATCATCGACGGCACCGAGGGCCCGACCACGCTGGACGAGGTCAAGGTGTTCTTCGCCTCGCTCGGCAACAATGCGGCGGTGATGATCAAGGCGCTGGCCGGCGGCGGCGGGCGCGGCATGCGCATCGTCGAGGATGCCGCGCAACTCGACGACGCCTATGCGCGCTGCCAGTCGGAAGCCAAGGCCGCGTTCGGCAGCGACGGCGTCTACGTCGAGCGGCTGATCCGCAAGGCGCGCCACATCGAGGTGCAGATCATCGGCGACCGGCACGGCGGCATCAGCCACCTGTGGGAGCGCGAATGCACCATCCAGCGCCGCAACCAGAAGCTGGTCGAGGTGGCGCCGAGTCCTTCTCTGAGTGAAGCCTTGCGGGCGCGCATCGTCGATGCCGCCAAGCAGCTCGCGGCTGCTGCGCATTACGACAGCCTCGGCACCTTCGAATTCCTGGTGGACGGCGAGACCGCCGGCGACGACCCGGCCTTCGCCTTCATCGAGGCCAATCCCCGGCTTCAGGTCGAGCACACCGTGACCGAGGAAGTGCTGGGCATCGACCTCGTGCGCGCACAGGTCGCGGTGGCGGGCGGCGCCACGCTGGCCTCGCTCGGGCTGACCCAGGCGGCTGTGCCCGCGCCGCGCGGCTATGCCATGCAGCTGCGCATCAACATGGAGGTGATGGACGAGAAGGGGCAGACCAAGCCGACCGGCGGCACGCTGTCGGTGTTCGATCCGCCGTCCGGGCCCGGCGTGCGCGTCGATACCTTCGGCTATTCCGGTTACAAGACCAGCGCCGCGTTCGACTCGCTGCTCGCCAAGGTGATCGTCCATGCGCCGGCGGCGCGCTGGCCGGAAGCGGTCGCCAAGGCGGCGCGGAGCTTGCGCGAATTCCGCGTCGAGGGCGTCGCCACCAATGCGCCGTTCATCCAGGCGGTGCTGGCGCATCCGGATTTCGTCGCCAACCGCATCAGCACCAATTTCGTCGATACCCACGTCGCCGAACTGGTGGCCGCCGCCAGGACGCCGGAACGGCCGCTGTTCTTCGAGCAGGCCGCGGCCGCAACCGGCGCGGGCGCCGCGAAGGCCGCGGGCGGCGCGGACGCCGCGCCCGAAGGCACGGTGCCGGTTGCCGCGCCGCTTCAGGGCACCATCGTCACCATCAATGTCGCCGAGGGCGACCTGGTGCGCCCCGGCCAGCAGATCGTCGTCATCGAGTCGATGAAGATGGAGCATCTCGTCGCCGCACCCCAGGGCGGCCGGGTGGTGAAGATCGCCGCCCGGGACGGCGAGACCCTGATGCAGGGCGATGCGATCCTGTTCATCGAGCCGGCCGATGTCGGCGGCAGCGCCGAGGAGGCGCAGGCCGAGGTCGATCTCGACCACATCCGCCCCGACCTTGCCGAGGTGATCGCGCGCCATGCCAACACCCTGGACGAGAACCGCCCCGCCTCGGTGGAGCGGCGGCGCAAGACCAACCAGCGCACCGCGCGCGAGAACATCGCGCAGCTCGTCGACGACGGCTCGTTCGTGGAATACGGGGCGCTGGCGATCGCGGCGCAGCGCCGCCGCCGCGCGCTGGACGATCTCATCAAGAACACGCCGGCCGACGGCCTCATCACCGGGGTTGCCACCGTCAATGCCGACAAGTTCGGCGCGCATGATGCCCGCTGCATGGTGATCTCCTACGACTACACCGTGCTGGCCGGCACCCAGGGCCACATGAACCACAAGAAGATCGACCGCATGCTCGGGCTCGCCGAGCAGTGGCGGATGCCGGTGGTGTTCTATGGCGAAGGCGGCGGCGGCCGCCCCGGCGACACCGACCGGCTCGGCATGACCGGCCTCGACGGCCCGTCCTTCGTGCAGTTCGCAAAACTGTCCGGCCTGGTGCCGGTGGTCGGCGTGGTGTCGGGTTATTGCTTCGCCGGCAACGCGGCGATGCTGGGCGTGTGCGATGTCATCATCGCGACCCGGAACGCCTCGATCGGCATGGGCGGACCGGCGATGATCGAGGGCGGCGGGCTCGGCGTCTACCATCCGGCGGAAGTCGGGCCGGTATCGTTCCAGTCGCCCAACGGGGTGATCGACATCCTGGTCGAGGACGAGGAGGAAGCCACCGCGGTCGCCCAGAAGTACCTGTCGTATTTCCAGGGCGCGGTGACGAGCTGGGAGGCGCCGGATCAGCGGCTGCTGCGCCGGGCGATCCCGGAGAACCGGCTGCGCGTCTACGACATCCGCACCGTGATCGACCTCATCGCCGATGAAGACTCGGTGCTGGAGCTTCGCCGCGACTTCGGCGTCGGCATGATTACCGCGTTGATCCGCATCGAGGGCAAGCCGTTCGGCCTGATCGCCAACAATCCGAAGCATCTCGGCGGCGCCATCGATGCCGATGCCGGCGACAAGGCCGCGCGCTTCATGCAGTTGTGCGACGCCTTCGACATCCCGCTGGTGTCGCTGTGCGACACCCCGGGCTTCATGGTCGGCCCCGAGGCCGAGAAGACCGCGATCGTCCGCCATGTGGCGCGGATGTTCGTCACCGGCGCCAGCCTCACGGTGCCGCTGTTCGGCATCGTGCTGCGCAAGGGCTACGGCCTCGGCGCGCAGTCGATGATCGGCGGCGGTTTCCACGCCTCGTTCTTCACCGTGGCGTGGCCGACCGGCGAGTTCGGCGGCATGGGCCTGGAAGGCTATGTCCGGCTCGGCTTCCGGAAAGAAATGGAGGCGATCGCCGATCCGGTCGAGCGCGAGACGTATTACCAGGACAAGGTCGCGCAGCTCTATGCCAACGGCAAGGCGGTCTCGATCGCCTCGTGCCTCGAGATCGACGGGGTGATCGACCCGGCCGCGACGCGCGACTGGATCATGGCCGGCCTGCGCTCGGTGCCGGAGCCGGAGAAGCGCACCCACCGCAAGCGGCCCTGCATCGACACCTGGTGAGGGCGCGTGAGCCTCTGGAGCATGATCCCGAAAAGTGGAAGCCGGTTTTCGGAAAAGATCATGCTCAAACAAAAAGATGAACGGCGGGTCTGATTTAACGCAAGTGGATCAGGCGCTCGCGGGATGTTTGAAAAAAAGTCCCCGGCGGTCAATCCGGGGCGCTCCCCTTGGATCGGCGCCGGAGGCGCGTTCGCGCGCATCTTCGATACGTGATAGCGCCGTCCGGGCGCAGGCTCCGGTGCGAACCCGAAAATCCGGATGGTGACGTCACGATCCTGCGGCGGAGATCGTCGCCGGCTCCGTGACATTTGAATGATTCAAGCGTGCTCGACGCGGGGCGAAGGGTGGCGGTTCCCGAGCCCGGGCGATACGGTGCGTCCGCTTTTTCCGAAAGCCGGCTTGCACCTTTCGGGATCATGCTCTGGATCGATGCCACGAAGGACCGCCATGCGACCCATTGAAGGCCGATATTTCCGCGCAGGGCTTGTTCGCGCAGGGCTCGTCGCGCTGATCGCGGGCTGCGCGCTGTGGCCCGTCGCGTCAACGGCTGCCCCGGATGTGGTCACGCTGCCGCGCGACCTGTCCCCGTGGGGCATGTTCGAGAACGCCGACATCGTCGTGAAGGCGGTGATGGTCGGGCTCGCCTTCGCCTCGCTGGTGACGTGGACGGTATGGCTGTCCAAGACGCTGGAACTGGCGCGCGCGCGTGCGGTTACGAAGCGGCGCATGGCGGCGATGGAGCGCGACACCACGCTGGACGCGGTCGCTGCCCACCTGCGGGGAGGCGACGCGGTCGCGCAACTGGTGCAGGCGGCGGCGCAGGAACTCGGCCTGTCGCGGGGCCTGATCGACGACGATTTCAAGGAGCGCGCGGCGCTGCGGCTGGAGCGCGTCGAAAGCGCGATGGCGCGGCGCATCGCCCGCGGCACCGGCATCGTCGGCACCATCGGCGCGACCGCACCCTTCGTCGGCCTGTTCGGCACCGTGTGGGGCATCATGAATGCCTTCATCGGCATCTCGCAGGCCCACACCACCAATCTCGCGGTGGTGGCGCCCGGCATCGCCGAGGCGCTGCTGGCGACCGCGCTCGGGCTGGTCGCGGCGATCCCGGCCGTGGTCATTTATAATGTGCTGGCGCGCGGCATCGCCGGCTATCGCGCGCTGCTCGGGGATGCGGCGACGCAGGTGCTGCTGCTGATCAGCCGGCAGGGCAGTCTCAAGGGCCAGCCGGCCGCCGCGCTGGCGCCGGCGGCGGAGTAGGCCATGGCCGGCGGCCTTGGTGGACGCATCGGCGGCGCTCCTGGTGGATCGGGCGCGCGGCGCGGGTTGCGCCGGCGCGCGGACGACGACGACCTGGTCGAGGCGCACGAGATCAACGTCACCCCGTTCATCGACGTGATGCTGGTGCTGCTCATCATCTTCATGGTGGCCGCGCCGCTCGCCACCGTCGATATCGGCGTCGATCTGCCGGCCAGCACGGCGGAGCAGCAGCCGCGCCCCGACAAGCCGGTGTTCGTCACCGTGAAGCCGGACCTCGTGCTGGCGGTCGGCGAGGAAACGGTTGCGCGCGACGGCCTGCCGGCCGCGCTCGAAAACGCGACCAACGGCAACAAGGACGACCGCATTTTCCTGCGCGCCGACAAGAGCGTCAGCTATGGCGAGCTGATGGCCGTGATGAACCTGCTGCGCGACGCCGGCTATCTCAAGATCGCGCTGGTCGGGCTCGACGGCGGCGACGCCAAACCATGAGCGAGGCGGCGCTCAACCCCTATGCCGTCCGTCCCGCGGCCGGGACGGCGGGCATCGGGCGCTGGCTGCTGTCGGCGCTGGCGATCGTGCTGGCCCACGCGGCGCTGATCGGCGCCGGCCTTGCGTGGTATGCGCAGAGCCCGCCGCCCGGCGTCGCGGTGCCCGCGATCACCATCGACCTCGCGCCGGCGACCGCTTCGCCGGAGGTCTCGCAGCAGGACCTGGCGCCGGGGCCGGATATGCAGGAAGCCGAGCAGCCGGCGGCGCCCGCACCGCCGCCGCCACCTCCGCCGCCGGTGCCGCAGGAGCAGATTCCGGCGGCGCCGCCGCAGGCCGATCCGCAGGTCGCAGCGCCACGGGAGGACAAGCCGGTCCGTCACGAGGCCAGGCCGGAAACCACAGCCGAGCCGAAACCCGAACCGGAGCCGGTCAAGCCGAAGCCGCACAAGAAAGAAGTGAGGGCGCCGTCGAAGCGGCCGCAGGCACCGCGCACCACATCGGCGCCGCGGGCTGATCGCCGGGCGGCGCGGGCCGCGGCCGCGCGGGCCGGCGCCGTGGCGGCGGCAGTGTTGCCGGCCTATCGCGACCGGCTGGCCGCGCACCTGCAGCGCTTCAAGCGATATCCCGCTGCCGCCCGCGCTGCCGGCGAGCAGGGCACCGCGCTGCTGTCGTTCACGGTGAGCCGCGGCGGCCGGGTGCTGTCGAGCCGGCTGGCCCGCTCGTCCGGCCACCGCACGCTGGATGCGGAAACCATGGCGATGATCCGACGTGCCCAGCCGCTGCCGGCCTTTCCGCCGGAGGTCACGCAGGGCTCAATGTCGTTCACCGTGCCGGTGCGCTTCGCGATCCATTGAGGCAGATCCATTGCGGCAATGGGCTTCGCGGCTTCCCGCTTCCGCAGCCTGGCACTTCTGCGTCCGGTCGCAGCCCGCGGCCGGACTATCGCCCCGCCATCGCCAGCACCTTGCGGGCGGCGACGAGGTGCGGCTTGTCGATCATCCTGCCGTCGATCCTGACCACGCCGGACGCCGGCGCCTCCTCGAAGGCGCGTACCACCTGCGTCGCCCAGGCGACCTCGTCGGCGGTCGGCGTCAGCGCGGCGTTGACGATATCGACGTGCTTGGGATGGATCAGGGTTTTCGCCATGAAGCCGTCGCACCGCGCGGCGATGGTTTCCTCTTTGAGCCCATCGAGATTGTCGATGTCGGTATAGACCGCATCGATCGCGACCACGCCGATGGAGGCGGCGCTGACCAGGCAGAGGTCGCGCGCCAGCAGGAACGGCCCGGTATAGCGGCCGTCGACGCGGTTGCGCGAGGCGCCAAGCGAGGCGGCGAGGTCCTCCGCGCCCCAGGTCATGCCCCACAGCCGCGGGCTGGCACCCTCGAAGTCGTGAAGCTTCAGCACCGCGCGCGCGGTCTCGGTGGCGACCACGACGATGCGGGTGGTTCCATGGGCGAGGCCGAATGCCGCCTCGAAGGCGTCGAGATAGGTGGCGAGGTGGTTGACGTCCTTGGCGCCCTCGCATTTCGGCAGCACGATGCCGTCCGGCGCGGAGGGCATCACGGCGGCGAGGTCGGCCAGCGCAAGGCCGGTATCCAGCGCGTTGATGCGGACATAGCAAAGCTGTCCCGGCTTCCGCGCCGCCAGCATCCCGCGCACGGTCTGCCGCGCGCCGGCCTTCCGGTCCGTCGCCACCGAATCCTCGAGGTCGAGGATCAGCGCGTCGGCCGCGCACCGCTTGGCGCTTTCGAACTTGCGCGGGCTGTCGCCCGGCACGAACAGCAGCGAGCGCATCGCCTCACGCCTCCGGCTTGCAGCGCATCAGGGCGGTGCGGCGGCAGCGCGCCACCACCTCGCCGCGCTGGTTGGTCGCGGAGTGCTCGAATTCGACGATGCCCTGGCCGGGGCGCGATTTGCTGAGCCGCCTGGAGATGACGGTGGTATGCGCCTTCAGCGTGTCGCCGTGGAACACCGGCCTGGGAAACGCCACGTCGGTCATGCCGAGATTGGCGATGGTGGTGCCGAAGGTGGTGTCGTAGACGCTCATGCCGATCATGATCCCCAGCGTATAAAGGCTGTTGAACAGCCGCTGGCCGAACTCGGTGCCTGCCGCGAAATGGGCGTCGAGATGCAGCGGCTGCGGATTCATGGTCAGCAGGCTGAACATGGTGTTGTCCATCTCGGTGACGGTGCGGCTGAATTCGTGGTGGAATTGCTGGCCGTCGGAAAATTCCTCGAAGTAGAGACCTGCCATGTCCGGTCGCCTTGCGTTGTCGTGGAGGGTGAGCGCGGCGTCCGCGCGCTCAGTAGGATTTCGGCAGGCCGAGCACCCGTTCGGCGATGAAGCTCAGCACCAGTTGCGGGCTCACCGGCGCGATGCGCGGGATCATCACCTCGCGCAGGTAACGCTCGACATGGAATTCCTTGGCGTAGCCGAAGCCGCCATGGGTCATGATCGCCTGCTGGCAGGCATCGAAGCCGGCCTCGCCGGCGAGATACTTGGCGGCATTGGCGGCCGCACCGCAGGGCAGGCCCTTGTCGTATTGCCAGGCGGCGGACAGCACCATCATCCAGGCGGCCTCGAGATTCATCCAGTTCTTCGCCAGCGGATGCTGGATCGCCTGGTTCATGCCGATCGGCCGGTTGAACACGATGCGGGTCTTGGCGTAGTCGGCGGCGCGCGCCAGCGCCAGCTTGCCGAGCCCGACCGCTTCGGCCGCGATCAGCACGCGCTCGGGATTCATGCCGTGCAGGATGTAGTCGAAGCCGCGGCCTTCCTCGCCGATGCGGTCCTCGACCGGAATCTCGAAGTCCTCGAAGAACAGCTCGTTGGAATCGATGGCCTTGCGGCCCATCTTCTCGATTTCGTGGACCTTGATCCGGGTGCGGTCGAAATCGGCATAGAACAGGCTGAGGCCGTGGGTCGGGCGCTTCACCTCCTCAAGCGGCGTGGTGCGCGCCAGCAGCAGGATCCTGGTCGCGACCTGCGCGGTCGAGATCCACACCTTCTGGCCGTTGACGACATAGCGGTCGCCCTTGCGCACCGCGCGGGTCTTGAGCTGGGTGGTGTTGAGGCCGGTGTTCGGCTCGGTGACGCCGAAGCACGCCTTGGCCTTGCCCTCGACGATCGGCGGCAGCATCCGCGCGCGCTGCTCGTCGTTGCCGAACACGGCGACGGGGTTGAGCCCGAACACGTTCATGTGCACGGCGGAGGCGCCCGACATGCCGGCGCCGGATTCCGAGATGGTGCGCATCATGATCGCGGCGTCCATGATGCCGAGCCCGGCGCCGCCATATTCTTCCGGGATGCAGATGCCGAGCCAGCCGGCGCGCGCGACCGCGTCGTAGAACTCGTTCGGGAAGCCGCCGTCGTGATCCTTCTTCAGCCAGTAGGCGTCGTCGAAACCGGCGCAGATCTTCTGGATGGCGTCGCGAATGGCGTCCTGGTTCTCGGAATAGGAAAAGTCCATCATGCGGTCCTTTGGCGTGGGATGTCAGCTCTTGACGGCGGGTGTGTCCGGGGTGCGCAGCACGCCGTCGTCGCGCAGGCGTGCGATCTCGTCCGGCGAGAAGCCCGCTTCGCGCAGGATTTCGTCGCCGTGTTCGCCCAGCGTCGGCGCCAGCCGTGTCGGCGCCACCGGCGTATCCGACCAGCGGGCCGCGACCCGCATGCTGCGGATCGGGCCTTCGGTGGGATGCGCCATCACCGGGAAGAATTCGGTGGCTTCGAGATGTGGATCGGCGAGCACGCCTTGCAGGTCGTGCACCGGCATCACCGGAATGTCGGCCTTGCCGAGAAGCGTAAGCCACTCGCCGGTGGTGCGGGTGGCCAGGATGCGCGCCAGTTCGGCATAGACCGCGTCGATGTTGGCGAGCCGGCCGGAGAAGGTGGCGAAGGCCGGATCGTCGCGCAGGTCGTCGCGGCCGGTGACGTCGAAGAAGCTCGCCCACTGCTTGTCGTTGTAGACGATGACGCTGATGTGGCCGTCCATGGTCCTGTAGGGCCGCCGGTCCGGCGACATCTGCCGCGCATAGCCGCCCTGGTCGAGCGGCGGCTCGAAGGTGAGGCCACCGAGATGATCGCCGAGCACGAAGCCGACCATGGTCTCGAACATCGGGATGTCGACGCGCTGGCCCTTGCCGGTGCGGTCGCGATGCACCAGGCTGGCGAGGATCGCGCCGACGGCGGACAGGCCGACGACGCGGTCGGCCAGCGCGGTCGGCACGTAGCGCGGGGTGCCGTCGCCGGCCCGCGCGATCAGGTGGGCAAGGCCGGAGGCGCCCTGCAGCAGGTCGTCATAGGCCGGCATCGCGGCGTAGGGCCCGTCCTGGCCGAAGCCGAACACGCCGGCATAGACGATGCGCGGATTGACCGCCGCCACCGTCTCGTAATCCAGCTTCAGCCGCGCCATCGCCTGCGGCCGCACGTTGTAGGCCAGCACGTCGGCGGTGGCGGCGAGCCGCAGCAGGGCGTCGCGGCCGGCCGGCTTCTTGAGGTCGAGCGCGATGCTGCGCTTGCTGCGGTTGGTGTTGAGGAAGATCGGCCCCATGCCGGGATGCCGGACCGGGCCGATCTGGCGGGTGATGTCGCCGTCCGGCGATTCGATCTTGATGACGTCGGCGCCGTAGTCGCCGAGCGCCTGGGTGGCGTAGGGGCCCATCAGCACCGACGTCATGTCGATGATCCGAACTCCCGAAAGCGGTCCCATCTGCGGTCTCATGGTTGGGCGTGCCAAGCCGTCATAAAGCAAGGCTGTCATGAAGAAGGGCCGTCGTCATGGCTGCGGCA
>JAGRLZ010000020.1 GCA_020441545.1 Xanthobacteraceae bacterium | reverse complement strand
GCCATCGAGGCGGGGCGTGGCTTCGTCGAGCGGAAAGCGCGACAGCAGCGCCACGCCGTTGAAAGTCTTCTGTCCGTGGGTGACCACGTTGTAGCCGAGCGCTTCCACCGCCTCGCGCGGAAACGCCTCGTCGACGCATTTGATCTCCTGCAGGCAGGCGATATCCGGCGAGGTCTCGCGCAGCCAGGTGAGCAGGTGGTCGAGGCGCTGGCGCACCGAATTGACGTTCCAGGTGGCGATCCGCATGGCAGCTATCCGGTCGGGAATAGACCCAAAATGGGAGTGTGTCGCATACCATGAACCCGCGGCCTGTGATAAGTCATTCGAAACAAAGGCGAGAAAGTCGCTGTCCGGCCGGAGCGGCCGTGCCGTCACGATCCTCGCGGACCAGTGTCCCGATTGCGAAGTTCGCATGTCTTTGCGGCAATATGTCTTTGCGGCAATCCCTGCTGCGAACTTCGCAATCGATAAGGACACTGGGCGGATTTATGGTTCGAGTGTGGTTTAGGTTCAAAAAGCCCGCCTGACGACCTCGCGGCGATCACGGAGCGAGCTTCTGAACCACCACACCAGTTGACGTGGAATGTCATGAGCAGAGGCAAATGGATCGTCCTGGCGCTGGTGCTGGGTGCCGTCGCGGTGGCCGGCTATCAGACGCGTGATGCCTGGCAGGGAAACTCGGCGGTCAAGGCGCAGGCGCCCGCGCGGGTGGTGTCGGTGGCCGTGGCCAAGGCGGTGCGGCGGGAGGTGCCGGTCGATGTCGGCGCGATCGGCACCGTGACGCCGATCCTGAGCGTCGCGCTGAAGTCGCGGATCGAGACCACGATCGTTGGCGTGCATTTCCAGGACGGCGCGCGGGTGAAGGCAGGCGACCTGCTGTTCACCCTCGACGCGCGGCAGATCGACGCCCAGATCGAGCAGGCCGAAGGCACGCTGGCCCGCGACCGTGCCCAGCTCGCCGGCGCGCAGCGCGATCTCCGGCGCTACAGCGATCTGATCGGCAAGGGCGCCACCACCCAGGTCAGTCTCGACAACGCCAGGACCCAGGCCGATATCCTGATCGGCACCATCAAGGCCGACGAGGCGGCGCTGGACAATCTCAAGGTCCAGAAGAGCTACACCGTGATCCGCGCACCCTTCGCGGGACGGATCAGCGTGGCCAATGTGAAGGCCGGCAATTTCGTGCGCCCGGCGGACGTCGCCCCGCTGGCGGTCATCAACCAGATGGCGCCGGTCTATGTCAGGTTCGCCGTTCCGCAGGCGGTGCTGCCCGACCTGCGCGACGCCATGGCCAAGGGCGAATCCAGCGTGGTCGCGACCGTTCCCGGCCGCGACCGGACCGAGACCGGCAAGGTGGCGATGGTCGACAACACGGTCGATGCGACCACCGGCATGGTCACGGTCCGCGGCATCATGGACAATGCCAGCGAAGCGCTATGGCCCGGCACCCTGGTCAATACCCGCCTGGTTGTTCGCACCGAGCAGGCCGTCGTGGTGCCGTCGGCCGCGATCCAGCGCAGCCAGGGCGGCGATTTCGTCTTCGTCGTCGACGGCGGCAAGGCCCGGGTGCAGCCGGTGAAGGTGACGCGGACCTCGGAAGGCTCGTCGGTGCTGTCCGAGGGGTTGCGCGGCGGCGAGGACGTCGTGATCGACGGCCAGTTGCTGCTGTCCAACGGAACGGCGGTGAAGCCGCGGGCGCCGAAGGCAGGAGCCTGACGGATGACGCTCTCCGAACTCTGTATCCGACGGCCTGTCCTGACCACGCTGCTGACGGCGTCGATCATCGTGTTCGGCATTTTCGGCTTCCGCCTGCTTCCGGTGTCCGCGCTGCCGAAGGTCGATTTCCCGACCATCGCGGTGACGGCGAGCCTGCCGGGCGCCAGCGCCGACACCATGGCGGCGTCGGTTGCCGGCATCATCGAGCGGCAGTTGTCGACCATCGCCGGCATCTCGTCGATGACCTCGCGATCCTCGCAAGGCCAATCGGCCATCACCATCCAGTTCGACCTCAACCGCGACATCGACGCGGCATCGCTGGATGTGCAGACCGCATTGACGATCGCGCAGCGGCGGCTGCCGGTCGAAATGACGATCCCGCCGAGCTTCCGCAAGGTGAACCCGGCCGAATATCCGGTGATCTATCTCGCCCTGTCGTCCGACACCCTGCCACTGTCGGCGGTCAACGAATATGGCGAGATCACTGTCGGCCAGGCCCTGTCGCAGATTCCGGGCGTCGCGCAGGTGCTGGTCTATGGCAGCCAGAAATTCGCCATCCGGGTCCAGGTCGATCCGCAGGCGGCGGCCGCGCGCGGCCTGACGCTGGACGATGTCCGCGCGGCGGTCTCCAGCGCCAATTCGTCCACGCCGGTCGGCACCCTGAACGGGCCGAAGCAGGACGTGGCGCTGGTCGCCTCGGGCCAGATGAGCAAGGCGGCCGACTACAGCAAGGTGGTGGTCGCCTGGCGCAACGGCTCGCCGGTGAAGCTCGACGAGATCGCGACCGTCCATGACAGTGTCGAGAACGACAAGATCGCCTCCTGGCTGAACGGCAACCGCTCCATCATCCTGGCCGTGCAGAAGCAGCCGGACGCCAATCTGGTGGCGGTGGTCGATGGCGTCCGCGCCAAGCTGCCGGCGCTGCGGGAGCAGATTCCGCCGTCGGTCAACGTCAACGTCATGATGGATCGCTCGATCTCGGTCCGGCAGGCGGTGACCGATGTCGAGGAAACCCTGATGATCGCCGTCGCGCTGGTGATCATGGTGATCTTCCTGTTCCTGCGCTCGGCCTCGGCCACGTTCATTCCCGCGCTGGCGGTGCCGATTTCGCTGATCGGCACCTGCGCGGTGATGTATATGTTCGACTTCTCGATCAACAACATGACGCTGCTGGCGTTGACGCTGTCGGTCGGCTTCGTGGTCGACGACGCCATCGTGATGCTGGAAAACATCATGCGTCACATCGAGGAAGGGATGCGGCCGTTCGAGGCGGCGCTGAAAGGTGCGCGCGAGATCGGCTTCACCATCATCTCGATCACCTTCTCGCTGATCGCCGTTTTCATTCCGGTGCTGCTGATGGGCGGCATCGTCGGGCGCGTGTTCCGGGAGTTCGCGGTGACGGTCGCGGTCGCCATCCTGGTGTCCGGCTTCGTGTCGCTGACCCTGACGCCGATGCTGTGCGCGCGCGTCCTGCGTTCCCACGACCACGAGAAGCGACCCAATATCGTTCTGCGGACCTTCGAGCGGATGTTCGCAAGCGGGCTGCGCGCTTACGAATGGGCGCTGGACCGGGTACTGGCCTACAAGTCGATCATGCTCGGTATCACGCTCGCGACTCTCGCGGGAACCGTCTTCCTGTATGTGATCGTGCCGAAGGGGTTCTTCCCGCAGGAGGACACCGGATTCCTGATCGGCGTGACCGAAGCCGCGACCGATACCTCGTTCGCGGCGATGGTCGAGCGCCAGAAGGTGCTTGCCGCCATGATCCAGCAGGATCCGGCGGTCGAATTCGTCAACAGCACGGTCGGCGCCGGCGGCCCCAACACGACGACCAATTATGGCCGGTTCTTCATCTCGCTGAAGCCGAGGTCGGAACGCGAGCCCGTGCAGGTGGTGATCGGGCGGCTGCGCCGTATCGCGCTCCAGGTGCCGGGGCTGCAAGCCTTCTTCCAGAGCATCCAGAACCTCAACATCGGCGGGCGCATATCCAAGAGCCAGTACCAGTATGTGCTGCAGAGCGGCGACACCGACGCGCTCTATCGCCTTGCGCCGCGGATGCGCGAGCAGATCGCCAAGGTGCCGGGACTGCTCGACGTCACCACCGATCTCTACATCAAGAACCCGCAACTGACCGTGGAGGTGGATCGCGAGAAGGCGTCGGTGTTCGGGGTCACGGTCGACCAGGTGCGCAACCAGCTGTTCAATGCCTACGGCTCCCGGCAGGTCGGCACCATCTACATGCCCTCGAACGACTACAAGATCATCATGGAAGCGAAGCCGGAATTCCGCGTCGATCCGGCCGACCTGTCGAAGCTCTACGTGAAGACCTCGGCCGGACGCACCATTCCGCTCGATGCGGTGGCGCGAATGGTGCCGTCGGTCGGGCCGTTGTTGATCAATCATCAGGGCCAGCAGCCGGCGGTGACGATCTCGTTCAATCTGGCGCCGGGCGTGTCGCTCGGCTACGCGGTCGACAAGATCACCCGGATCGAGCGCGAGTCCAATCTGCCGGCGACCATTGTCACCGGATTCTCCGGCACCGCGCAGGTGTTCCAGGATTCGCTGCGCGGGCAGGGCATCCTGATTATCGCCGCGGTGTTCGCGGCCTTCGTCATCCTCGGCATCCTCTACGAAAGCTTCATCCATCCGATCACGATCATCTCCGGTCTGCCGTCGGCCGGCATCGGCGCGATCCTGACCCTGATGCTGTTCAGGATGGAGCTGTCGGTGATCGCCATGATCGGCATCGTCATGCTGGTCGGCATCGTCAAGAAGAACGCCATCATGATGGTCGATTTCGCCATCGAGCGGCGGCGCGTCGGGCTGTCGGCCGAGCACGCGATCCGCGAGGCGGCGCTGCTGCGTTTCAGGCCGATCATGATGACGACGTTCGCCGCGATCTTCGGCACGCTGCCGATCGCGCTCGGCACCGGCGCCGGCGCCGAGCTGCGTCAGCCGCTCGGGGTCGCGGTGGTCGGCGGACTGATGGTGTCGCAACTGCTGACGTTGTTCATCACGCCGGTGATCTACATCTATCTCGATCGCTTCGACCGCAGGCTGAAGCGGCGGCTC
Source organism: Xanthobacteraceae bacterium (assembly GCA_020441545.1). Lineage (GTDB taxonomy): Bacteria > Pseudomonadota > Alphaproteobacteria > Rhizobiales > Xanthobacteraceae > 62-47. Next base: position 8,136 of record JAGRLZ010000020.1, on the reverse strand, counting down.
GAGCCGCAGCTCGAAGAGGTCGAGATCGCCGATCGGCCGCAGGTGGCGGCGGCGGAATAGGCCGCAAGGCCGCATGGCCGGCAGGGTTGCCGGACCGTTAAGGCGATCGGTCGAACACGACGGCGCTCCCTAGACGTTCATTAGCGGCGGCCCGCTACAAGCCGAGGCACGAACTGAGGCACGAACTCAAGGGAGTGCGGCCATGCGCGGCGACATCACGTTCGCGGTTCGCCATTATTTCGCGGATCATCCGGTGACCCGCGCCTTGGTGCCGGTAAGGGCGCGCGCGGTGCGGAAGGCCGACGGCAGTTTCGCGATTCTCGAATCCGGCTATTCGGGAAACGATCCCGAGACCGAAATCCGCTGCACGCTCGACCAGGTCTTCCGCTGGCAGCGCCAGTGGGCCGACAGCGTCAAATTCGTCTGCCTGCCCGGCGGCAAAAGCTGACCCCGGGTGGCGGGTCGTCGTCGCGGCCGGTCGCGTGCCGCCGGCGTCAGACCGAGAAGCTGGTGCCGCAACCGCAGGATGCGGTGGCGTTCGGATTGTTGACCCGGAACGAGGCGCCGATCAGGTCGTCGACGAAATCCACTTCCGAGCCGGCCAGGAACGGCGCCGAGGAGGGGTCCACCAGCACAACGGCACTGTCGCGGGCGATGACGAGATCGTCCTCCGCCTGGGCCCGCTCGATATCGAACTTGTACTGGAACCCGGAACAGCCGCCCCCCTCGACGCTGATGCGCAGCATCGCGCCGTTGCCCTCCGACTTGAGGATGGCACCGATCCGGTGCGCCGCCCGCTCGGTGATGGTGACGTTGGGTTCAGTCATGGATTACGACTCCGTGGCCCGGCCGGCCGAGGCTTTGAATTCTCCGTGGCAATTAGTTAAGTGCAACGGGAGCTGGAATCAAACAATCGGACGACGAAATCACCGTGCCTGTCGGAATGGCTGCCCCCCCGAAGCCCTATGCCTGCGATCCGGCCCGGAGCCGGGGGCGACCGTTCCGCGAGCCGGCCAGCCAGAGCCGCAGCGTGTTCCGCCGCGATTGCGACCGGGTGATCCATTCCACCGCGTTCCGCCGCCTCAAGCACAAGACCCAGGTGTTCGTCTATCACGAGGGCGATCACTACCGCACCCGGCTGACCCATTCCCTCGAAGTGGCCCAGATCGCCCGGGCGCTGGCGCGCCGGCTCGGGCTCGACGAGGACCTCACCGAGGCGCTGGCGCTGGCCCACGATCTCGGTCATCCGCCGTTCGGCCATGCCGGGGAGCGGGCGCTGGACGAATGCCTCAAGGATCACGGCGGCTTCGATCACAATGCCCAGACGCTCCGGGTGGTGACCGCGCTGGAGCATCGCTATCCGCGTTTCGACGGCCTCAACCTGTCGTGGGAGACGCTGGAGGGCATCGTCAAGCACAACGGCCCGCTGACCGACCGGGCCGGCGTGCCGGTCGGACGCTACAGCGCACGCGGCCTGCCGGTCGGGATCGCGGACTTCAATCGTGCCTACGATCTCGAATTATGGAGCTACGCCTCGCTGGAGGCGCAGGTCGCGGCGATCGCCGATGACATCGCCTACGATGCCCACGATATCGACGACGGCCTGCGCGCCGGCCTGTTCACGCTGGATGACCTGCGCACCGTGTCCCGCCTCGACGAGATCATCGGCGAGATCGATGCCTGCTATCCGGGGCTGGACGATGTCCGGCGCGCGGCGGAGCTGGGGCGCGAGCTGATCTCCGACCTGATCCACGCGGTCATGACCGAGACCGCCGCGCGGTTGTCGGCTTTGCGGCCGAAATCGCCCGAGGCCGTCCGCCATCACGACGCGCCGCTCGTGGCGTTCACGCCGCAGACGGCCGAGGCGGAAGCCATGATCAAGATATTCCTCCGCGAGCGCATGTATCGCCATCCGCGGGTCATGACGGTGATGCGCCGGGCCGAGCAGGTGGTGCGGGATCTGTTCGCGCGCTATCGGGCCTCGCCCGCCGATCTGCCGAGCGAGTGGCTTGCCCCGACCGAGGCGGAATCCGAGGCCGATCTGGCCCGCCGGATCGGCAATTTCATCGCCGGAATGACCGACCGATACGCCCTGATCGAGCATCGGCGGCTTTTTGACTCGACCCCGGATTTGCGTTAGGCGCCGCATCGGCGCGTCCCGCCCGCATTCCTGCCCGCAATCGTCACAACCCTGAGCAAATCCATGGCCGATTCCGCCCCTCCGCTGCATCCCTTCGCCGACGGCCTCGCGCGGGTGCAGGCGGTGTGCCGCGCGCTCGCCGATGACGGCGGCTTGCCGGCCGGGATCGACCTGTCGCGGGTCGTGGTCGAGCCGCCGCGTGATGCCTCCCATGGCGACATGGCGACCAATGCCGCGATGGTGCTGGCCAAGGAGGCCAAGGCCAGGCCGCGCGACCTGGCCGAGAAGATCGCAAACGGCCTGCGCGCCGATCCGGCGATCGATGCGGTCGAGGTCGCCGGGCCCGGCTTCATCAACATGCGGCTGAAGCCGGCGGTCTGGTTTGAGGCGCTGCGTGCCATCCTGCGCGACGGCGAGGGCTATGGCCGCAGCGCGATCGGCGGCGGCGTGAAGGTCAATGTCGAATACGTCTCGGCCAATCCGACCGGGCCGATGCATGTCGGCCACTGCCGGGGCGCGGTGTTCGGCGACGCGCTGGCGAGCCTGCTGGCGTTCGCCGGCCATGGCGTGACGCGCGAATACTACATCAACGATGCCGGCGCGCAGGTCGATGTGCTGGCGCGCTCGGCCTTCCTGCGCTACCGCGAGGCGCTCGGCGAAACCATCGGTGAGATTCCGGACGGGCTCTATCCCGGCGACTATCTGATGCCGGTCGGCGCGGCGCTGGCCGAGGCCCATGGCGACGCGCTCCTGAAGCAGTCTGAGGCCGAATGGCTGCCGGCCGTGCGGGCGACCGCAATCGCCATGATGATGGACATGATCCGCGGCGATCTCGCGGCCCTCAACATCACCCACGAGGTGTTCTTCTCGGAACGCTCCCTGATCGAGGGCGGCCGCGACCAGGTCGCCGCCACCATCGATTTCCTGCGCGCCAAAGGCGACGTCTACGAAGGCCGCCTGCCGCCGCCGAAAGGCGCGCCGGTCGAGGACTGGGAGGATCGCGAGCAGACGCTGTTCCGCGCCACGGCTTACGGCGACGACGTCGACCGGCCGCTGTTGAAGTCCGACGGCAGCTACACCTATTTCGCCTCCGACATCGCCTACCACAAGACCAAGTACGATCGCGGCTTCCGCAACCTCGTCGATGTCTGGGGCGCCGATCACGGCGGCTACATCAAGCGGGTGCAGGCGGCGATCAAGGCCGTCACCGACGGCCACGCCGATCTCGACGTCAAGATCGTCCAGCTCGTGAAGCTGCTGCGGGCCGGCGAGCCGGTGAAGATGTCGAAGCGGGCCGGCGACTTCGTCACGCTGCGCGAGGTGGTGGATGAGGTCGGATCGGACGCGGTGCGCTTCATGATGCTGTTCCGCAAGAACGACGCGGTGCTCGATTTCGATCTCGCCAAGGTCATCGAGCAGTCCAGGGACAATCCGGTCTTCTACGTGCAGTACGGCCATGCCCGAGGGCACTCGATCTTCCGCAATGCCCGCGAGGCGATCCCGGACCTGCCCGACGACGACGCCGGCCGTATCGCGCGGCTGCGAACCGCGAAGCTCGAGCGGCTGACCGAGCCGGTCGAACTTGATTTAATTCGCAGGCTCGCGCTTTACCCGCGCACGGTGGAATCCGCGGCGCTGGCCCATGAGCCGCACCGGGTCGCCTTCTATCTATATGATCTTGCAAGCGAATTTCACGCGGCGTGGACGCAGGGGCGCGATGCGCCTCATTTACGCTTCATTATCAATAATGATGCAGAAATAACCTTGGCCCGTCTGGCACTTGTGCAGGGGGTCGTCTCGGTTCTGGCATCGGGACTGGCCGTTCTCGGCGTCCATGCCCCGATCGAGATGCGTTGAGCAGAAGGGGATCCGCCAGTCGCACGGGGGCTTTGTGACGGCATCGAATTGCTGCTGTTTCGTTAGAATGACGGGTCGGCGCTTTCCCGAAGGGGATGCAACACCACATGGCTGATCGATATCAGAACAGAGCTTATTCCACCGCGTCCACGGGCGGTCGCGCGCAGCAGGGCATGCCCCATGACCATGGCCAGGGCGATCCGCTGGCCGAACTGGCCCGGTTAATCGGCCAGAACGATCCGGCGGCCGATTACAGCGCGCCGCCGCAGGCCCCTCCGCGTCCGGCGTCCGAGCGCGTGCCGTTTCGCAGGTCCGCGCCGCCGCCGCCCGAGGACTTCGTTGACGAGCCCGAATTGCCGATTGATGAGCCCGCATCGGGGCCGCCGTCATGGGTGCTGACACGGGCGAACCCGCAGCGCGCCCCCGCGCCCGAGCCGGATTTTGCGCGCGATGTCCATCCGGTGCGCCGCTATGCCAATGCACGGCAGCCGCAGCCGCAGCAATACGAGGCCCGCGCGAGCGTTCCGGGGCCCGCGCATGGCGATGCCGGGGCCGATCGTTATGACGATGTACTGTATCCGCAGGACGAACCGAACCCGCACCATGCGTCCGAAGGCTATCCGGAGCACTACGCCGACGCCGGCTATCACGGCGACCAGTACGCCTATCAGGACGATTATGACGACGGGTTCGAGGAGAAGCCGCGCCGCAGCGGCATGAAGACCGTCCTGGCGGTGCTCGCTTTGGCGGTGGTCGGCACCGGCGCGGCGTTCGGCTACAGGACTTTTTTCGGCGCCTCCCATAGCGGCGAGCCGCCGATCATCAAGGCGGATACCACGCCCAGCAAGGTGGTGCCGCCGTCCGCCGAGAACGGCAAGCAGATTCAGGACCGCATGGCGGCCGCCGCAAATGGCGCCGAGCAGATCGTGTCGCGCGAGGAGCAGCCGGTCGACGTCAAGAGCATCGCGGCGTCCGGCCCGCGCGTGGTGTTCCCGCCGCTCAACCAGAATGCAAACCCGCCGTCCACCGCGAGCGTTGCACCGGATACGGGAATTCCCTCGAACGCCGCCAACGGCACCATCGCCGGAACCGAACCGCGCAGGATCAAGACGCTGAGCGTCCGGCCCGACCAGCCGGCCGGCTCCGAGCGGACCGGCGCCGTCGGCAATCCGCCGCCGGCTCCGGCAGCACCGCAGACCACCCGCTCGATCGCCCCGGCCGCGAACGCGCGGACGACCAGCGCCACGGCTGGCACGGCCAATGCGCCGCTATCGTTGTCGCCACAGGCAGGCCAAAGCCAGCGCACCCAGGTCGCCTCGACCAATCCGACCCAGAATATCGCCGGCGGCTATGTGGTGCAGGTATCGTCGCAGCGCAGCGAGGCCGATGCCCGGGCCTCGTTCAGGATCCTGCAAGGCAAGTTCCCCTCGATCCTGGGGTCGCGTTCGCCGCTCATCAAGCGGGCCGATCTCGGGCGGCGCGGGGTCTATTACCGGGCGATGGTCGGACCCTTTGCGTCCTCGAGCGATGCGGTTCACCTCTGCAGCGGCCTGAAAGCCGCCGGCGGACAGTGCGTCGTCCAAAGGAATTAACGGCCGATTTCTTGACCCTGGCGCTGCCAGCGGGCTAATCGGCCCTATGGGTTTGCGCGCGTTCATTACCGGCGTTTCCGGGCTTTCGCTGACGGCCGACGAGCGCGCGTTCCTGCGCGCCGAGCAGCCGTGGGGTTTCATTCTCTTCAAGCGGAATATCGATACACCGGATCAAGTCATTGGTCTGGTGAAAGAATTGCGCGATTGCGTCGGACGCGCCGATGCGCCGGTGCTGATCGACCAGGAGGGCGGACGGGTGCAGCGGCTGGGTCCGCCGCATTGGCCGGTCTACCCGCCGGGCGCGGTGTTCGGCACGCTTTACGACATCGATTCGGAGCTTGGCCTGCGGGCGGCGCGACTGGCATCGGCCCTGATTGCGTTCGATCTCACCGATCTCGGCATCACCGTCGATTGCCTGCCGCTGGCCGACGTCCCGGTGGCGGGCGCCGACGCGGTGATCGGCAACCGTGCCTACGGCACCCGGCCGGACAAGGTCGCGGAAATCGCACGGGCGGTCACCGAGGGCCTGGCGACCGGCGGCGTCCTGCCGGTGCTCAAGCACATTCCCGGCCATGGGCGGGCGACCGCGGACAGCCACCTGCGGCTGCCGGTGGTGGATACGCCGCGCGCGGAACTCGAGCGGACCGATTTTGCCGCGTTCCGCCCCCTGGCCGACCTGCCGATGGCGATGACCGCACATGTTGTGTTTAGCGCGATTGATCCCGCCCAACCGGCGACGACTTCTGCGACAATGATTACGCAGGTGATTCGTGACGCGATCGGGTTCCAGGGTTTGTTGATGAGTGACGACGTGTCGATGAATGCGCTGGCCGGCTCGATTGCCGAGCGCACCGGCGCGATCTTCGAGGCCGGCTGCGACGTCGTCCTTCACTGCAACGGAAACCTGCGGGAGATGCGCGACGTGGCTGCCGGGACGCCGATGCTTGCCGATGAGGCGCTTTCGCGCGCCGACAGGGCGCTGGCCGCGCGGCAGCGGCCGGACGGCGATTTCGACCGCCGGGCCGCGCGCGCGGAACTTGACGAACTGGTTCGCCGTGCCGGGGAGGTCAGCGCATGAGCGCCGAGATTTTGTCATTCGAGACCGGCCGGCCGGCCGAGCCGCCCGCCATGGCCGACGACGAGGCGCTGGTCGTCGATGTTGAGGGTTACGAAGGGCCGCTCGACCTTCTGCTGGCGCTGGCGCGGCAGCAGAAGGTCGATCTGGCCAGGATATCGATCCTGGCGCTGGCCGACCAGTACCTGACCTTCATCGAGGCGGCGCGGAAGATCAGGCTCGAGCTTGCCGCCGACTATCTGGTGATGGCAGCCTGGCTCGCCTTTCTCAAGTCGCGCCTGCTGCTGCCGGAGCCGCCGGCCGAGGAGGGGCCGAGCGCCGAGGAGATGGCGACCGCGCTGGCCAACCGGCTGCGGCGTCTCGAAGCCATTCGCGAGGCCGCGAACCGGCTGATGGCGCGGCCGCAGCTTCAGCGCGAGGTGTTCCCGCGCGGCCAGGCCGAGGCGATCGCCGAGATCAGGCATCCCAGGTTCACGGCGACGCTCTACGATCTGTTGAACGCCTATGCGGTGCAGCGCCAGCAGCGCGTGCTGGCCACGGTTCATCTGGTGAAGCGGACGGTGTGGTCGCTGTCGGAAGCGCGCGCCTCGCTCGAGCGGCTTGTCGGCATGGCCGAGGACTGGAGCCGGCTCGACGACTACCTGATGAGCTACGCGATCGAACCATCGCAGCGCGCCACCGTGTTCGCCTCCAGTTTTGCCGCCGCGCTCGAACTGATCCGCGAGGGCGCGATGGAGGTGAACCAGAAGGAAGCGTTCGCGCCGTTGTATTTTCGCAAGCGGGTGGGGCCGCCCCCCGATGCGGTCGCCGCGCCCGACGCGCCGGCGCAGTAAGTGGAAGAAGGAGACCGAGCTATGGTGAGCCTGGCGGAAAAGCGCATCGAGCCGATCGAGGTCGCATCCATCGATGAGGCCGAGCGTCGTCCGGAGCAGCCCAAGGTCCGTTTGGAGGCGCATCCGGAGACGCGTCCCGAGGAGTTGCGCCTGCTGGAGGCGCTGCTGTTCGCCTCCACCGAGCCGCTGGATCAGGCGACGCTGGCGAAGCGGATGCCGGACGGCGTCGACATCAAGGCGGCGCTGGCCCAGTTGCAGGCCGACTACGCCATGCGCGGCGTCAATCTGGTGCGGATCGCCAACAAGTGGACGTTCCGCACCGCCGGCGATCTCGCCTGGCTGATGACGCGGGAAAGCACCGAAACCCGCAAGCTGTCGCGCGCGGCGATCGAGGTGCTCGCCATCATCGCCTATCATCAGCCGGTGACGCGCGCCGAGATCGAGGAAATCCGCGGCGTCGTGACCTCCAAGGGAACGCTCGACGTGCTGCTGGAAACCGGCTGGATCAAGCCGCGCGGCCGCCGCAAGACGCCGGGACGTCCGCTGACCTTCGGCACCACGGAATCTTTCCTGTCGCAGTTCACGCTGGAATCGCTCGGCGACCTGCCCGGTCTCGAAGAATTGAAGGGAACCGGACTG
>JAGRLZ010000160.1 GCA_020441545.1 Xanthobacteraceae bacterium | reverse complement strand
CAACACCAACCGACCGCATACGAGCCTCAACGGGCTCACACCAACCGAGTTTGCCAACCGTTCAAATAGGGGCGAAAACCAGAACAGAGTCTACTTATAAACGAGGGCAATCACGGGAGCAGGTCAGTTGGTCATGGGGCGGAAATGATTCCGCCACGATTCGCCGTCAGCTTTGGCTGGCCTGCGACCGCGGGGATCCGCGCCGCTGACGCTCCTCCAGATTTCAGCCAAGGATACAGGTTTTCATCATGCCGCATCTCCTTCGCAATTCGTTTCGCGCGCTGTCGATCGGCTGCGCCGCCATGTTCGTGACGCTCGCTCCGGGCGTCGCGCAGACCAATGCGCCTGCGTCCACGCAGGCGGCGCCGGCGCAGGAGGCCGACCAGGCCCGCCAGGTCGATCTGACCGAAAAGCAGATCGAAGGCGTGCTCGCTGCGCAGAAGGACTTCGATGCGCTTGCCGAAAAGGCACCGGAGAGCACGACCGATACGCCGGATCCCAAGGTTTCGGCGCAGTTCGATTCCGCTGCCAGGAAGTACGGCTTCGCCAACTACGACGAATACAGCGATGTGCTCGATACCATCAGCCTGGTGCTCGGTGGATTCGATCCCAAGACCAAGCAGTACATCGGAACGGACGGGGTCATCAAACAGCAGATCGCGGCTATCGAGGCCGATAAGTCGATTCCGGACGACGACCGGAAGCAGGCGCTCGATCAACTCAACGATGCACTCAAGGCGCCGGCGCCGCCAATCCGGAACAAGGCCAATATCGATCTGGTCGCGAAGTATTACGACAGGCTGAGCGCGGCGATTCAGCAGGACGAATAGCGCTGCTGGACGTGCCGGAGCAAGGACGAACCGGATGCGGCGCCGTTCTTCAAGAACGGCTGCCCCCGACCATGAGAGCCCGACGTTGTTCCCATCGGAAGCCGGCACGCGATAGAGCCATTTCCGTTCCGATAGAATCGGAGCTTGGCTCTATGTCATTGTTTTAACGCGTTTCCTTCACGCGAACCGGCACCCACGCCGGCACCCACGTCGCTCGAAAACGTTCTAGGCTCGAAAAGCGGCGCGTCAGCGCGCGAATCGCTGCTCCATCTCGCGGCGGATCGCGACGGTCGGGTTTGCGCCGTCGATCTCGACATTCGTCCATCGGACCATCTGGCCATGGGCGATGTCCGCCGTCAGGCGGACGTTATGCGCAAGCCCGATCGGCAGTGCGCCAGCCTTGAGGCTGGCCTGCGCCGGCATCAGTTTTCCCCACACCGTGGAGCCGCCTTCGCCGTCGAGCACTTCGCCGGCACGAAGGTCGCGCTTGGCGACCGCAACGACATCGCCACGGAAGTCGCGTGGCTGGCCCGTCGGCTCGCCGCGCAGCACGGCTGAAAGCACGGAAATATTCAGCTCGAGCCCGATCAGGTGATACGGCTTGTACATCGCCGCGAAACGTCCGCTCGAATCGGTCTTCAGCCCGTATTGCCTGAAGCAATCGGCGGCGTAGTCGTTCGGCGCCTCGAACACGACATAGACGCCCCAGCGCAGGTCGCGAAACACCGGACGGCCATCGCGCTCGACGGACGATACCACTTCCACCATGCCGGACGAATCGAGGACGCCGCCGGCCGCGCGCGGGCGCAGCACATGCGGCAGGTCGTCGACGCCGCACGGCGGAAACGTAAGGCCGTCGGCGGGAACATCGAGGCCGGTCGCGTTGGCGATCGCCGCCATCTCGATCGCCGACTTGGTGCCGTCGAGAAAGGAATTGAACATCTGCGGATTCATGCCGGCGGACTGCGCTTCGGCCGCGGTCAGGCCGTAATGCTGCCAGACGTCCCTCGGCGTCACGTCGTGATAGAGCGGCAGGTACTTCGTGCCCTTGCCCGCGGCGACCACCTTGAATCCGGTGGCGCGCGCCCAGTCGACCAACTCGGCGGTCAGCGCCGGCTGGTCGCCATAGGCCAGCGAATAGACCACGCCGGCATTGCGCGCCTGCTCGGCCAGCAGCGGCCCGGCGAGCACATCGGCTTCGACATTGACCATGACGATGTGCTTGCCCGCCGCGATCGCCGCACGCGCATGGCGGATTCCGACCGCCGGATTGCCGGTGGCTTCCACCACCACCTCGACATCGCCGCGGGCGATGACGGCGCTGCCGTCCTTTCCGAAATCGGTGGCCGCGATGCGATCCCCATCCCAGCCGACCGTGCGGCAAGCCTCACGCGCCCGCTCCGGATCGAGGTCGACGACGCTCGCGATTTCGAGTCCCGGCGTGTGCGGCACTTGCGCCAGAAACATCGAGCCGAATTTTCCGGCGCCGATCAGCGCGACGCGAACCGGCTTGTTGGTGTCGTGGCGGGCCTTGAGAAGATGGTGCAGGTTCACGGGACGGTCTCGCGGAGCGGCGGGAAGCTTGTCATGTTATCGCGAGCAAGGTTATCGCGAGCAAGGCGAAGCAATCCAGAGTCCGGGAAAGAAGCCGGATTGCTTCGGCGAACATGCTCTCGCAATGGCGGCTCGCTCGCGCAAGCCTATTCCGCGGCCTGCTGCGGCCGGCGTGCGAGTTGCAGCAATGCATCGTCGGCCACCGTCTCGATCGGCGTAAAATCCCGGTGCGCTATGAAGTCCGGCCGCGTCGGCGTGCGGATATAGTTCGAGACCGCGTTCAGCGTCAGGTAGACGATCTTGCGCGGGTAGGGCGTGATGTTGCCGGCGGAGCCGTGGACGAGGTTGCCGTGGAACATCAGCATCCCGCCCGGCTTGCCGGTCGGCGCCACGATGCCGCCTTGCGCGACCAGCCGCGTGACGGTGTCCTCGTCCAGCGTCCACAGCGGATAGGAGGTGGTTGCCAGATCGTGCGACGCCTCGAGATCGCCGGCGGTCTGGCTGCGCGGCACCAGCATCAGCGGGCCGTTGATCGGCATCACCTCGTCGAGGAAGATCGCGATGTTCATGGCGCGCGGCTCCAGCATGCCGTCGTCCCGCTTCCAGGTGCCGTAGTCCTGGTGCCATTGCCAGACATCGCCGGTGAACGCCGATTTGGCGTTGATCTTGAACTGGTGCATGTAGACCTTCTCGCCGAACACCTGTTCGATCGGCTCGATCATGCGCGGATGCGCGCCGAGCAGGCCGAAGGCGTCATTGTAGAGGTGGGCGGCGAAGGCGGTGCGCGGCGCGCCGCTTTTTTCACGCCACACTTCGGGACGCTGCTGGTCGTAGATCGCGATGGCCTCGCGGCGAAGCAGTGCGACTTCCTCAGGGGTGAACAACTCCGGCAGGAACAGCCAGCCTTCGGTGTGAAAGTGCTCGAGTTGCTGCGATGTGAGTTTCATGGCGGATCCTCCATGCTTCGTTGTTGATCGTGGATGGTCAGGCGGCGGCTTCCTCCGCGGTCGATTGCAGGCGTTCCTCGGTGGCGCGGCCGGCCGTCAGCGCGTGGCTTTCGGCAGCCACCGCGGCGCCTGCCGCGTCGCCGGCGAGAATGCGCTTGGCGATGATGGTGTGCTCGGCCCATGCGCTGGCGCGGTAATCGAGTTCGCTCAGCACGGTCGCCATCGAGCGGCGCATATGCGGCCATTGCGGCCCGACGGTTTCCTCGATGGCCGGATTGCCCGACAGCCGATAGACCGCGCGGTGGAAGGCGACGTCGTTGGCGATGAGGACGGCGAGAGGCGTGGCCGCGTCGGCCTTGCATCCTGCGAGCAGCGCGCGTTCGAGTTCGGCGCGTGCGGCGGCATCGGAATTCGCGCGCTGCGCCGCGAGCCGTGCGGCGAGGCCGTCGATTGCGCTGCGAACCTCGTAGAGCTGGCGGATTCGGGAGGGGTTGAGGGCGGTCACCTCGAAACCCTTGCGGCCGCTTTCGGTGAGCAGGCCCTGCTGATGCAGCAGATGCAGCGCATGGCTGACGGGCTGGCGGGAGACCTTGAGCGACGCGGCCAGCTCGCTCTGCCGGATGCGGTGGCCTGGCGCCAGCGTCCGCGCGACGATTCCGTCCAGGATGCGGTTGTAGACCCGCTGGATCAGCTTTGGTGCGGGTTCGAGCGGATCGATCACCGGCATCTCCATTTTTGAATTCGGAATTCCGAATTCAAAAATATAGGCCAAGCCAGGGACGCCGTCAAATATCTCCGGGAGGCATAAGGATCTGGTTTTTCTTGCATTTCCGGATGCATGGCACGGGGCATGGGCTCCGGTGCGAGCTGGAAAATCCAGCCACACGGACTTTCTTCGCATTTTGTCGGATTCCGGGTCGCCGCTTGCGCACCGTCCGGAATGACGACCGCACGTTTTTCAACAGCCCGCCAGAGCGTTTTCGAGCGAAGCGGGTGCCAGTTCGCGCAAAGAAAGCGCATTAAAACAAGAATATAGAGCCCCGTGCCGATTCTATCGGAACGGAAATGGCTTTAGAACGCCACCCCCAGCCGGCGGCCGGCGGTCCAGACCATGCGGCACTTCTTGCGGGTCGAGCCATAGAGCAGTTCGAAACGCTGCGGGAGCCTGGTTTGCCCGAACACCTCGAGGCAGGCGCCACCCGGTGAGTAATCGACCACGGTGCAATCGATCGGCGCTGCCTTTGGGCCGGGCAGAATCTTGGCGGACTTTGCGGTCTGGCCGGAGGGGTGGACGCGGGTGAAGCGGCGCGACTGGACCATGATGTACCTCGAGGGTCAGCATTCCCGCCTACAGCTTCGCGGACGTCGCCTAAGAGCGGATTAACGATGCCTCGCGGCCGGCGGGAAACAAAATTAACAGCTTGTAAAAGGCTGTGCCGCAAACTCTTACCTGCCCGCTACGCAATTGGTCTTAGCGGGGATCGGAATT
>JAGRLZ010000019.1 GCA_020441545.1 Xanthobacteraceae bacterium | reverse complement strand
GGTCGGTGGTGACGAGATTGGTCAGGCGCAACTCGTCCCGCGACAGTTCGTGCAGATCCTCCCACGGCGGCACATTCAGAGCCAGCGCCAGAAGATCGCCGCTGCCGCCCATCTCGAAGGTGTATTTCGCGAGCCGGCCGATATCGCGCTCCACGATCATGAGGTCTTGAGCCGAGTAGCTGGCGGCGCGCGCATCGTCGGCGCGATCGCCCAACCAGATCTGATGGACGCGGACCCGCGCGCCGGGCGGCACGTAGCGCGACCTCCCCGACAGCAGCAGGAAAACGCACATCGACTCGCAGGCGGCGTCGGGATCGATGCTGGCGCTGATGCCGCGCGGCGTCCGGCTCGTTGTCGTCGCGCCCACCGTGGTCAGCAATCCAAGCCGCCGCCAGCGCCGGCCGAGCGCGATGGCGTCGTTGACCGAGCCGCCGCTGGAATCGAGCACCGCGGTCGCGCCGGTCAGATCCCGGCCGCGCGCGAACGCTTCGAAAGCCTGCGGCGTATCGGCGGTGACCACACCCACCGCGCTGATCCATCCGCCACTGCATCCGGTATCGCACGGCATCCAGTCGAAGCGCATCGGCTGCTTGCGCATATCGATCGTCTGCGCGGCATGGGCGTCCGGACCCACGGCTGCAAGGGCGCAAAGCAACGCGGCCAGCATCGGCGCCCGCCCCAGCGACAAAACGATCCTCCAGCCCGATCGAGCCGATCTCACGGCGGTTCCCTTCCCCGCTCCGCCGAGCGGGTTTCCCACGGCATTCGCCCGCGTGCGATTCCGCAACAAAGCCATTACATTCAAGGTATCCGGTCCCATGCAGCACGCCAATCATATTTGCTGCGATGCAAGGATCACGCCGTGATATTCCGCGAGGTGTGTCGCAAATGCCAAACCTGCGGGTTCCGGACAGAACCCCACCCAAGCCGACGGAGACGATGAGCGAACCTCACTCCTGCCCGCATTGTGCCGGCGCGCCGTCGCGCTGGCCGCGCCAGGGCGCGCGCGGCCTGATCTGGCTCTATCGCCATACGCTGTCGCCGCTGGTCGGGTACAATTGCCGCCACCTGCCGACATGCTCCGTTTATGCCGACGAGGCCATCGGCCGCTTCGGCCTGTGGGCGGGGGGATGGATGACGCTGGCGCGCCTGCTGCGCTGCCAGCCATGGGGCACGTCCGGCATCGACAACGTTCCCGCCACGATGCCCGCCGGAGCGCGCTGGTACCTGCCATGGCGGTTCGGGCGCTGGCGCGGCGTCAACGATCGCTGACGCCGGACGCCTCCGACAGCCGCCGCGTCAGCAGGATCGCGCCGAGCGCCAGCACGATCAGCGTCACCGCCGCATAGCCCGTCGCGTGAAGCCGGCCCCGCACGAACAGCGCCCCGCCGACCGCCGAGCCGAATGCCTGCGCGATATACAGCACCGACGTATTCAGCGAAACGAGCACGCCGGCCATCGCCGGCGCGGCCATGACGAGGCGAACCTGCTGCATCGAATTCGATGAGGCGAAGCCGAGCCCCCAGAAGCCGACGCCGACCGTCATCATCACGAGCCCGCCCGCCCCGAACGCCCAGATGCTCATTCCCGCGAGCAGCGACGTGACGAAAATCAGCGACGTGCGGTAGCCGCCAAGGCGATCGACCATTTTTGTCGCGATCACATTGCCGATGAAGCCGAAGATGCCGTAAAGCGCGAACACCACCGCGATGGCGTCCGATCCGGCGCCCGCGAGCCGTTGCAGCAGCGGCCCCATGAAGGTGAGCACCACGAACTGCCCCGACATCTGCAGGAAGGTCACGAGCAGCAGAAGCCCGACCAGCGCATTGCGGCCGAGCGCGAGCCACGTCTTGAGCTCGACCGGCTCGCCGAACAGGCGCGGCGGAACCAACCGCAACAGCATCGCGAGGTTGACGAGCGCGAGAACCGTGATGCAGGCAAAGGGCGCCTGCCATCCGTAGCGGCTCGCAAGCACCGTGACCATCGGCAGGCCGACGGCTGCGGCGAGCGACCAGCCGAGAAAGACATAGGCGATCGCGCTGCCGCGCTTCTCCTCCGCCACGATCAGGCCGACCGTGCCCGCCGCCTGCGGCGTGAACGGCGCGGCCGCCGCCATCATCACGAGGCGGATCGCCATCATCGCCTCGTAGCCCGGCGCGAAGGCCGATGCGAGGTTGGCGACGACCATCACCAGCATGATCCCGCTCAGCAGCACGCGACGATCGAGCCGGCTGGTCAGCCAGGCGCTGAGCGGCGAGCAGATGCACAGCACCACCGCGCCGAACGTGATGAGCAGCCCGGCGTCGCGAATCGAGACGCCGAACGCCGCCGACAGCTCGGGCAGCATCCCGGTCGGCGCCAGGATGGTGGTGCCGATGACAAAATTGCCAAGCAGAAGCGCGGTGGGAGCGAGAGAACGGGTCACATTTCAACCATGGCGCAGGTTTAATGCACATGCATGTAATTAGTTTTCGGACCGAAGGCAACGACCAAGTTCCCGCGTCATCCGTTCGAATCGTTGCAAGAACCGCCTGCGCTGCTATATCCGGGCTTTCCGCTTACCCGCGCTCGTTCGCGGGAGTGAGCCACAGGAGAATGCCATGTCCGACCACAAGCCCGACCACAAGTCGCCCGCTTCCGGATTCCAGTTCGGCCTCGCCAATCTCAAGCCCGTCGAAGCCGCCGACAACATCACCGTCGCCTTTCCGGACGGCGCGCACCGCAGCTTCCCGAAGGGCACCACCGGCCTCGATATCGTCAAGGGCATTTCGCCATCGCTGGCCAAGCGGACGGTCGCGATGGCGCTCGATGGCGAATTGCGCGACCTGGTCGATCCGATCGAGCAGGATGCGCGCATCGAATTCGTCAACCGCGACGACCCCCGCGCGCTCGAACTGATCCGCCACGACGCCGCGCATGTCCTGGCCGAAGCCGTGCAGACACTGTGGCCCGGCACGCAGGTCACCATCGGCCCGGTGATCGAGAACGGATTCTATTACGACTTCTTCCGCAACGAACCGTTCACGCCCGAGGACTTCGCGGCGATCGAGAAGAAGATGCGCGAGATCATCGCGCGCGACAAACCCTTCACCAAGGAAATCTGGACCCGCGACGAGACCAAGCGCGTGTTCGCGGACAAGGGCGAGAGCTTCAAGGTCGAACTGGTCGATGCAATCCCGGAAGACCAGACCATCCGCATCTACAAGCAGGGCGACTGGTTCGACCTGTGCCGCGGCCCGCATATGACATCGACCGGCAAGATCGGCAACGCCTTCAAGCTGATGAAGGTGGCCGGCGCCTATTGGCGCGGCGACAGCAACAACCAGATGCTGACGCGCATCTATGGCACCGCCTTCGCCAAGCAGGACGACCTCGACTTCTATCTCAAGCAGATCGAGGAAGCGGAGAAGCGCGACCACCGCAGGCTCGGCCGCGAACTCGACCTGTTCCACTTCCAGGAGGAAGGTCCGGGCGTGGTGTTCTGGCACCCGAAGGGCTGGACCATCTTCCAGGGACTGGTCGCCTATATGCGCCGCCGCCTGACCGGCGACTATGACGAGGTCAACGCGCCGCAGATCCTCGACAAGGGGCTGTGGGAAACGTCGGGCCACTGGGACTGGTATCGCGAGAACATGTTCAAGGCGCAGTCGGCCGGCGACGAGGCCGAGGACAAGCGCTGGTTCGCGCTGAAGCCGATGAACTGCCCGGGCCACATCCAGATCTTCAAACATGGATTGAAGAGCTATCGCGACCTGCCGCTGCGCCTCGCCGAATTCGGCGTGGTGCACCGCTACGAGCCGTCGGGGGCGATGCACGGGTTGATGCGCGTGCGCGGCTTCACCCAGGACGACGCCCATGTGTTCTGCACCGAGGAACAGCTCGCCGACGAGTGCCTGAAGATCAACGACCTGATCCTCTCGACCTATTCCGATTTCGGCTTCGGCGACATCGTGGTGAAGCTTTCCACGCGCCCCGAGAAGCGCGTCGGCAGCGACGAGAGCTGGGATCACGCCGAGCGCGTGATGGCCACCGTGTTGCGCGAGATCGAGACGCAATCGGGCGGGCGCATCAAGACCGCGATCAATCCGGGCGAAGGCGCGTTCTACGGCCCGAAGTTCGAATACGTGCTGCGCGACGCCATCGGCCGCGACTGGCAGTGCGGCACCACGCAGGTCGACCTCAACCTGCCCGGCCTGTTCGGCGCGTTCTATATCGACGCCGACGGCGCGAAGAAAACGCCGATCATGGTGCATCGCGCGATCTGCGGTTCGATGGAGCGTTTCATCGGCATCCTGATCGAGCACTATGCCGGCCACTTCCCGCTGTGGCTGGCGCCGGTGCAGGCGGTCGTGACGACGATCACCTCGGAAGGCGACGAATATGCCAGGCAGGTCGCGGCCGCCGCGCGACGTGCCGGGCTTCGCGTCGAACTCGACCTGCGCAACGAGAAGATCAACTACAAGGTGCGCGAGCATTCGCTGGCGAAGGTGCCGGCCCTGCTGGTGGTCGGCAAGAAGGAAGCCGAAACCCATTCGGTTTCGGTGCGGCGGCTCGGCAGCGAGGGCCAAAAGGTGATGTCGCTCGATGACGCGCTGGCGGCGCTCGTCGACGAGGCCACGCCGCCGGACGTCAAGCGGGCGCGCGAGGCCCAGGCGTCTTAGACGCCATGCCAAATCGTGGCGGTTGCCAAATGCGGCAGCCGTCGCGATATCGAGCGCATGTCGATTTCCCTCACTTCACAACCGCAAGGTGCCATGTCCGACGTCATCGAATTTCTCAAGACCCGCCGCTCGGTCAAGCCGCGCGACATGAACGGCAGCGCCCCGAGCGCGGCCGAACTCGAAACCATCCTGACCATCGGCGCGCGCGTACCGGATCACGGCAAGATCGCACCATGGCGCTTCATCGTGTTCGAGGGCGATGCGCGACAGCGCGCCGGCGATATCATCGCCGACGTTTTCGCATGCAAGACCCCGGATGCTTCCGATCAGGACATCGCAAAGGCCCGCGACAGCCTGACCGAGGCGCCGCTCGTCATCGCGGTGGTCAGTTCACCGAAATCGCACCCGAAGGTGCCGCCGTGGGAACAGCAGCTCTCGGCCGGCGCCAGCGCGCTGAATATCGTCACCGCGGCCACCGCGCTCGGCTACGGCGCCAACTGGCTGACCGGCTGGTTCGCCTATGACCGCGATGTGATGGACCGGCTCGGCCTGCAACCGCACGAGCAGTTCGTCGGCTTCATCCATATCGGCAAGTCCGACAGGCCGAAGGATGAGCGCCCCCGCCCCACGCTGGCGGAGATCGTGACGCGGTTTTAGGTCCGCTAACGCGCGATCACCTCGACCTCGCCGTCGACGCCGTTGACGACGTTGAAGCTGCGCTCGAACACCTTGCCTTCGTTCTTGGCGATGGCGCGATATTCGCCCTCGGCGAGCACGACGCGCGGGAATGCGCCGATCGATTCCTTCACGACGTCGCCGCCCGGCGTGATGACGGACCACGCGGTGTTGGCCAATGCCTCGCCGCCCTTTTCGCCCACCAGCTTGAGCGTGATGACGGCCGCGCGGTGCGTGATGGTGGTGTCGGTGAGCTTGCCGGCCTGCACCCGGATATCGGAGCGCACCACCGAATTGGCGTCGCCGTAGTTGGAGATGATGTTGTAGGTGCCCTCCGGCAGCATCACCACTTCGCCCGGCGTCACGTTGGGAACGATCACCGGGCTTTCGCCACCGGAGTCGAACTGGCTGCCCTTGTGAATGCTGAACGATATCTGGTTCGCCGGAATCCTGGACGTGCCGACCCGCCCCTCAATGCGCAGCCCGCCGGCCGGCAGCATGAACGATTCGCGATCGGTATCGGACTTCACGGTCACCGGGCGCGCGGCCGTCACCAGGCCGAGCGCAACGTGAACGACGTAGTTTCCGGGCGGCAGCACGATGTTGGGCGTGGCGCCGCGATCTTCGCGGATCAGCTTGAACGCGCCGTTCTCGTCCGGCTTGTCGGAGAACACCCGCCAGATCAGGCCGCCATTGATGACAGGCAAATCCTTGCCGTAGCGGGCCATCAGCGCCAGCACCCCCTCCTTCGCGCCGGACGGCGTGGCGAGGTGTTGGGGAATGGCGGAAACCGGAGGTTGCAGGACGGGCGCCGGCAGGTTCGGGGTCGCCGCCGGCCCCGACGGCGGGGCAAGGCTGATGGCCGGGCCGGAAAGGGCTTCGGGAACCGGAGCCGGCGGTACCGGCGGAGGCCGGTCCGTGAACAGCTGCGCCGAGGCCGGACCGATCATGGCGCAGGCCAGCAGGCACACGACAGCCAGCGCCCACCGCGCTTTTTGCCGGATTTTCAGATAGCCGCTGCCCCGTTCGATCATGGTGTCGTTTTTGACGCAAAACGCGGCGAATTCAAGCCTGCGAACGCTTGTCCCGGGAAGCCGATCACCATGATGTGCAGCGAGGTCCGGTCGCCGATGCCGACAGCGACCATCTGACCGCGCAAAAGCATGCTAGGGTCCGGTCACTTGCGTTGAATCGGACCCGCCGTTTTTTGTTTGAGCATGATCTTTTTGCGAAAGCCGGTTTTCACTTTTCGGGGTCATACCCTGGAAGTGGCCATCCGGTCATGGGCTGGCCGCCGGAGCGCCGGTCGGCGGGAGTTGCCGCGTGCTTGATAGACTGATGAACCGCGAGGCGGATAGCGAAAGCAGCAACGGCCGCTCCACGCCTCCGCGGCGGCGCCCCGTGATCGGGCTGGCGCTCGGCGGCGGCGCGGCGCGCGGGTTTGCCCATATCGGCATCGTGCGAACCCTGATCGCCCATGGCATCACGCCGGACGTGATCGTCGGCACCTCCATCGGCGCCGTCGTCGGCGGCGTCCACGCATCCGGACATCTCGATGCGCTGGAAACCTGGGCGCGCGGACTGCAGCCGCGCAACATCTTCGGCTATCTCGACATCAAGCTGGACGGATCCGGCCTGATCGGCGGCGACAAGCTCGCGGCGCAACTCGAAGCCTCGCTCGGGCAAACCCGGATCGAAGACCTGCCGATCAAGTTTGCTTCGGTCGCCACCGAGGTCCGCACCGGGCACGAGGTGTGGCTGACCCGGGGGCGTCTCGTCGATGCGATCCGCGCCTCGTTCGCGTTGCCCGGAATTTTCTCGCCGGTGCCGATCGGCGGCCGCTGGCTGGTGGACGGCGCGCTGGTCAATCCGGTGCCGGTGTCGACGGCACGCGCGCTCGGCGCTGAAATCGTCATCGCCGTGAATCTTTCCAGCGACGTGTTCGGCCATGCGACGACGATCTTCTCGCACGGCACATCGTCCGATCCGCCTGCGCCGGCCGAGGCTCCCCCGCCCCCAAAGCGCGGCATCGGAAAATTCTTCTCGCCGGAGCGCGCGGTGAAGCGCGAATTCTTCGGCGGCGGCGGCCGGCCGGGAATCTCAAAGGTGATGATCGACGCCTTCAACATCATGCAGGACCGCATCACCCGGGCGCGTCTCGCAGGCGATCCGCCGGACCTGCTGATCGCGCCGCGCGTGGCGCAAATCGGCTGGTTCGATTTTCACCGTGCGGCCGACGCGATCGCCCATGGCGCGCGCGCCACCGAACGGGCCATCGAGGCGATCCAGGAGGCCATCGAAATCCTGGCGCCGGAGTCCGGCGACATCGCCGCCGGAGACATCGTGGCAAAAAGCGACGATCCCTGAGACGGCTCGCGGCAGGCGCGGTTTCGGCCCTCAGGCGCTCTTGATGTAGTCGCGCAGCGCCTCCTGCTCGCGCTCGTACTCCATGACGCGCCATTTCACGACGTCGCCGATGGAGACCAGCCCGACCAGGCGCTCGCCTTCGATCACCGGCAGATGGCGGAACTTGCCCGCCGTCATCCGCTCCATGATGGCTGCCACGGTGTCGGCCTCGCGGCAGTTGACGACCTTCCGCGTCATCACTTCGCTGACCGGCTGATCGAGCGCGCCGGCCCCGCCCGCCGCGATGGCCCTGACGATATCGCGCTCGGACAGAATGCCCTCGATACGGCCGTCCTTCATGACGAGCACCGCACCGATCCGGCGCTCCGCCAACATCTTCACGGCCTCGGACAACCTGTCGCCAGGCGAAACGCTTGCGACTTCATGTCCCTTGGAATCGAGAATAGCGCGTACCGTCATTGTCGCCTCCCAAAAACAGCGATCGCGTCGTAACACGATACCGCGACCTGTTGCTCTTCAGCACCCGGATTCAGATAACGACGCAGGGCGCCCGGCGTTCACACACTGCTGGCGCAGACGTTTTCCTTCACGCGATCCTGAATCCGTTCCGCCTGAATACGCCTGCGATGATGGATGAATTCCAGGGAGCCCGCAAGCTGGCGCGGTCAGTTCCCATCGGACATATCGGGCCTCGGCGCATCGGTCGCGTCGCCGAGATCGCGCGGCACCGGATCGAACAGCGAGAACAGCAGGAGGCCGGCGAAGAAGCCGCCGATATGCGCCTGCCAGGCGACGCTCACGCCCTCGCCGCCGACACCGATCGAGCCGATGCCGAAAACGATATTGACGCCGAACCACACCGCGAGAAACCCGAGCACGCGCGGATCGCGCAACGCCCGCAACAGCGGTTGCGCCGGCACCTGAGCCGCCGCATCGGCATCGCCACGACGCAGGGACAGGAAGCTGCCGCGCACGAAAGCGAAGCGGATCGCGGCCGCCATGGCGCCCGAGACCGACGCCGACGCACCGATCATCGGCGCAAGCGCGTGCTCGTGGGTCGCCAGATGCGCGGCAGCACCGGCCGCCGCGGTGATCGCCATGAACACGAAGAAGCGCACTGCGCCAAATCGCCGCGCCACGGCGCTTCCGAACGGCAGCAACCACAGCACGTTGAAAAGGATATGGCTGATGCCGGCATGGAGCAGCGAATAGGTCAGGAAGGTCCAGACCTTCGCCCCGGTGCCGCCGGGCAATTGCGCCGCCAGCACCACCGAATCGTACCGGATCGGAATGAAGCCGAAGACCTCGATGACCCAGTAGTCCCATTCCACCGGAAGCATGACGCGGACGACATGGATCAGCGCCAGCAACGCGACATACGCGGTCAGGGCGCCGGGCAGCGTCAGGATCGGTTCGCGCGGAGGTGGCGGGGACGGCAAAATCGGAAACCCGGATGCGGCGGCTCAACAAAGCGATGGATCGCAATAGGCGGCTTGGCGGGCCGGTGCAAGCGTTGCGGCCTTCACGAGACGCTCAAAATCCGGCGAACCTTACCCGCAAACAGAAAGGGAGGGCCGCATGACCCTCCCTCCGCCTGTGCCAGCATCGTTGCCCGAGGTATCCCCACCCCACCCCGCGCAACCGCCGGTCTGTTTCGGCCACCCTGTTGGTCTGTTTCCGTCGGCCCTTGGAGAAGCGTGGCGGATGTTCAGACCTGATCGTCCTGGAGCAATTCGATACTACCGCAATCGTGGCGAACCCCAATCGCATAGTTAAATTTACCTTAACGCCCGAAAGAACAGGTTAACGGCGCGTGAACGGCGATCCGGCATGGACGCTGCAAGCCCTCTCCTGCACAACATCAAACAACCGTCTCGCGCATGGAAATGGGACAGACTTGTCCCGCAGGTGGCGAGACGACGGTGCAGGGTCAAGGTATGAAGCATCCATCGAGCCGGGCGTTCTTCGCATACTGGGACGAGCGTCGCGCGGGGGCCGCGGCGCCGGACCGCTGCGATCTCGAGCCCGGGCCGGTCCGCGCGCTGCTCGGCGACATCTTCGTGCTGTCCTGCGACCAGTCCGGCGGATACCCGTTCAGGGTTGCGGGAACCCGCCTTTGCGCCCTGCTCGGCTGTGACGTGAAGGGCAGCGGTTTCACCGATTTCTTCGCGCCAGCGGACCGACGCGACATCGAGGATATCCTCGGCATCGTCACCGAGGAAAAACTGGCGGCCGTCGCCGGCGTGACCGGGACCAATGCGGCCGGCGGCAAGGTCGCGATGGAAATGCTGCTGCTGCCCTTCAGCAGCCAAGCCCACACGCCGACCAGCCTGACCGGCCTGCTGGCGCCGTTCGGAACCTGCAGCAGCGCCGTCGGTGAACTCGGCCTGACCTCGTGGCGCTACATGGGGCACCCGCCGCAGCGCTTCGGCCCGCGCATGTTGCGGAAGCTGGCCGTCGCGCGCGGCCTCATGGTCTATGAGGGACTGGTCTGATCCGTGTCATCCGGCACGGCCGGATTTCGCTTCCGCACCGGCTTTGCTAAACCAGCCATTAACCTTGAGCACCGTAGGGTTAATTCTTGCAAACTGCCGGCTGACCGGTGCTGAATGATGGCCTTGGCCCAAACGAAATCGATTCATCCTGCTGCCGCCGAGCGTCGGCGCTTCCAGCGGGTCAAAGTTCACCTGCTCGGGCGCTACATGCTGCCGGACCGGCGCGAGTTTCCGTGCCAGGTCATCAACATGTCGCCGGGCGGGGTCGCCATGCTGGCGCCGGGCATCGGCAATGTCGGCGACCGCGTGATCGCCTATCTCGACCATATCGGCCGCGTCGAGGGCAAGATCACCCGCATCATCGACAACGGCTTTGCCATGAGCGTGAACGCCACGCCGCGCAAGCGCGACAAGATGGCGGCGCAACTGACGTGGCTGGCCAATCGCGACATCCTCAACCTGCCGGAGGACCGGCGTCACGACCGCATCGTGCCGCGCAATCCGATGGGCGTCGTCACGCTGGAAGACGGCGCGCGCATGACCTGCCGGATCCTAGACCTTTCGCTGTCCGGGGCGGCGCTCGTCTCCGAATACATGCCGCCGATGGGGTCGCTGGTGATGCTCGGCCGTGTGCAGGCGCGCGTGATCCGACACCTCGAGGACGGCTTTGCCATCGAGTTCATCCACGAGCAGTTGTCCGACACTCTCGAAGATAGCGTCACCGCCAGGTAAACGCCGGCACGCCGCCGAACCGGCCCCGCGGCCGACTTTTCGTGCCCGAAACCGCCGGACAGCCGGCCGCCGGGTGCATCTTTTCCCCCGCTGCATGAATTAACGGGCGCCGGAATTCGGCGCCCCGGTTCCAGCAATCGCGACGAAACCGCGGTTAATGCGTAAAATTTAATTCAATTGCAGACATCTCAAATTTGAATCGAATACTGCTCAAATACATCCTGTATTCGAGCTTTATTTTACTTCCATTCGTCTCAATTCTACTTTTGAGACTTAGCCCGCCCGCAAATCGTTTGTGCGAAGTGTGGTCCCAACAAGAAAACGGGGGCCACAATGCTTACTCGGGGACAGGGAAAAGGACTGGCGCTGGCCGCGGTCCTGTTCGGAATCGCAACAACCGCACACGCCGGCGAGGCCCGCATCCAGTATGCAAGTCTCGGCAATGCGGCGCGGGCGCCGATCGGTTGGGTCGAGTTCTGCCACGACATGCCCGGCGAATGCCGCGGCGGCCGGAGCCAGCCCCGCGACATCGTGATGAGCCAGACCGCATGGCGGGATCTGGTGCGCGTCAACCGATGGGTCAACGACAACATCAAGCCGATGACCGACATGGAGCATTGGGGTGTCGTCGAGAAGTGGTCGCTGCCGACCGACGGTTACGGCGACTGCGAGGACTACGTGCTTCTGAAACGCAAGATGCTGATCGATGCCGGCTGGCCGCGCGAGGCGCTGCTCATCACCGTGGTGCGCGACAAGAAGGGCGAAGGCCACGCGGTGCTCACCGTCAAATCGAACAAGGGTGAGTTCATTCTCGACAACCAGAACGAAGAGATCGTCGACTGGACCAGGACCGGCTACCGCTTCGTCAAGCGGCAGTCGCAAAGCGATCCGAACAGGTGGGTCGCGCTGGGCCAGCCGAATGCGGCGGTCGCCACCGCCAGCGCACGCTGACAACACAGACCCGCGACCCGGTCGTATCCCCACCCCTCCCCGTCCCGGACCGGATCGCGCGCGGCCAGCTCCTCCCCCAGGGGCTGGCCGCACCCCTTTTCCGCAGGCAGCAGGCATTGCTGTTGCGCGCAGCGATCCGCTTCAGGGCCCCTCCACCGTTTCAATGCTTTGGAACGTGGAGGATGCCGATGAAGCCCGATCCATTTGGAGAATTGCGAACGCGCCGACGTGTCGCACGCGAGAACATGCCGTGAGCATGATCTGTTCCGAAAGCCGGTTTCCGCTTTCGGGATCATGTCAGCCGAGCTTGCGCAGGCCCTTCCTGAAGCGCGGGCCGTTCGCGGCATAGAACTTCGCCGGCCCCCCCATCGCCGCCACCTGAGCCGGATCGAGCGTTTTGATGACACGTGCCGGCGCACCGATAATCAGCGAATTCTCCGGAAACTGCTTGCCTTCGGTGATCACCGATCCCGCGCCGACGATGCTGCCGCGGCCGATCCGGACGCCGTTCATCACCACCGACCCCATGCCGACCAATGCGCCGTCCTCGATCGTGCAACCGTGAAGGATGACGTTATGACCGATGGTGCAACCCGTCCCGATCACGAGCGGAAATCCGAGATCGGTGTGGCAGGTGCAGTTGTCCTGGACGTTCGATCCTTCGCCGACCTCGATCCACTCGTTGTCGCCGCGCAGGACCGCGCCGAACCAGACGCTCGCCGCCTCGCGCAGCCTGACCCTGCCGATCACCACCGCGGTTTCAGCGACGAAATAGTTACCGCTGGACGGGAGCTCGGGCGCCTGCCCGTCGAGTTCGTAGACTGCCATTCCAGTTTCCCTGTCAGTTCTTCTGCCGATTTTCCGATCCGATTCAGTCCGTCGGCGGCACCGTAGAGACTTTGGCGGCCGATGGAAACGAAGGCGACGAATCCGATTTCGGATCAACAGCCGCGCAACGGACTTGGATCAGGTGAGGAGCCCGTCGGATCAGGTGAGAAGCCCGACCGCCTGCAACGTCATCACCACGAAGGTGCCGGACATCAGGCTCCAGAATCCCGCCAGCACGGTCGCCATCATGACGAACTCGATGCGCCGGTGTTCGATCTGCCGCCCGCGGATGGTGTTGCGCATGATGATGAAGGGCGCGGCGAACACCAGGAACGGCACGGCGACGAATGCATGCGGCGTCGCGCCCTGCTCCAGCAGCCCGAAACCGGCCTGGCGTTGCGCCAGTGCCTGATAGCCGCTCACCAGCGCGCCGGCCAGCGCGAAGCCGATCAGGAGCGAGAACAGCGAATTGACGGCTTCCGGCGACATCGGCATCTTCTCTCGTCTGCGATGCCGAATGGTTGTCAAAATCGGGCCGGCCGCGCCAGCTTATCCTTAAGAAACGGTTAACGCGACGCGTCGGATCGATCACGAAATCGTCGGGCGGGCACGGCGTCCGACGTGGCATAGTCGCGGCTGATTCGGCCATTGGCCGATATCGTTCGCCATCAGGTCCAGCCGTCTCATGTCGATCTCGTCCTCGCTGCCGCATCGCGCTCCCTCGCGCCGCAAATCGGGCCGCAGCCATCTCGGCATGTCGCTGGCCGCCGCCGTCATCGCCGTGCCGGCGGCCGGGCTGGTGATCTATCTGCTGTGGCCGACCTGGGGAGCATACCGGGCAAGCCCCCCGACCTCGTTCCCGATCAGCGTCGGCGGCACCGTTTTCAACGTCCCCGGCGCCGCGATTCGCATGAAGTCACAGCGCTATTCCGGCCCGCAGGAACGCATCGACCTCAGCTTCGCATATCCGTCGCTGCAGCCTCCGGGCGCGCCGCGGCACGTCACCGCCGAAACGATCGGCAATCGCGACCAGCCGGTCGACCGCATCTTCGTGACGATCGCCGCCCATCACGACGCCATGCCGCCGGATGTCCGCGTGCGGACGATCTATCCGCGCTATCTCGACGAGCGGCCGGCGGAGACCGCCGACGGCCTCGGCGTGCAAGCCTTCCGCAGCGGCTCACCTTACGAGAACGAAGATCTGATGACGGCGCCAACCCCGGCCTTCACCGCGCGATGCTCGCGTGGCGGTGAGACGCCCGGCACATGCCTGAGCGAACGCCGCGTGGGCGACGCGGATTTCACCTTCCGCTTTCCCCGGAAATGGCTCACGCGCTGGCCGGACATCGCGGCGGCGATGGATCGCCTGACGGCGCAATTGCGAAACTCGCGCGGAGAATAGGCCGCAGCCCCGCCTGGCAGGCTCACACGTCGTCGGCGAGATCCTCTTCCAGGATCGCCATCTGGAACTGGAACGAGCGGTCGTCATCCTCGTCGTCGACGAACAGCACGCCGACGAACTCATCGCCGATATAGACTTCCGCGGAATCGTCCTTCTTCGGCCGCGGCACGACGCGAATCTTCGGATTGCCGAACACGCGCTTGAGATACGAGTCGAGTTTCCTGACTTCCTGAACGTTCACGGCCGTCTCCGATCTTGAGAACCGCCAGCGCCTGCACGGCGCGGCGGGCTGTTTCGCTTCCATGCCTCAGTTACGCGAATAACCCGCGGAGGCAAAGCCGGGATCGGCGGCCTGTGGATCACACGCCGGTCGCGTGCAGCATCTGGTCCATGGTGCGCGAGGGCTCGGCGCATCCCGCCTCGCCGACGATCCTGGCCGGCACGCCGGCGACCGTGACATTGTTCGGCACCGGCTTCACCACCACGGACCCCGCCGCGATGCGGGCGCAATGGCCGACCTCGATATTGCCGAGAATCTTCGCACCCGCGCCGATCAGGACGCCATGGCGGATCTTCGGGTGACGATCCTCGTTTTCCTTGCCGGTGCCGCCCAGCGTCACGCCGTGCAGGATCGACACGTCGTCCTCGATGACGGCCGTCTCGCCGACCACGAAGCCGGTGGCATGGTCGAGGAAAATCCCGCGCCCGATCCGGGCGGCCGGATTGATGTCGGTCTGGAACACCGCCGACGACCGGCTCTGCAGGTAATAGGCAAAATCCTTCCGACCTTCATGATACAGCCAATGCGCCAGCCGATGGGTCTGGATGGCGTGGAAGCCCTTGAAGTAAAGCAGCGGGTCGATGAAGCGCGAGGTCGCCGGATCACGATCATAGACCGCCACGAGATCGGCGCGGAAGGCGTTGCCGATATCGGGATCGGCCCGCAAGGCTTCGTCGAAGGTCTGGCGGATCAGGTCGCCCGACAGCGCCGGATGGTCGAGGCGCTCGGCGACCCGATGCACCACCGCGGCCTCGAGGCGAACATGATGCAGCACGCTGGCATAGATGAAGGACGCCAGTTCCGGCTCGCGCCGAACGATATCCTCGGCCTCGCTGCGGATGCGATCCCAGATCGGATCGAGAGCGGCGAGCCTGGCGGCTTGCGGATTGGTCTTGTGCATCGTCATGCGCCTTTCGCATATCGGTGACTGTCGCCACTATAGCACGGCTGACGGAAGCCTGTCCGCCTGTCCGCCGCCAGGATTAACGGATCGGGGATTCGCATTTTGCTTGCAAAATCAGGCAGAAGCGGCTGAAGAAGCCTTCGTCTGTCCGCGAAATGCCCTCCAATTCACCCAAGTCTCCGCCACATAGGAAGGCGCAGGGCAACCTGCAATCGCGCGCCCGGACCAAATCGCCCGCAACGTGGATTTGACCACTCACCCCACCGGATCAGTCGATCCGCCGCTTGGAACCAGCCATGAGCACCCAATTCGCTCCGGCCGACGCACCCGCCCGCACCCGCCATATGGCCGGCGCCGTCCTTGCCGTCGCGGCCGTCGCCGTGCTGATGATCGCGCCCGCGATCTGGAACGGCTATCCGCTGCTGCAATACGACACCGGCGGCTATCTCGCGCGCTGGTACGAAGGCTATCTCGTGCCGAGCCGCTCCACCGTCTACGGACTCTATCTGCATTTCGGCGAGTGGTCGTTCTTCTGGGGCAACCTGGTGTTCCAGTCGCTCGTGACGCTGTGGATCCTGCACCTGACGTTGCGGGTGCTCGGTCTCGCAAAGCCCTATCGCCTGGCCGCGATCGGCCTTGCGCTGGTGGCGGCGACAGCGCTGCCGTGGCTGGCCAGCATGCTCATCACCGACATCTTCGCCGGGCTCGCGGTGCTGTCGCTGTTCCTGCTGATCGCGCACGGCGAAAAGCTATCGAGGATCGAGCGGGCAATCGCGTTTGCCTTCACCGCCTTTGCCGCCGCCACCCACAGCGCGACGTTCGGCGTGCTGTTCGGCCTTTGCGTCGCCGGCTGGGCGATCCGGCCCCTGATGCGCTCACGGCTTCCGATCCGGGGCCTCGCCGAAGGCAGCATCGCCGTCGCGTTCAGCGCCCTGCTGCTGCTCGCCGCCAACTATGCGCTCTCGGGACGACTGGCATGGACGCCCGGCGGCCCCGGCGTCACCTTCGGCCGCATGATGCAGGACGGCATCGTCGCCCGCTACCTCGACGACCATTGCGACACCATCAAGCTGAAGCTCTGTCCGTATCGCAACCAGTTGCCGCCGACCGCCGACGATTTCCTGTGGGGCGCCGACAGCATCTTCAACAAGCTCGGCCGCTTCGACGGGATGAACAGCGAAATGGAGTTCATCGCCGAACAGGCGCTGATCGCCTACCCGCTCTGGCAGGCCGAGGCCGCGCTCGCCGCCACGGCAAAGCAACTCGTGATGGTCGGCACCGGCGAAGGCACCCATGGCTGGATTCCCCACACCTACGGCATCATCGAACGCTACCTGCCGGGTCAGGTGAAGATGATGCGGGCGGCGCATCAACAGCACTGGGACATCAACTTCGGCATCATCAACCGTGTCCACGTTCCGGTGGCGCTGCTGTCGATGGCGCTGCTGCTCGTCATCATCGGCCGCGCCTGTTGGCGCAGGCGCATCGACGACATCGATCTGCTGGCGATGACGGCGGCGCTGGCATTGTTCGGCAACGCCCTCCTCACCGGCGTGATCTCGGGTCCGCACGACCGCTACGGCGCGCGGATGGTCTGGATCGCGACCTTCGTCGTGCTGCTGGCGGCGACGCGGCACCGGCAGGCGCGAAAGGTCAGGGACGGCGGTTGAGGAAATCCGCCACGCCCGCCTTGTAGACCCTGTCTCCGACCGCGCGCATGTGATCGCGTCGCGGAATGTCGAGCACCTCGGAACCATCGATCAACGCGCCGAGTTCGGCCGCGGAGCCCGCGATCTCGTCGGTGGTGCCGACCGCGATCAGGGTCGGCAGCTTGATGGCCTCCACTTCCGCGCGGGTCATCAGCCGGCGCGAGCCGCGCAGGCAGGCCGCGAGCGCGCGGCGGTCGGATCGGGTCTGATCCGCGAAGGCGCGAAAGGTGCGGCCGACCGGATCGGTGACGTCGTCCAGCGAACTGGCCTCCAGCGCCCTGGCGACATTCTCGCCCGGGCCACCGCCCTTGATGATGCCGATGCCGAGCCCGCCGAAGATCGCCGAGCGAAGCCGCTGCGGCTGGCTGTAGGCCAGATAGCCGGTGATGCGGGCGCCGAGCGAATAGCCCATCATGTCGACGCGATCGAGCTGAAGATGATCCATCAGCGCGCGCACATCGCCAGCCATGATGCCGATGTGATAGTTCTCGGGATCGTACAGCTTGGCCGAATCGCCATGGCCGCGATTGTCGAGCGCGATCACCCGGCGACCCTGCTTCTTCAATTCGGATACCCAGGTCGGGTAGACCCAATTGACGTTCTTGCTCGATGCGAAGCCGTGGACCAGCACGATCGGCTCGCCTTCGCCTTCATCAAGATAGTCAATTTCGACGGCGCCGTTACGAAAACTCGGCATCAATCATTCCATGCTTGTGAGAGGATCGGGCGGAAGGGCCGCGGTGCGCGCCGTCTTTGGCGTCCGGCTCCGGGCCGCACCACCGCGGCCCCACCCTTGGGTCAGGCGATCTGCCCCGGCGGCGATGCGCGGCTCCGTAAAGATGCAGAACCCCGCGACAATTTCAACCGCTTCGCCTTGCGGCGCCGCAGCCACGCCGAGGTCAGCCGCTCGGAGGTCGATTTGATCGACGCGAGGAACCCGAACAGCGTCAGCAGCGCCCCGAATACCCAGAACGCCAGATCGAATGCGCCGGTCGCCAGCAGCAATGCGCCGCGGCCAAGCATCTTCAGGATCGCGCGGGTCTGGCCGCCCTTCGCCCCGGCAAGCCTGGCGGCGCGCGCGACATCCTTCGGACTCTCGGCGATCTTCAGCACGTCGAACGCACCGCGGGTGCCGGCCTTCTCGCCGACACGCCCGACATCCTTGGCAAGACGGACCAGCGCACCGGCTTTCCCGGTGCGGAACGCCGCCTTCATCGCGCGTAGCGTTTGTCCCGGACGAGCGATCGAGGCCGTGGCAACGGCCTTCCGCAACAGCGGCGCGTCAACCACGTCGCGGGCGGAGCGACCGGCCCAGCGCGACAATCCCTTGCCGAGCCGACCGACGCGGCGCGCATCCTTCACCATCGTCAGCCCGGCGCGCAGCGGCGCGGCACCGCCGACCGAAACATAGGTCGCCGCCGTCACCGCCAATCCCGCCGCGGCAAGCCCGAGGATCAGCCGATCGGGTTCTTTCCCGGCCACCAGCCGGCTGCCCTGCTTCACGACATCGCGAACATCGCCGAATACGAAAAGATCGCCGGCGACGGTGCCGGACAGGCTGGCCGCATCGTCGGCCTCCCCGGTTACCAGCCCGGTCACGAAGCGCCCCGCCACCTGAGACGCGGAATCGTGCTCCGTCACGGCGGCGGCCACGCGATCGCGTTGGGCATCGGCAATCACCACGCCCTGCGCGGCGGCGAGTTCGACGAAGCTGCCGGCGAGACCGGCGTCGTCCGCCGCAAGCGCGGCGTCGATCTGCCGGGAGATGACGGTGGGATCATTTCGTACGGCAGAATTGATTTGAATTTCAGACAAACGCGCCGGATCGTCCCGCGCCGCCAGGATCAGCCCGGCGTGCTCGGCATGCGGCCACAGCAACGCGCCCGCAGCGGCGCAGGCCAGCAGGCTCGTCAGCGATGCAGCGATCCGAAACGGTCCCATCGCAATCCCGGCCGTATCCACCCACCTCCGCGCCGTCACATTTTCGACGCATCCGCCCAGACGAAAGAAGGGCTTTTCCCAGACAACAGGATTATGTCGAATTTACACTGTAGACCGCCCTATTCGCACTCTGGTGGAGGATTTGACATTCGCGACCCGCATCGCTGCTTGCCCGACAAGCGAACGTCAAATCCAACCCTCCATTGATCTTATCACTGCCAGGGGTCCTTTGATTCTAACATTTGCAAGGAGGCCCTCGGACCACTAGGAATCGCCAGCGACGGCCAGTATGGTGCGCCGGCTGGCCGGGTTGGCCGGCCGTCGGCCGATTGCGATCAAAGGTAGAGAAGATGTCCGATCACGTTGTCCCTCACTTTCACAATGATGCCGGAGTGGCGATGATCGAGATCGGATCGCGGGAGTTCATGTGCGTGGGATCGAACCCGCCGTTCGACCACCCGCACGTCTTTCTCGATCTCGGCAACGACAGCGAGATCATCTGCCCCTACTGCTCGACCCTGTTTCGCCATGTCAGCGATCTCGCGCCGGGTGCGGCCCGCCCGCCGGAATGCGTGGTGACCGACAAGGTCGCCTGACGTTTCCGTGGCGGCAGGACGCCCTACCGTCGTCATCGCCGGTGCCGGGATCGGAGGGCTGACCGCCGCGCTGGCGCTGGCCGCGGCCGGCTGCCGCGTCGTCATTCTCGAACAGGCGACCGTGCTTCAGGAAGCAGGCGCCGGCTTGCAGCTCTCGCCCAACGCATCGCGCATTCTCATCCGCCTCGGCCTGCATGCGCCGCTTGCGGCATCCGCGATCGTGCCGGACGCGGTGCGGGTGATGAGCGGCCCGCGCGGCGTCGAAATTTCCCGCCTGCCGCTGCCGCGAAATACCGATGCTCCCTACTGGGTGATTCACCGCGCCGCGTTGCAGGCGGCGCTGGCGGCCGAAGTCGCGAAACATCCCGACATCGAGCTTCGGCTCGGCTGCCCCTTCGTCGATGTCCGCGACGAAGCCGACGGGGTTCGCGTCACCAGCGGACCAGCCGAGTCCCGCCACGACGATGCGGCCACGGCCCTGATCGGCGCCGACGGAATCTGGTCGCGCGTCCGCGCCGCGTTGTGGCCCGACATCGCGCCGCGATTCAGCGGATCGATCGCCTGGCGCGGCACGGTCGACGCCGAGCGCCTCACCGGCGTCGCTCCCACCCACGAGGTTCAGCTCTGGATGGGCGCGAATGCGCATCTCGTCGTGTATCCGATTTCAGCCGGCACCCGCGTGAACGTCGTTGCAATCACCTCGGGGGAATGGAACGAGCCGGGTTGGAGCGCCCCCGCGGCCGACGCCGATGTGCAGGCCCAGTTCGATGCCACCCGCTGGGCCGCGCCCGCGCGCGCGATCGTCGGGGCCGTGAGCGAATGGCGCAAGTGGGCGCTGTTCACGGTGCCGGACGGCATCCCATGGTCGCGTGGACGTGCCGCCCTGCTCGGCGACGCCGCGCATGCCATGCTTCCCTTCGCCGCCCAGGGGGCCGGCATGGCGATCGAAGATGCGGCAGTGCTTGCATCGTGCCTCGCCGAACGGCCGGACGATACGCCCGCGGCGCTGGCACACTATGCCGGCCTGCGGCAGCCGCGGATCGCACGGGTGCAGCACACCGCGCGCCAGAATGGCCGCATCTATCACCTGGGCGGGCCGCTGGCGGCTGCGCGCGATCTGGCGATGCGCGCGATCGGCGGCGAACGGCTGCTGGCGCGGCAGAGCTGGATCTACGATTGGCTCGGCTGATGCGCTATCGCCGCCGGACCAGCGGTGGCGGGGTCACGGGCGTGGGCGCCGAGGCGACGCAACGGTTGCGATCCCAGGTCTGGTTTGCCAGTTTCAACCGGGCCCGCAACTTCACGTAATCGGTGCCGTAGACCGCCTGGCTGACGACCGCGCCGCCAACGCCGGTCTCGGCCTTGTCCATCCGGCCGCGCATGTCGCGGCTTTGGCTTTCCAGCGACGCGCGTTCGGTCTCGAGCTGCTTGCAATCGTAGAGTTCGTACTTCGCCGGATCGACAAAGGCACCCGAAGCCGCGCCATCGCCCATGCCGGCGCATCCGGCAAGCAGGGCGCTGGCCGCGATCAGGGCCACGCCGGGCACGCAGATGCCAAAATGTTTCGCGATGGGATGAAGGACAGGCAGGCGGTCGGACATTGGCTCTTCACACAACGATGCTCGGAACACGGCGATGCTGGGAAACCCTCAAACCACGGCCGGATGACCGGATTGAGGCTCCCATGGCAGCGGATCGGAACACCCGCGCCCACGTCATAGAGCATTTCCGCGTCCGTTCAAATCGGAAGCGGAGCGCCAATCCCTCGATCGATCGGAGATTCGCCAAACGAACCGAGCAAGCGAACCGGGCGCCGCCCGGTTCGACCATCCGCCAGGCACGCGAAAGCTGCCTGCTCAGCGCTCCGCGAACGCCTTCTCCACCACGAACTGGCCGGCCTCGCCGTGATTGCCTTCGACGAACCCGCGATCCAGCAGCATCTCGCGGGTGTCGTGCAGCAGCGCCGGGCTGCCGCAGATCATCACGCGATCCTTCTCGGCATCGAGATCCGGCAGGCCGATGTCGTCGAACAGCTTGCCCGAGGTCATCAGGTCGGTGATGCGGCCGCGATTGCGGAACGGGTCGCGCGTCACGGTCGGATAGTAGATGAGCTGATTGCGGATATAGTCGCCGAGGAAGTCGTGCTTGGGCAGCGTCTCGGTAATCATCTCGCCATAGGCCAGTTCGGCGACGCGGCGGCAGCCATGCAGCAGCACCACCTTCTCGAAGCGCTCATAGGTCTCGGGATCCTTGATGACGCTGAGGAACGGCGCGAGCCCCGTGCCGGTGCCGACCAGATAGAGATTGCGGCCATCGAGCAGGTTGTCGATCACCAGCGTTCCGGTCGCCTTGCGGCTGACGATGATCTGGTCGCCTTCCTTGAGATGCTGGAGCCGCGAGGTCAGCGGGCCGTCCTGCACCTTGATCGAGAAGAACTCCAGGCTTTCCTCGTAGTTGGCGCTCGCCACGCTATAGGCCCGCAGCAGCGGCTTGTCGCCGACCTTCAGGCCGATCATGGTGAACTCGCCGTTGCGGAAGCGGAACGACGGATCGCGCGTGGTGGTGAAGCTGAACAGGTTGTCGGTCCAGTGATGCACGCTCAGCACGCTTTCCTGATTGAAGTTGCTCATCGGGATATCCGCCTCGGCTGGCTCGGCAACCTGTCGGAACATCGGCCCCTGACGGGGGCGGTCCGGTTGCCAGGATCGAATTCATTTGTATACTAATGAAATAAGCCGGCTTGATCCGCCAGTCAAGCCGGGCGCAAACTGACAAGGCTGCCATGCAAGGCGCTGCCGCAGGAGGAATGAGATCATGGCCCACGACGAACCCCAACCGGCCGGTCCGACCAAGCTGGTGATCCGCAATATCGGCCTTCTGCTCAGCGGCGACCTCGACAAGCCGATCCTCGACGCCGACACCATCGTGGCCGGGAACGGCAGGATCACCGCGATCGGCCGCGCCAAGGACGTCGACCAGGAAGGCGCCACCACCATTATCGACGCCAACGGAACCACGGTGACCCCCGGGCTGATCGACAGCCACGTCCATCCGGTCGCCGGCGACTGGACGCCGCGGCAGAACCAGATCGGCTGGATCGACAGCTTCCTCCATGGCGGCGTGACCACCATGATCTCGGCCGGCGAGGTGCACATGCCGGGCCGGCCGAGGGACGTGGTCGGCCTGAAGGCGATGG
Organism: Xanthobacteraceae bacterium; assembly: GCA_020441545.1. Taxonomy (GTDB): domain Bacteria; phylum Pseudomonadota; class Alphaproteobacteria; order Rhizobiales; family Xanthobacteraceae; genus 62-47. The sequence goes on along the minus strand of JAGRLZ010000019.1, from coordinate 3,811 downwards.
CGATCTTCGCGCAGCGCGCGTTCTGGACGCTGCGGCCCGGCGGCGTGAAGGTCCATGCCGGCGCGCCGGTGATCGAGAACGAGATGGTCGAGGAGGATTTCAAGGAGCTTGCCGCCGCCGGCGTCAGGCTGCTCGGCGAGGTCGGCCTCGGCGGCGTCAAGGACGGCCCGACCGCGCGCAAGATGGTCGGCTGGGCCCGCAAATACGGCATCCAGAGCACGATCCACACCGGCGGCCCCTCGATTCCGGGCTCCGGGCTGATCGACAAGGACGTGGTGCTGGAAGCCGATACCGATGTCGTCGGCCACATCAATGGCGGCCACACCGCCCTGCCCGACGGCCAGATCCGGTGCATCTGCGAGGGCTGCAAGCGCGGCCTCGAACTGGTCCATAACGGCAACGAGCGCTCGGCGCTCTACACGCTGCGGATCGCCAGGGAGATGGGCGACCTGCAACGCGTGATCCTCGGCACCGATGCGCCGGCCGGCTCCGGCGTGCAGCCGCTCGGCATCCTGCGCATGGTGTCGATGCTGTCGTCGCTCGGCGACGTGCCCGCCGAACTGGCCTTCTGCTTCGCGACCGGCAACACCGCGCGGATGCGCGCGCTGGATTGCGGCCTGATCGAGGTCGGCCGCGCCGCCGATTTCGTCATCATGGACAAGGCCCAGCATTCGGCCGGCAAGAACCTGCTCGACAGCGTGCAGCTCGGCGACCTGCCCGGAATCGGCATGACCGTGATCGACGGCATCGTGCGGACGCAGCGCAGCCGCAACACGCCGCCGGCCGGCAAGGTGCCGGTGATCGTCCAGTCCTGAGCACGCATCGCAACGCCCTCGCCCTGGCGCGATCCGCACACGATCGATGGCAATGACCGGGCCCGCCCGGGCTATTGCGCGGGTCCGGCCGGCTTATCGCAACTTGCCCAGCAGTCCGAGGAAAACGTCGCGCTCCCGCGCCGTCAGCGGCGCCAGCGTTGCCTCCGAAATGGCCAGGGCGTTGGGCGCGAGCTTCTCCACCAACGCCTGCCCGCTGCGCGTCAGCTTCACCAGCAGGCGGCGGCCGTCGCGGGGATCGCGGCCGGTTTCGGTCAGCCCGCGCGCGGTCAGCCGGTCGATCACGCCCTTGATCGTGGCGACGTCCATCGCCGTCAGCCGCCCGAGATGATTCTGCGAACAGGGCCCGGTCTCCGCCAGCTTGGACAGCGCCGCCCATTGCGTCGGCGTCAGGCTGGCTCCGATCTGGTTGAAGAAGATCGCCGCATGGCGCTGCGACACCTGGCGCAGGACGAAGCCGACCTGCCCGTCGAGATCATAGGGCGGCTTTTGCGGCAGCTTCTGCGCGGCCGGCCGGCGCCTGGAAGAACTGTTCTTCGTCATCCTGTTGTCCTGTTGGGCGGCGCGGCAGTTCTTGTCGCTGCGTGAAGTCCTTTCAGACCGCGAGATGCGCATCGCGAATGTCGGGGCGGGATTCGAGTTCGGCCATGGTTCCGCTATAGCAGATCCGGCCGCGCTCGATGATGTAGGTGCGGTCCGAGATCAGCCGCGCGAAGTGCAGGTTCTGCTCCGACACCAGGATGCTGAGCCCTTCCTTCTTCATGGTCAGGATGGCATGGGCCATCTGCTCGACGATCTTCGGCGACAGCCCTTCGGACGGCTCGTCAAGCAGCACCAGCGACGGATTGCCCATCAGGGTGCGCGCGATCGTCAGCATCTGCTGTTCGCCGCCGCTCATCCGCCCGCCGGGACGGTTGCGCATTTCGGCGAGATTGGGAAACAGCGCGAACAGTTTCTCCCGCGTCCACAGCGGCGCGCCGTCGCGGCGCGGCTGGCGCCCGACCTCGAGGTTTTCATCCACCGTGAGGTCGGTGAAGATGCGGCGCTCCTCCGGCACGTAACCCAGCCCGCCACGCACGATCGCATGGGTCGGCAGGCGCGAGATGTCGCGATCCTCGAAGGTGATCGTGCCCCGGCGCTGCGGCACCAGGCCGACGATGGAGCGGAAGGTGGTGGACTTGCCCGCGCCGTTGCGCCCGAGCAGCGCGACCACCTCGCCGGTGCCGACCTCCAGCGCGACATCGAACAGGATGTGCGCAGGCCCGTAAAAGCTGTTCAGCGCGGCGACCGAGAGCTTCATGCGCCCGCCCCTTCCTGGTGCCGCGCGTCGTAGACCAGACCTTCGCCGAGATAGATCGCGCGCACCTGCGGATCGCGCCGCACCTCCGCCGGCAGACCTTCGGCGATCAGCTCGCCGCGGTTGAGCACCAGAATGCGATCGGCGTGCTCGAACACGACGTCCATGTCGTGCTCGGTGAACAGCACCCCGATCGACTGCTCGCGCGCGATCCGCGCCGTCAGCCGCATCAGCTCGATCCGCTCGCGCGGCGCCATGCCGGCGGTCGGCTCGTCCATCAGCAGCAGCCGCGGTTGGTTGGCCAGCGCGACCGCCAGTTCGAGCCGCTTCAGGTCACCATAGGCGAGTTCGCCGCACGGCCGCTCGGCATAGCCGCCGACGCCGACCAGTTCGAGCAGCCGCTCGGCTTCCGCGCGCGCGAAGCCGGGCGTCGAGCGCCACATGTTGTAGGTCGCGCCGGCATGGGAGACGAGCGCGACCTGCACGTTCTCGCGCACGGTCATGGTTGGAAACGTCGCCGTGATCTGGAACGTGCGCCCGACGCCGAGCCGCCAGACCTCGCGCGGCGGCCTGGCGGTGATGTCCTCGCCCAGCAATTGCACGCGGCCGCGGTCGGGCTTGCGCTGGCCGTTCAGCATATCGAAGCAGGTGCTCTTGCCGGCGCCGTTGGGGCCGATCAGCGCCAGGATCTCGCCCGCGGCGAGCTGGAACGACACCCCGCACACGGCATGGACGCCGCCATAGGATTTGGTCAGGTCTTCGACCGCGAGCAGAACCGGCGCCACGCTCATTCCGCCCCCTCGGTCTGCGACGATTGCGATGCCGCGCGCTTGAAGAACGGCAGCCGCCCGCTCTCCGCCAGGCTGCCGAAGGTGCCGACGATCCCCTTCGGAAACGCCACCACGATCAGGACGATCACCGCGCCCAGCACCAGCTTCGACAGTTCGGTAGAGCTCACCAGCCAGATGCTGAGCGCCTTGTAGACCACCGCGCCGACCACCGGACCGGCCACCGTCTCGACGCCGCCGAGCAGCACCATCACCAGCGAATCCACCGACAATGCGATGCCCGCGTTATCCGGGAACACGCTGCCCTTGAGATAAGCGAACAGCGCGCCGGCGACGCCGGCGAAGGTGCCCGCGATGACGAATGCGATCCACTGGATGCGCTTGCCGTCGAGCCCGATCGCCTCGCTGCGCAACGCGGAATCGCGCGTCGCCCGCAGCGCGTAGCCGAACGGCGAAAACACCAGCATGCGGAGCAGCACCACCGAAACGGCGGTGATCGCCAGCACCAGCCAGTAGAACCGCGCGGGCGTGGCGACCAGCGCCGCCGGCCACACGCCGAGGATGCCGTTATCGCCGCCGGTCACCTCCACCCACTGGAACGCGATCGACCACACGATCTGCGCGAAGGCGAGCGTCAGCATCGCGAAATAGACGCCGGAAAGCTGGACCGCGAACCAGCCGAACAGCACCGCGCCGGCAAGCCCGAGCAGCGGCCCGATCAGCAGGCAGACGATCATCGGCAAGCCGGCCAGCTTGGCGAGGAACGCCACGCCATAGGCGCCGAGCCCGAAATAGGCGGCATGGCCGAACGACGCCAGCCCGCCGACCGACATCAGCAGATGCAGGCTCGCAGCGAAGATCACGAAGATCGCGATCTCGGCGGCCACGATCAG
>JAGRLZ010000159.1 GCA_020441545.1 Xanthobacteraceae bacterium | reverse complement strand
TGGAGCGGGTGAAGGGAATCGAACCCTCGTATTCAGCTTGGAAGGCTGCTGCTCTACCATTGAGCTACACCCGCGCTACCGGCGTGCAGTATCACGGCCTTGCGCGATCCTCAACCGCCTGAAGGGCCGCGGCCGGCGTCAAATCCGCCGTGCCAGGCGTCAACGGGCGATCGTGCATCAACGAGCAGAACAGCTCAATCGTCGGCGAATTCCGAAAAGATCGCGCGCGTCAGCCGCCAGCCCCGCGGCTTGGCCCGCTTGGGCGCGTCGCCCGGCTTGTGCGCCATGATGACGGGCTTGTTCTCGCGGGACCGCCGCGGCGGCGGCCAGTGCGCCAGACGGGTCGCTTCGGTTTCGGACGGCCGCAGATAGGTGCGCGCCGTCGGGTGATCGAGACCGGCTTTCGGATCGCGCGTCTTTGCCATGGCACCCTTCCCGCCTGCTGCCTGGAAGGCTTCCGCAAAGACCTTGACGTACGGTTAAACAATTGCCGCGAACTGGAGTGAACGACACTCGGTCGCACCCTGCTAAATCGACGCAGCACCCTGCGAAATCGACATCATACGCGGTGGGGCGGACGTCGTGCGACGGCCTGTCGCGTCAGGCGGTCCGCTTCTGCGCCGACCTGTAGCCATCGACGGCATGGGCAAGGAAAATAGCGGCACTTACGCAAACGCAGATCGTAATCACAGTCTCGAACATCGTAGATCGTCCTTAGGCCCAGCGCGGCCACGTAACGATATGCGCTCCCGCACAGTCAAAAGGAAAACGGCAACGGCGCCGAATTCAGAAACGGCCTGATGATTTTGTGCAACAGGCCCGGCCGACAGACCCGGCAGGGCGCCCGCCCGCCTCCGGGCGCCGCCTGCGTTCCGGGCCATCCCTCAAAACGATCTGACGACGACACCCATGGAGCCGGCGCCACGGTGTTTCGAACGATCCGGCAGGCAGATCGTCCGGCCCGGCGGCCCCGATCTCCATTTGTGACCCGTATCACAGATATTGGCCTCCGGTCGTCCGATAGTCGCGGCACATCAGGAGACATTGCCATGAAGACCGCCATCGTCCTGCTGGGGTCGCTCACGCTCTGGACAACCTTGGAAGCCGCCGCCGGGACACCGGCCGGCACCGAATTCATATCGCTTGTTCAGGCGCTCGGTCCGATCAAGACCGCAACCATGCTGGCTGCCGCTCCGAAACAATGCGGACCGCTGAAGCCGGCCACCGCTGTCCACTGGCGCGCATCGGCGACGTAGGCACGGACCGCGACGACCGCTGCTTCGGCATCGATATGACCGGCAAGGGGAGAAGCCGCGTTCCTGCGTATGATCTTGGTTTCGAACTGGATATCCGAAATCGATGACGCCGACCCGGCCTCGGCGATGCGCGCGTCGCTTGCGATCGCAAGCGATCGCTTTTCAAGGAAAGATATCTGAAGTTGCGCGCGCGGCCATATGAAATTGCGCGCGACGAAGTCTCATGGAATGTCTCGCGGCGCCGAAATCCGGCACCGGAAGAGCATCGAATTATCCAATGAAATCAGGATGGTGGGGGAAGAAGGACTCGAACCTTCGAAGCCATACGGCGGCTGATTTACAGTCAGCTCCCTTTGCCACTCGGGACACTCCCCCGCTCGACACCATCGCGGACCTTCCACTAAAGCAGTGGCCTACCGAAGCAGTCGCCCATCAGGCAGTGGCGCCGGTCCATCGATGACGTTGAAACCGCACCGTTAAACGGGCCGCGGTCGGGCGCGTTTATGGCGGAAGCGGCAGGGCAAAGTCAACCGCGCGGAGACGAATAACGCGGCCGGGCAAGGCAAAATTTCGCCCAAATTGCCAATCGCCGGAACCCGTGAGACAAGCCCGCATGACCGACCGCCCCCCCAAAGCCCACCCGCCCAAGGACCGGCCCCTCAAGGGCCGAACTCCAAAGGACCGATTCGCCAAGCACCCCGGCAAGGGTGCCCCGTCCCGCCGGGGCGCACCTGCACGCGGCAACTGGCGCGACCAGGCCGATCACGCCGACGGGCCGGTCATCCTCTATGGCTGGCACACGGTGACGGCCGCGCTGGCCAATCCGCGGCGCCACATCCGCAAGCTGCTGCTGACCGAGAACGCCGCCCGCCGCCTGGCGGACGAACGAATCGAAACCCGCATCGCGCCGGAGATCGCGCGGCCGCAGGTGATCGATCAGTTGCTGGGGCCCGACGCGGTGCATCAGGGCTTGTTCGCCGAAGCCGATCCCCTGCCCTCGCCCGATATCGCGACGCTGCCGCAGGACGGCATCGTACTGGTGCTCGACCAGATCACCGATCCGCACAATGTCGGCGCGATCATGCGTTCGGCGGCGGCCTTCGCGGTAAAGGCCATCGTCACCACCGCACGTCACTCACCGGAAGCCACCGGCGTGCTGGCGAAGTCGGCATCCGGCGCGCTCGAACTGGTGCCGCTGGTCACGGTGCAGAACCTGGCGCGCGCGCTCACCGCGATGAACCAACGCGGCTTCATGACCGTGGGGCTCGACAGCGCTGGCAGCGACAACCTCGCAAAGGTCGAACTGACCCAGCCGCTGGCGCTGGTGCTCGGCGCCGAAGGCAAGGGCCTGCGGCAACTGACCCGCGAGACCTGCCGCGTGATGACCCGGCTGGACATGCCGGGCGACATCAAGAGCCTGAACGTATCCAATGCCGCCGCGCTTGCGCTTTATATCTGCGCCAGCCGCCTCGGACTGATGCCCTGACGATGCGGAGACCGCCGCCGGAATCGTCGCCGGCGCCAAACGCGGAAGCCGCGGTCAGGTTCTGACCGCGGCTTCGCTTTTCGACCCGTGCCGATGGCCGGGGACGGCTCAGCGCCAGTGATGATGCCCGTGGCGATGCATATGGTGATGATGCATGTGATGGGCGTGATGGTGATGGCGATGGCGGAAGCCCGGTCGCGCATGGTGATGGTGACGCCAGCGATAGGTGTACATCGCCGGACCATGCCAGCGCGGCGCGCCGTAGTAGTGATGGTGGAGCGGATTGGCGTAGGGCCCGCCCGTGTAGCGATACGGATGGCCGTGGTAATAGCCGCCCCAGCGGACCGGCGGACGCTCGCGATAGACCGGCACCGGCGCCATCATGCCGGGCCCGGTGAAGGTCGGCCCCTGATTGGCGTGGAAATAGCGCGGCGCGCGCGGAAAACGACGAACGCCGGTGTCCACGAGATGCTCGCGGGTGTGGTAAGCGCCGAAATCATGAACCGGCCTGGGATAGACATGCCGATGATATCCCCAGCCGCACGGGCTCGCCACCACCGGCCCGCACGGCGCGCAGCCGCTCGCATAGCCGCCGCACGCCATCGCCGGCGTGGCGCTGATCGTCGCGACCGCCACGGTCGCGATCAGGCCGATGAAAATCTGACGCATGTCACTCTCCTGTTGGGGTTGTTTGGTTTTGTCTGTTGTTCGCGTCTATCGTCGGAGGCTTTGGGTCGGTGGCGCACCGCCGAACGCACCGCGTGGCGCCTCGATCACCATGGGCGGATATTGCGGGACCGGCGCTTGAGCCGGCGGCGCTGATTCCGCCGACCACGACTGATGGAAGCTTTCAGCGCGCGGCGGCAGCTTGCGATGAGCCGGCGGTTCGATTTCCAGGCGCCCATAGCCCGGGTGTTGTCTGGCGCTCGGATAATAGTGCCCGACCCGCGGCGAACGATCGACATAGCGGCCGCCATAGATCGTCGGCTGCACGTGAATGCTGCGTGCCAATCCCCAGTCGCCCTCGACAACAGCATAGGATGCGTCGATGCCGTTGATGATGATCGGCACGCCGGCGCGTCCCGGGATCACCACGGAGACGCCGTCATTGGCCGCGGCCGACAGCGGCGTCGCGATCAACATGGCGGTGGCAAGCACGATCCGCATGAAAAGCCTTTCGATACAGGCGCCATTATAGGCGGCTCATCAACGGCAGGTGTTAAGGCCGGCAGCCGATCTGACGGTAAGGCTAACGGGAGCGGCTGGCATCCCGCGCAATTGTCGGCCGCGGATATACGGTTCCGAAAGTTTTGGAACGCGCCGCTGCGTCGCCCTGCATTCGCGCCATGATGCCCGGACCGCCAACCGGAAACCGGCAAACGCAAGACAGCGTCTCGCCATGCCGCGCGCGGCCGGCACGACAAATCAGGCAAGCGCAAATACAGAGCGGATAAGGCGTGAGGCCCGCTTCGCAGCAGCCCGCGGTCACCACTTTCATCCAGATTGCGAAGGCCCGAAAAGCTGGTGCCGG
>JAGRLZ010000158.1 GCA_020441545.1 Xanthobacteraceae bacterium | reverse complement strand
TGCAATCCCGCTTTCGTTGCAATCCTGCAGCCTAGCCGGGCGTGATGACGTTGTCGCCCGGCGGCGCGGCATAAAGCTCTTCCACAAGCGGCGCGCGATGCTCCAGCACCGCGCGCTGGTTGACCGAGCCCTTGTCGGTGACCTCGCCGCGATCGATCGAGAGCGGCGTATCGAGCAGCATGGCGCGGGCGATGCGCGTCGACGATCCGGTCGCAAGGCCGGCGAACAGCGCAAGACGCTCGCGGAAAAAATCGATGACCTTGGCATCGTGGGCCGCCGCCCGCAGGTCGTTCGCCGGCAGCGCCGGGTCGACCACGCGGCAGCCGTCGAGATCGAGGACGACCAGCGCCGACAATTCGTCACGGTTGATCCCGGCGATCACGACATCGCGCACCAGCGGCGCGCAGACCGCGATGAAATGCGCGCGCAGCGGCCCGACGCTGACCCACGTTCCGCTGGCCAGCTTGAAGTCCTCGGAAATGCGGCCGTCGAAATCGAGGCCGGCAGCGAAATCGTCCGGGTCGGACGGCTTGACGGCGTCGCCGAGGAGATAGAAGCCCTCGTCATCGAATGCCCCGGCGGTGAGCTCGGGCTGCCGCCAGTAGCCCGGCGTCACGTTCGGTCCTCTCGCCCGCACCTCGGTCTTGCCGTTGTTCGGCACCAGCTTGGCCTCGCAGCCCGACACCGGCAGCCCGATATGGCCCGAGCGGCTGGTTTCCGGCGTCACCGACATGAAGAACGGCGCGGTCTCGGTGGCGCCGAGCCCGGTCAGCATCGGCATCCGCGCGCCGGTCGCCGCGACCGCGATCTCGTCGAGGCTGTTCCAGACATAGGGCGACAGCGCCGCCCCGGCGAAGAACATCGCGTGCAGCCGGCTGAAGAAGGTCCGCCGCAACTCCGCATCGTCGCGCAGGTAAGGCAGCAGCGATTCGTAGCCCTTCGGCACGTTGAAATAGACGCTCGGCGCCACCTCGCGCAGGTTGCGCACGGTTTCCGCGATGCCGTCCGGCGTCGGCTTGCCGTCGTCGAGATACATCGAGCCGCCGTTGAACAGCGTCAGGCCGATATTGTGGTTGCCGCCGAAGGTGTGATTCCACGGCAGCCAGTCGACGATCACCGGCGGCTCGTCCTTCAGGAAGGCCAGCGTCTCGCGCAGCATCACCTGATTGGCGCAGAGCATCCGCTGGGTGTTGATGACCGCCTTGGGGTTCCCGGTGGAGCCCGAGGTCAGCAGGAATTTCGCGATTCTGTCGGGGCCGATCGCCGCGTGCGCGGCCTCAAGCCGCTCATCGACGGGCGTCGCCAGCAGATCCTGCAACGTCGTCACCGCGCGTCCCGGCACCGCGCCGCGCGATGCCGCGATCTCTATGCCGCCGGGCACGCCGGCGGCCAGCGCCGGGGCGAATTGCGAGGCGTCGGCGGCGAACACCAGTCCGGGCGTCAGCAGCCGCATCGCGAAGGACAATTTGCCGTAGTCCTTCGAAATCAACGAATAGGCCGGCGAGACCGGGCAGAACGGCACGCCGGCATAGAGCGCGCCGAACGCCATCAGGGCATGATCGATCGAATTGCCGGACAGGATCGCCAGCGGACGCTCGGCCGACAGGCCGCGCGCCAGGAGTGCCGACCCGATGATTCGGCTCGCGGCCAGCAGTTGCGCGTAAGTGAGCGTGCGCCAGCCGCCATCGGCGCGGCGCTCCGCCATGAATATCCGGTCCGGCGCGACCTCGGCCCAGTGCGCCAGGCGATCGGTGAGCCGGCGCGGATAGTCGGCGAGCGGCGCTTGCGGTCGCAGGTAGACCGTGCCGTCGGCGCGGCGGTCGACCGTCACGGCCGGACGACCGAAGGAAATCGGGTGCAGCGGATGGCGCGCCGCTGGGGTGGTGGTGTCACTCCTCGCCGCGCGCAACGCCATGATGCGATCTCCGCTTGGTCGGGCCGTCAGGCCGGACGGACCTTCGCCGTCCGATGATCGAGAAAGGCGCGGATCCGCGTCTTCGCCTCGTCGTCGCTTTGCGCCACCGTCGCCATCAGCGATTCCATCAATAGCCCGGTCTGCGGATTGGCCTCGGCGATCAGCGGCAGCGCCTGCAGCACCGCGAAATTCGTCAACGGCGCATTGGCGGCGACGCGGCTGGCCAGTTCCATGGCCTTGTCGAGCGCCCCGCCGTCGTCCGTCAGATATTGCGAGAAGCCATGCACCACGCCCTCCGCCGCCGAATAGACCCGTCCGGTCAGCATCATGTCGGCCATCCGCGCCACGCCGATCAGGCGCGGCAGCCGCACCGACCCGCCACCGCCGACGAAGATGCCGCGGCTGCCTTCCGGCAACGCATAATAGGCGCTGGGCTCGGCGACGCGAATATGCGCGGCGCAGGCCAGTTCGAGGCCGCCGCCGATCACCGCGCCCTTCAGCGCCGCGATCACCGGCACGCGGCAATACTGGATCCGGTCGAACACCCGGTGCCACATCTGCGAATGATGCAGGCCCTCGGTCGCATCGCGCTCCCGCAGTTCGGACAGATCGAGACCGGCGGAAAAGTGATCGCCGACGCCGTGCAGCACCACCGCGCCGACGCCATCGGGCAGGTGCGCGAAGCAGCGCTGGATGTCCTCCATCAGGCCGTCATTGAGCGCGTTGCGCTTGGCCGGACGGTTGAGGCCGACCGACAGTACCGCGCCGGCCTGATCGATCGCGAGCTGCGCGGACGGAGGAGCGGCGGTGGCGGCGGACGCGGTGCCGGATGTGGCGGAAGCGGCGTTTCCCATGCGGATGTTATGTCCTTTATAGAATAATTATATTTTATAACGACTGACGCGGGAGTCAACACAACCCGCAAAGGAACAGGGCGTCAGCGCGCCGCGGAGACGGGAGGCCGCAGCGCCGCCGCCAGCGCCCGGCCGACATCCTCGATCGGCGCCGCGCTGCGCTCGGTGCGCGCCAGGATCAACGCGCCCTCGATCGCCGCGACCGCCATCAGCGCGCGCCTGCGCGCCTCGGCCCTGCCGAAGCCGTCGGCGACCAGCCTGCCGGCAATGGTGTCGCGCAGGCCGGCGAACACCTCGCGCCCCGCCGCGCTGATCTCGCGCGAGTCCGGCGCGGCCTCGAGAAGCACGGTCGCGATCGGGCTGCCGTCGCGAAATTCCGACTTGGCCATCCAGCCCGCCACCAGCCGGCAATAGGCCCGCACCAGGGCTGCGCCGGACGCCGTCTTGCGCGCAAGCTGGTCCAGCGTCGCGACCGTGCCCTGGCCCGCGAAGCGCAAGGCGGCCTCCGCGATCTGGTCCTTGCCGTGCGGGAAATAGTGATAGAGCGAGCCCTTCGGCGCGCCGCTTTGCGCAACGATCTCGTTGATGCCGGTGGCGGCGAATCCCCGGCGGCGGAACAGGGTGGCGGCCGCGCGGACGATCGCGTCGCGGGGCGAGGGACGATTCCCGGGGCGCTTCCCGGGACGATGCTTGAGCTTGGTTTCGGGCCGGTCCCCGAGCCGATCCTCAGGCCGATCCTCAGGCCGATCCTTGGGCCGATCCTTGAGCGGATCCTTGGGCGCGCGCTTGGGCCGGTCCTCGATCCGGTCTTTGGTCCGATCCTCAAGCCGGGTTTCGGGCCGGTGCCTGGGCGGCGCGGACATCGTCCATCCTCCTTGCGCGTCCGGCTAGTTTATATAGACTGGTCTAGATAGTCAAAGCATGGACGACAAAGAAGGGACCGCCGTGACGCAGCCGACCGAAACCGTTCCCGCCGGATTTGCGCGCAATCCGCGGCGCAGCCCGCTCACCGATCCGTGGGAACCGATCTACTGGAAGGAGAAGCCGGACGCCGTCATCCTCGCATTGCGGCTCGCCGCGCCGCACACCAATGCGCGCGGCCTGATCCATGGCGGCCTGATCGCGGCGATGGCCGACAAGGCGATGGGCCACAGCTGCAGCCGCAAGCTGGGCGGCACCGCATCGCTGGTCACCATCAGCCTTTCGGTGGACTACATCGGCGGCGCCAGGATCGGTCAGTGGCTGGCGGTGGACAGCGAGGTGCTCAAGACCGGCAGCACGATCTGTTTCGTGCAATGCGCCGTCACCGCCGACAACGACATCATCGCGCGCGCCAACGCCACGTTCCGCGCGGTGAAGCGGAAGTAACGACGCTTCAATTCTTGAGGGGAGAGCCTAAGAGTCTTAACGGAAAATGCAGCGTCATCGCCCGCGAAGGCGGACGATCCAGTATTCGAGGCGGATGCAAGGGACAATTGAGCCGAGAGTGGGTACTGGATACTCCGCCCAGGGCCATTTCCGTTCCGATTCTATCGGAACGGGTCTCTACATCCTTGTTTTAACGCGTTTTCTTGACGCGAACCGGCACCCGCTTCGCTCGAAAACGCTCTGGGCGGAGCATGACGGCTTCCGTGATGCACGTCGGTGCAAAGAGGCCCGTCAGGCGAAGCGGCCGTGGCAGTGCTTGTACTTCTTGCCGGAGCCGCAGGGGCACTCCTCGTTGCGGCCGACCTTGCCCCAGCTCGCCGGATTGCCGGGATCGCGCGCGGCCTTGTCGGCCGTCGCGGCCGGCGCCAGCGACACGTTGGCGAACGCCATCTCGTCCTCGCCGGTATTGGGATCGAGCTTGTGCGCCTCCATCATCGGCAGCATCTGCTCCTCCTCCGGCGGCGGCACGATTTCGACGCGCATCAGCTGCGCCGTCACCGCCTCGCGCATATGCGAGATCAGGCCCTCGAACAGGCTGAACGCCTCCGACTTGTATTCCTGCAGCGGATCGCGCTGGCCGTAGCCGCGCAAGCCGATGACCTGGCGCAGATGGTCGAGCATCACCAGGTGCTCGCGCCACAGATGGTCGAGCGTCTGCAGCAGGATGGTCTTTTCGACGTAGCGCATCACGTCGGCGCCCCACTGCGCCGCCTTGGCCGCCATGTGCTCGTCGACACGCTGCTCGACGCGCGACAGGATCTCCTCGTCGGCGATGCCTTCTTCCTTGGCCCATTCGTCGACCGGCAGGTCGAGCCCGAGTACGCGCTCCAGCTCCTCCTTGAGGCCGGCGACGTCCCACTGCTCGGCATAGGCATGTTCGGGAACATGCTTGGCCACCACGTCCTCGATATAGGCGTGGCGCATGTCCGCCACCGTCTCGGCGACGCTCTCGTTCTGCATCAGATCGACGCGCTGCTCGAAGATCACCTTGCGCTGGTCGTTCTGCACGTCGTCGTATTTCAACAGGTTCTTGCGGATGTCGAAGTTGCGCGCCTCGACCTTCTGCTGCGCCTTTTCCAGCGCCTTGTTGATCCACGGATGGATGATCGCCTCGCCTTCCTTGAGGCCGAGCCGCGTCAGCATACTGTCGAGCCGGTCGGACCCGAAGATGCGCATCAGGTCGTCATCCAGCGCGAGGAAGAATTTCGAGCGGCCGGGGTCGCCCTGGCGGCCGGAGCGGCCGCGCAACTGGTTGTCGATGCGCCGCGATTCGTGGCGTTCCGAGCCGATGATGTAGAGGCCGCCCGGCCTGGTGACGGTCCTGGCCGGCTTCGACCCCTTGGCCGGCTCGAGTTCGACCTCCTCGCTGGCGTTCAGCACCATCTCGCGGAAGCGCTCGATGTCGGCCTTGATTTCGGCGATCCTGGCGTCCTTCGCCGCCTCGTCGTCGATGCCGGCGGTCTCCACCGCCGCGCGCATCTCGAGCGAACCGCCGAGCTTGATGTCGGTGCCGCGGCCGGCCATGTTGGTCGCGATGGTGATCGCGCCCGGAATGCCGGCTTCCGCGACGATATAGGCTTCCTGCTCGTGGAACCGCGCGTTCAGCACCGCGAACAGCTTCGCCGGCTTGCCCGCGCGGGCGGCGGCATAGAGCTTTTCCAGCGCCTTCGGGTTGCCGAAGTCGATCTGCTTGTAGCCGTTCTTGCCGAGATATTCGCCGAGCAGTTCCGACTTCTCGATCGAGGCGGTGCCGACCAGCACCGGCTGCATCCGCGCATTGGCGCGTTCGATCTCGGCGAGGATCGCCGCGTATTTCTCGTCCTGGGTGCGATAGACCTCGTCGTCCTCGTCGAGGCGCGCGATCGGCAGGTTGGTCGGAATCTCGATGACTTCGAGCTTGTAGATGTCGAACAGCTCGTCCGCCTCGGTCGCCGCGGTGCCGGTCATGCCGGCGAGCTTGTCATACATCCGGAAGTAGTTCTGGAAGGTGATCGAGGCCAGCGTCTGGTTCTCGGGCTGGACCGTCACGTGCTCCTTGGCCTCCAGCGCCTGGTGCAGGCCCTCGGAATAGCGGCGGCCCGGCATCATGCGGCCGGTGAACTCGTCGATGATGACGACCTCGTCGTCGCGGACGATGTAGTCCTTGTCGCGCGTGAACAGCGAATGCGCCCGCAGCGCCTGGTTGACGTGGTGCACCACCGAGACGTTCTCGACGTCGTAGAGCGACTCGCCCTTGAGCTGGCCGGCGTCGCGCAGCAGCGTCTCGATCTTCTCCATGCCGGCTTCGGTCAGCGCCACCGTGCGCTGCTTCTCGTCGACCTCGTAATCCGCGGTCTTCTCCAGATGCGGCATGAAGGTGTCGATGGTGTTGTAGAAGTCCGAGCGATCGTCCAGCGGTCCGGAAATGATGAGCGGGGTGCGCGCCTCGTCGATCAGGATCGAGTCGACCTCGTCGACGATGGCGAAGAAGTGCCCGCGCTGGACCATGTCCTCGAGGCGGTACTTCATGTTGTCGCGCAGGTAGTCGAAGCCGTATTCGTTGTTGGTGCCGTAGGTGATGTCGCAGGCATAGGCGGCCTGGCGCTCGTTGTCGTCGAGGCCGTGGACGATGACGCCGGTGGTGAGGCCGAGGAAGCCGTAGATCTGCCCCATCCAGCCGGAGTCGCGCTTGGCGAGGTAGTCGTTGACGGTCACGACGTGGACGCCCTTGCCGGCGAGCGCGTTGAGGTAGACCGCGAGCGTCGCCACCAGGGTCTTGCCTTCGCCGGTCTTCATTTCGGCGATGTCGCCCTCGTGCAGCACCATGCCGCCGATCAGCTGGACGTCGAAATGACGCTGGCCAAGCACGCGCTTGGCGGCTTCGCGCACGGTGGCGAAGGCGGGAACCAGGAGGTCGTCGAGGCTCTTGCCGTCGGCAAGCTGCTGGCGGAACGCGTCGGTGCGGGCCTTCAGCGCCTCGTCGGAGAGCGCCGCGAGTTCGGGCTCCAGCGCATTGATGGCCGCGACGCGGGACTGGTAGCCCTTGAGCCGCCGATCATTGGCCGAACCGAACAACTTGCGGGCGAGCGCGCCAATCATACCAAATTCCTGTTCATGCGGTCGGACGGCAAATCTGCCAGAAACCAGCCTGGGAGCCTTCCTGGGAGCCTTCGGGGTTCACAACCTTGGTGCCGTCCAACTTCGTGCGGTTCAAATTGCGGTTCATCGACGGCGCGATTCAACCCGCGATCGGGCCGGACGCCATCAACTCGCCGTGACGCCGCCACCGCCACGCGCGCAAAGGAATCACTGGCAAATCAACGCGGAAAATCAACGCTGAACGGCCAATCACTTAGCGGCCGGCGCCCGGCAACCAAACACCTGGCAGCCAGGCACCCGACAACGGCAACCAAGGCAAGCGTCCGCGCGTGCTGCCGCGGGTGGCGCGCAAGCGAGAGATATGGCCCGGTCCCACCGATGTCAACGGCGGCCGGCCGCCGCCGATTCGACGCGCCCGCGCCACTTGCCGCCGGCTCGGGGGCTGCGGATCACGACCTGCGGAAGCGGCCCCAACCTGTCGGCGAATTCATGATTTTGACAGAGTTTTCGCGTTGCCAATGCGGCTTGATTGAGCGAGTGTCCCCGCCGCTTCGAAGCCCTCCTCCGGCAGATGTAAGGATTTTCCATGACTGCGACTTTGCGCGCCCTCAAACCCGTCTCGCGTCCCGGCCTCGCGCTGGCGGCGGCCGGCTGCCTCGTGACGGTCCTGCTGGCGGCGGCGCCGGTTCGCGCCGACGACAACCCGGTGCTGGCCAAGGTCAACGGTGCCGAAATACGCCAGAGCGATGTCACCCTGGCCGAGGAAGAACTCGGCCCCAGCCTGGCCCAGATGAACCCGGCGACCCGCAAGGCCAACGTGCTGTCGTTCCTGATCGACATGAAGATCGTCGCCAGGGCGGCCGAGCAGAAGAAGATCGCCGACCAGGCCGACTTCAAGCGCAAGCTCGCCTTCGCCCGCGACCGCCTGCTGATGGACAACCTGCTGGCCGCCGAAGGCAAGGCCGCGCTGACCGATGCGGCGATGAAGAAGGTCTATGACGACGCCGCCAAGAAGATTGCGGACGAGCAGGAGGTCCACGCCCGCCACATCCTGGTGGCGACCGAGGAGGAAGCCAAGGCGGTCAAGGCCGAACTCGACAAGGGCGCCGACTTCGCCAAGCTCGCCAAGGAGAAGTCGAAGGATCCGGGCGCCTCCGACGGCGGCGACCTCGGCTTCTTCACCAAGGAGCAGATGGTGCCGGAATTCTCCAAGGTCGCCTTCGCGCTGGAGCCGGGCAGGATTTCCGACCCCGTGAAGACCCAGTTCGGCTGGCACATCATCAAGGTCGAGGAAAAGCGCAACCGCAAGCCGCCGGAATTCGACAAGGTCAAGCCGCAGATCGAGCAATACGTGACCCGCAAGGCCCAGGCCGACTACGTCGCCAAGCTGCGCGAGGCCGCCAAGGTCGAGCGGCTCGACCAGCCGGCCGCGCCGGCGACCCCGGCACCGGCGACGCCTGCCGCGAAGGACGCCGCGCCCGCGAAGAAGTAAATCGCGGCTTTTGTCATGCGCGGGCTTGACCCGCGCATCCATCTTCATTGATGGATTGCCGGATCAAGTCCGGCAATGACGGAAATCTTTATGTCCAGCTCAATTTCCCCCCTCGCCCCGAAACACGTTCCCGAGCTGCCGCCGCTCGGCGGGGTCCGCCTCGCCGCCGCCGCCGCCGGCATCCGCTACAAGGGACGCATCGACGTGCTGCTGGCGCTGCTCGATCCCGGCACCACGGTCGCCGGCGTCTTCACCCGGTCGAAGTGCCCGTCGGCGCCGGTGGAATGGTGCCGCGACAGGCTGAAGGGCGGGCCATCTTCCAGGAAAGGTCTGGCGCGCGCGCTGGTGGTCAATTCCGGCAACGCCAACGCCTTCACCGGCAGGACCGGCCGCGCCGCCACCGCGCTGACCGCGAAGATCGCGGCGAAGGCTGTCGGCTGCAGGACCGACGAGATCTTCCTCGCCTCCACCGGCGTGATCGGCGAGCCGCTCGACGCCACCAAGTTCGACGGCGTGCTGGGCAGGCTGGCCCGGGCGGCCGAGCCCGGCCGCTGGCACGACGCCGCGAAGGCCATCATGACCACCGACACCTTCTTCAAGGTCGCGACCGCGACCGTGAAGCTCGGCAAGGCGAAAGTAACCATCAACGGCATGGCCAAGGGCGCCGGCATGATCGCGCCCGACATGGCGACCATGCTGTCCTTCGTCTTCACCGACGCGCCGCTGTCGGCATCCGTGCTGCAATCGCTTTTGAAAACCGGCGTCGCCGACACCTTCAACGCCGTGACCATCGACGGCGACACCTCGACCTCCGACACCCTGCTCGCCTTCGCGACCGGCGCCGCCAGGGACGCGCCGAAAATTTCGCGCGCCGGCGATCCGCGCCTGAAAGCCTTCGCCAAGGCGTTCCACGGCGTGCTCGCCGATCTGGCGGAACAGGTGGCGCGCGACGGCGAAGGCGCCCGCAAGCTGGTCGAGATCACGGTCGAGGGCGCGACCTCGGACAAGTCGGCGCGGCGCATCGCGATGT
>JAGRLZ010000157.1 GCA_020441545.1 Xanthobacteraceae bacterium | reverse complement strand
TTGTCGAGGAAATCCTTCACCTCGGCGAGATCGTCGATGCGCGGGCAGACATAGAACGCCTGGCCGCCGCGATAGCGCTCGCGCAGCAGCGCCTCGCAGATCATCAGCGGGTCGTGCGGCGCCACGAAGGTGCGCACCGCGAGGCGATCGACCGGGGGCGATGCGATGATCGACAGGTCGCGCACGCCCGTCAGTGCCAGTTGCAGCGTGCGCGGGATCGGCGTCGCGCTCAGGGTCAACACATGGACCTCGGCGCGGAGCTGCTTCAGCCGCTCCTTGTGCGAGACGCCGAAATGCTGCTCCTCGTCCACGATCAGCAGGCCGAGGTCCTTGAACTTGATCGACTTGCCGAGCAGCGCGTGGGTGCCGACGACGATATCGACCGAGCCATCCGCCAGACCTTTTTTGGTCTGGTTCAATTCCTTCGACGAGACCAGCCGCGACGCCTGTGCGACATTCACCGGAAAGCCGCGGAAGCGCTCGGTGAAATTTTTCGCATGCTGGCGCGCCAGCAGCGTGGTCGGCACCACCACCGCGACCTGCTTGCCCTGCATCGCCACCGCAAAGGCCGCGCGCAGCGCCACCTCGGTCTTGCCGAAGCCGACATCGCCGCAGATCAGGCGATCCATCGGCTTGCCGCTCTCGAGGTCGTGCAGCGTCGCGTTGATCGCGGTGAGCTGATCCTCGGTTTCCTCGTAGGGAAAGCGCGCGCAGAATTCGTCGTAAACACCCGGCTGTATCGGCAGCTTCGGCGCTTCGTGCAGATGCCGCTCGGCCGCGATCTTGATGAGTTCGCCGGCGATCTCGCGAATCCGGTTCTTCAGCTTCGCCTTGCGCGCCTGCCACCCCGAGCCGCCGAGCTTGTCGAGTTCGACATGCGCATGATCGGAGCCGTAGCGCGACAGCAGCTCGATATTCTCGACCGGCAGGAAGAGCTTGGTCTCGTTGGCGTAGCGCAACTCGAGACAGTCGTGCGGCGCGCCCGCGACATCGATGGTCTGCAAGCCGACGAAGCGGCCGATACCGTGCTCGACATGGACGACGATGTCGCCGGTCGCCAGGCTCGTGACCTCCGAGATGAAGTTTTCGAGCTTGCGGCTGGCCTTGCGCGGCCGCACCAGGCGATCGCCGAGGATATCCTGCTCGGTCAGCACGGCAAAAGCGTCGGTCTCGAACCCGGACTCCATGCCGACGACCGCGAGCATGGTCTCGTTGCGCGGCATCGCCTGCACCATCCGCCACGTATTCACGTTGGTGAGATTGTGAAGCTTGTGATCGGTCAGCATGCTGGCCATGCGCTCGCGCGAGCCTTCGCTCCACAGCGCCACCACCACCTTCCTGCGCGCGGCCTGCAACCCTTGCACATGCGCCACGACCGACTCGAACACGTTGACCGAACCGTCGGTCCGCTCGGGCGCGAAGTTGCGCCCCTGGCGGGCGCCGACATCGACGACGGCCTCGCCGTCCGGCACCGCGAACGGGGTCAGCCGCGCCAGCGCAACATCCGACAGCCGGTCCTTGAATTCGGCCTCCGTCAGGTAAAGCCGATCGGGCGGCAGCGGCTTGTAGACCACGCCGCCGCCGGGATGCTCCAGCGCCTCGCGGCGGGCCTGATAGTAGTCCTCGATCTGCTGGAAACGCTCGCGCGCGGCGTCCTCGCCCTGCGGCTCGATAGCGACCGGCGCGTCGCCCAGATAGTCGAACACCGTCTCGAGGCGGTCGTGAAACAGCGGCAGCCAGTGCTCCATGCCGGGATGGCGGCGGCCTTCGCTCACCGCCTCGTAGAGCGGATCGTCGCGCTCCGGCGCGCCGAATTCGGCGACATATCCCATGCGGAAGCGGCGGATGGTTTCGGTGATGAGCTGGAATTCGGAGACCGGCACGAGATCGAGGCCACGCATCGTCAGCAAT
This sequence comes from Xanthobacteraceae bacterium, assembly GCA_020441545.1. Taxonomy (GTDB): domain Bacteria; phylum Pseudomonadota; class Alphaproteobacteria; order Rhizobiales; family Xanthobacteraceae; genus 62-47. Next base: position 11,229 of record JAGRLZ010000157.1, on the reverse strand, counting down.
GTGCGCTGGGTCTCGGCATCGAAGCTGCGGATCGACTCCAGCGCGTCGCCAAAGAAATCGAAACGCACCGGCTGGTCGAGACCGGCCGGAAACAGATCGAGGATGCCGCCGCGCACCGCATATTCGCCCGGCTCGCGCACGGTCGAGGTGCGGTTGTAGCCGTTGTGCGCCAGCCAGGCGACGACGGACTCCATCGGCACGACATTGCCGGGCGCCACCGACAGCGCCTGCGCCGCCATGGTCTGGCGCGCCGGCACCCGCTGCACGACGGCATTCACGGTCGTCAGAACGATCAGCGGCTTGTCGCTGCCGGCAAGGCGCGACAGCCGCGCCAGCGTCGTGACCCGTTGCGCGACGACGCCGCCATGCGGCGACACCCGGTCGTAAGGCTGGCAGTCCCAGGCCGGAAACTGCATCACCTCCAGGTCGGGGGCGAAGAATTCCAGCGAGCGCGCCAGCTGCGACATGCGCGGCCCGTCGCGGCAGATCACGGCAAGACTGACCGCCGGCGCCTTCGGCCGCGCGGCGATGGCGCGGGCAAGGTCCGCGACCACCAGCCCTTCCGCGCCCTCCGCCACATTGGCGAGCGTCAACGCACGGCCCGGCGCCAGCCTGTCGGCGGGCGATCGAAGCGCGGTCTTCATAGGTCAGGGTCCGAGACGCGAAACGACTTGATGCGCTCGAACATCGCACCCGCGAACTCCGGCAACGGCGGCACGCTGTCGGCGAACGCGGGATAGAGATCGTGGTCATGCGCCTCGATCAGCCGTTCGAATTCCGCAAGCTCGGCGTCCGAAAGCCGATCGATATGGGCGTCCGCGAAGCGGCCGAGGATCAGGTCCATCTCGCGGGTGCCGCGGTGCCAGCAGCGATAGAGCAGCCGCTTGCGGCGATCGTCGAGCCCGTGGCTCGACCGTGTCGTACCTGTCATCGTCCGGCCTTTCCCAACACAGAAAGCCCGGACGTGCCGGGCGCGGCTGATATAGACCCGCGCGGGCGTAATGTCAGCCCTCGGCTGTTCCGAATTATCGCTTCGGCTCCGCCTTTGGTTCGAGGAGCGGCGTCGCTCTCGCTCGCCTTGGCCCCCAAGAACGGCGTCGCTCTCGCTCGCCTTGGCTCCCAAGAACGGCTTCGCTTCCGCTCGCCTTGGCTCCCAAGAACGGCTTCGCTTCCGCTCGCCTTTGGTCCCAAGGGTCTGTTTGGAAACTCCGCGTCCCGCCGGCGTCCCGGGCACGCACAAAAAAAGGTGCGCGCAGGCCATGCGCGCACCGGAATGCCAGTCCTCATTTGCAGCCCCCGGAGCGGCGGCGAAAGCCGCCGCCGGGGGATGCCGATTATTCGGCGGCGACCGTGATCTGCCCCGCGGGCTCGGAAATGAGACCGAGCCGGCGCAAGTCGTCCAGGCATTTGAGGATGAACGCCTGATCGAGATGCGGCACCTCGGGCCCGCACGAAAGCTTGCGCACTTCAGCCTGGAAATGCTTGCTTCCAAACATGCGCTCGTGCGCCGGATACGGCCTGCTCAGCGACGCAAGGACGTTGATGGACGACCGCTGGCGCTTGTCTTCCGGCAACGCACGCAACCTCGCCTCGAACTGGCGGAACCACTCGCTGTGGCTGGGAATCCGCTTCACCGAGTAGCCGGCCTCCTCGATCCAGTCGACGAACTGGTCGAGCGACATGCCGTCGTCGAGATGATGGTTGAGGACATGGAACGTCCGTATCCCCTGATGCGGCTGAGCACAGATGCCGACAACGGCCGAGGCGATAAAATCGACCGGCAACCCGTCGTAATGCGCGCTCTGCCGGCTGCCATCCTCCGCGAGCTGATAGAACGATTTTGGCGCGATGCCCGTCGTCACGACGCTGTAGAGAAGGCGCGTGAACACGTCGGGCAGATTGATCTGCCCGTGATAACGCCGGTTGGCCAGCATCATGTCGCCACGGAAGATGTTCACCGGCAGGCCGAACCGCCGGAAAGCATGATGCAGCACCTGCTCGCCTGCCCATTTGCTCGCGCCGTAGCCCGATGCATAACGGGTGCTGAGCGTGATCTTGGGCCGCAACGGGGTGTCTTCGTCGTTGCCCGCGTTCTGCTCGAGCAGATGGGTGGTGGCGACCGACGAGATGAAGTCGATGCCCTTCTGCCGGGTCGTCAGCGCGAGCCGCACGAGTTCGGCCGTACCGACCACGTTGGCACCGAACAGGCTCTCGTAGCTGAGCACATGGTTCACCAGCGCGGCCGGATGAACGATGTGATCGACGTCGGCGGCGAGACGCGCGAACTCCGCGGGCTCGAGGCCCAGGCCCGGATCGGCGCAATCACCGACAACCACCTCCAGGTGCTTGCCCGCGAGCGTCTTGAAACGCTCGTTGAGCGCCGGGTCGCTGGCACCGAACATCGTTTCGAGCCGGCCACGGGCCGCTTCCTGGTTTGCGGCGCGGACCATGCAGATCAGCTTGCCGTCGATCGGGGCGAGCCGCTCCAGCCATTCCAGGCACAGGAAACGGCCGAGGAACCCGGTCGCGCCGGTCAGGAGCACCGTGCGCGACACCTCGGCCGGCGGGTCGAGCGGCGCATTCTCGAGCGTCGCCGCATCGATGAAGGCAGGAAGATCGAGATCGGACGCGCTGATCTGGGTCGCATCCTTTCCATGCACGCTGGCGAAGGTCGGTTGTGCCTTTCCGTCCGCGTTGAGCGCATTCTCGATGGCCTTCGCCCACTTCATCGCATTGCCGGCCGGGCTGAGGATCGTATTGACGGGCAATGTCACGCCGAAAATCTCGTGGAGCAGCGCCGAAAAGGCGGTAGCCCCGAGCGAATCGCCGCCCAGATCGATAAAGCTCAAAGGCTGCGTGACATCGACGTCCTCGACGCCCAGCATCGCCTCGAGCGCCTTGCCGACCTTTTCGAGAACGGTCAGCTTGCTGTTGCGATCCTGCAGAGCCATGAGTTCGTCGTTCTGCTTGCGCTCGAGGTCGGCATAGAGCGCCTCGAGCCGCTCGCCATACTTGCCCTTGAGCGCGGGGCGCAGGCGCTTGTGAACGCTCGACAGCAGACCGTTCTCATGGGTGAACGCTTCGAATTCGAGAATGAAGTCGCGCGGCACTTCGAACGACTTGAGCTGCTCGGCCTGCGCCACGGCCTTCATCTCGTTGCGGATCAGCGACCTGATCTGCGCTTCGGTCGGATTCGCGCCGAGCCGGTTCTGCACCACGTTCATGTTGGGGACGATCACCGCCAGCACATACGAGCGGGCCGAATTGCCGTAGGCGTACATCTGATGGATGACGCGCGAGCCGTTCTCGAACGCATTGCCGAGCGCGCCGATCGCGACATATTCGCCCTGCGACAGTTTGAGGACGTCGTTCCGCCGGTCGATATAGACGACATGGTCCGGACCGCGCTCCTCCATGATGTCGCCGGTCAGGATGTAGCCGTCCTCATCGATCATTCCGGCCGTCGCTTCGGGACGCTTGAAATATCCCGGCGAAGCAAGCTCGGTCTTGATGCAAAGCTCGCCGCGCGGATAGGGCTTGTCGGTGGTGTAGTAGCCAAGCTCGGGAACGTCGCGCAGCTTGTAGTCGATGATGGGCGGCCGCAGGATGCGGTCGCGCAGGGTCACGTTTCCGCCGGTCTCGGTGGATCCGTATCCGTCGACGAGCGGCACCTGGAAGCAATCCTTGATGAATTCCCTGATCTCCGGCGTGGTGGGAGCGGAGCCGACGATCATGTGCGCGATGCGGTCGCCCAGATAGGTGGTGCGCATCTCCGCCTTGACCTGCGGGCCGATCTCCTTGACGTCGGCGCCGGTGGCGCTTCTGCGCCGGACCACCTCACCCAGATAGTGGCGATGGATCATTTCGAGCGCACGGGGGAAGGTGAGCATTTCGGTGGGTCGAACCAGCCTGATGTCCTCGTACAGGAGGGACAGATCCGGTTGGGTGGTAAAATAGCCGGTGCCGCCACGCGCCAGGGTGGAGAAGACCTGGTTCCGCCCGACCAGATGGTTGAGCGGCGCGAAGCACACCCGGACGACCGGCGCCAGGAAGCCGGGATCCCAGCCCGAGATACACATGCGCTCGGGCAGGATCGCACCCTTCGGCTTTCCGGTGCTGCCCGAAGAATGGAGCAGCACCGCCATCCGCTCGCGTCCTTCGGGATTCGGCGGCAGCGGCTCGAACGGCTTGAATGCGCCATATGCGACCAGATCGGCGAGCGTGGCGAGTTTTGCCTTGGAGCGCTTCTGCTCCAGTTCGGTTTGCGCCGCTTCGAACTTCTCGCGGTCGCTGTCGACACGTTCGTCATAGTCGAGCGCAATGATGCTGCGGATCGATTTGTGGGTGCCGGCGAGTCGCGCCGCCAGCACAAGATCGTCGGCGACCGCGGCCACCGCGGTCGGCGCGGTATCCGCGAAAATGCCGTCGAGATCGGCGCCGGCGAGCGTGCTCTGCAACGGAACGCTGATGGCCTCCGCATAGGCGCAGGCCAGATCCACGATCGTAAAGGCCCTGCTGGTAAAGCCGAGGATGCAGACGAATTCGCCCGGCGCGACGCGATGCTGCTCGTGATGCCGCCAGGTATTGGCCAGGCCCTTGATGCGGTTCTGCAGCTCGTAATAGGTAATGGTGCTGAATTCCGGCAGGTATCCGCGCTGGCGGCGGCCGGTCTCGGGATCGACGACGATATTGTATGCCCGCTTGCCGAGCGCCGGGCGCTGGGCATAGCCCGAGAGCGCCGCATCAATGACCTGCCAGTAGGACAGCTTCGGATCCATCAGCGCCTGGTAGACCTCCCGCTTCGGCATCAGCGCCTGCAGTTGCGGGTCGGTCTTCATCATCTCGATCACTTTGCCGGCAAACCGCGGCAGCTTCCTTGGTTCTTGTGTCATTTTGCATTTCCCTCCCGCAAGAACAGACTTGTCGTTGGACACCATTTCCTTATGCAACCGATCCCGGCCCCGCGACCGAGGCCGGGACGCCGCTACGCTACGCCGTGGCGGCGGCTTCCGCCGAAAGCTCTTGCTTCAGCGAGGCCATGTCGATCACAAATCGATATTTGACATCGGATCGCTCCATCCGCTCGAACGCATGATTGATGTCCTGGATCGCGATTGTTTCGGTTTCAGGCAGGATGTTCTTGGCGGCGCAGAAGTCAAGCAACTCCTGCGTCTCGGCAATGCCGCCGATCATGGATCCCGCCAACGATCGCTGCCAGGCTACCAGCAGCATGCTGTGAACCGATGGCAGAGGTTCAATGGCACCGACGATCACATGCACGCCATGAACCTTCAGCAGATGCATGTAGGGCTGGACATCGTGAGCAACCGGAATCGTGTCCAGCACCAGGTCGAAAGACCGGGCGGCCTGTTTCATCGCCGGCCTGTCCTTGGTGATGAGAACCTTGTGGGCGCCAAGCGCAAGCGCGTCCTTTTCCTTGGATGGCGATGTCGTCAGGACGGTCACCTCGGCGCCGAGCCCCGCCGCCAGCTTCACGCCCATGTGGCCGAGGCCGCCGAGGCCCGCGACCGCCACGCGGCTGCCCGGACCGACCCGCCAGCGGCGCAGCGGCGACCATGTCGTGATACCGGCGCACAGCAGCGGCGCCGCGCGTTCCGGATCGAGCCCATCCGGCAGCTTCAGCACGAAAAGGTCGCGAACGACGACATGGTCCGAATAGCCGCCATAGGTGGGCGAGTCGTCCCGCCGGTCCTTGCCGTTGTAGGTCATGGTCGGGAGGTGGGAACAATACTGCTCCTGTCCCTCGCAGCACGGCTCGCATTTCATGCAACTGTCGACGATGCAGCCGACCGCCGCCATGTCGCCGACCTTGAACTTCGTGACATCCGAACCGACCGCGGTCACGCACCCAACGATCTCGTGTCCCGGCAGGGACGGATAAATCGTATTGTTCCAATCATTGCGGACCTGATGCAGGTCGGAATGGCAAACGCCGCAGTAGAGAATGTCGATCGCGACATCATCAGGGCGCAGGTCGCGCCGCTCGAAATGGAAGGTCGCGAGTGGCGTTTCGGCGCTCTGCGCCGCATAGCCAATAGCCCGGCTCATTATCGTTGGCCTCCCTCAGTCCTCGATGATTTGAATTTTATGGACCGGAGGATCGCGTGCCCGGTACATTTTGCTTCTTGCTGACGGGCGCGATCTTTGCACGGAAACCAACCATCGTCGATTCTAACGACACGATAATTCCTGCCTCGGACCGCAATTATTCATGCTGCATCGCGAACAATCCCTGCGGTGCTCTTGCACCGTTCACGCTCCTGAAGCGATGCCGCAATTCCGCTCGATGCGCATCCGTCCGGAAAACAGGTCCGCCGCCCGGGCATTGTCACAGCATGATACCCGTGATAGCCGGACTTGACCGCCACCGTCGTCAAGGCCCGCGCGTTGAACATCCTCGGCATCGGCAACGACCTCTGCGACGTCGCACGCATGGCCGGACTGATCCAGCGATACGGACCCCGCCTGCTCGACCAGACATTCACCCGGGCGGAGCAGGATCTCGCACGACGCCAACCGGACCAGCCCCTGTTCTATGCGGGGCGCTTCGCGGCGAAGGAAGCCTTCGTCAAGGCGCTTGGAACCGGAATCGCCGAACGCATGTCCTGGACGGACGTCGAGGTTCTCGCCTCCCCGGAGGGCCTCCCTGTCGCGACGATCTCCGGGGAAGCGCTGGTCCAGCTAAAGCATCTTGCGGAACGCGAGGGCGATGCCACGGTCCATCTCTCGATCACGCATGACGCTCGCTTTGCCGCGGCGTTCGTGATTCTCGAAGCCTGCCGCCCGCCAGGCCGCGCGCCCTGAGCTTGCGCCACGACCGCGCGTCCCGGATGCATGGCGCAACGATATCCGCGGCCGCGGCCCGACGCCGATCGCGGTCCGGACCGGAGACCCCGCTCCCGCCCGCTCCATCGCACGGTCCCGGCGGTTCGACCTGGACCGTGAGTCAAGTTATGACAGACATGACTGTAGGGGCGGACTTCACACGTCGACGGTCAATGGATGTCGCCCCCGGTCAAAAACCCGTCCGCGCATGACGCATCGTGCGAAGCGCGAGATCGACGAAAGACGTGATGCGCCCGGCTATCCTCAATCCCCTGTTCACGCCGGTGACGACGCTGTCGGGCGTCGGCCCGAAGCAGGACAAGCTGTTGCGGTACCTGCTCGACCGCAGCGACACGCCGCGCCTGGTCGATCTGCTGCTGCATTTGCCGACCGGCGTGATCGACCGCCGCGCCCGCCCGAAAATCCGCGACGCGGTGCCGGGCACGGTCGTCACGCTGGCCGTGACCATCGATCGTCACCGGCCGTCGCCGCCGGGCCGCTCGCGCGCGCCCTATCTGGTCCATGCCGGCGACGACACCGGCGACATCGTGCTGACCTACTTCCGGGCCAGGAGCGACCATATCGAGAAGCTGCTGCCGGTCGGCGCCAGGCGCTACATTTCCGGCACGGTGCAGATGTTCGACGGCACGCTGCAAATGGTGCATCCGGACCGCGTGGTCGATGAAGCAGGTCTTGCCAACCTGCCCGGCATCGAGCCGGTCTATCCGCTGACCGAGGGGCTGATGCTGGGCGCGCTGCGCCGCGCCGTGACGCAGGCCCTGCAAAAACTTCCCCAACTGCCGGAATGGATCGGCGCCGACGTCCTGCACCGCTGCGGATTCCCGTCGCTCGCCGAAGCCATCGGCCGGCTTCATGCGCCGCTGGAGCCGACCGACATCCTGCCCGACGGTCCATTCTGGTCGCGGCTCGCCTATGACGAATTGCTGGCCGGGCAACTGGCGCTGGCGCTGGTGCGCGCCCGGCTTCGGCGCCCTGCCGGTGCGCGGCACGCCGGCGACGGGCACTTGCGCAACCGGATCATCGATGCGCTGCCCTATGCGCTGACGCCGTCGCAGCGCGCCGCCGCCGCCGCCATCGCGGACGACCTGCAGCAGCCGCTCCGCATGTTGCGGCTGCTGCAGGGCGACGTCGGCTCCGGCAAGACCGTGGTCGCGCTGCTTGCGGCAGCAACGGTGGCGGAGGCCGGCAGGCAGGCAGCGCTGATGGCGCCGACGGAAATCCTTGCGCGCCAGCACATCAAGACCATCGCGCCGCTCGCCGAGCGTGCCGGCCTGCGCGTCGCCATCCTCACCGGCCGCGAGAAAGGCAAGGAGCGCCGCGACATCCTCGCGCGCCTTGCCGCCGGCGAACTCGATCTCCTGGTCGGCACCCACGCGCTGATCCAGGACGACGTGGTCTTCCAGGCACTGGCTCTCGCCATCGTCGACGAACAGCATCGCTTCGGCGTGCGCGAGCGGCTGGCGCTGACCTCGAAGGGCGATGCGGTGGACGTGCTGGTGCTGAGCGCGACGCCGATCCCGCGCACGCTGGTGCTGACCTATTTCGGCGACATGGATATCTCCGAACTTCGCGAGAAACCCGCCGGCCGCCAGCCGATCGACACCCGCGCGGTGCCGGCGGGCCGGCTCGGCGATGTGATCGACGCGGTCGGGCGCGCGATCCGGGCCGGCAAGCTGGTGTACTGGATCTGCCCGCTGGTGGAGGAATCCGAGGCGGTCGATCATCTCACCGACGCGACGGGCCGTTTCGACAGCCTGCGCAGGCGCTTCGGCGATCAGGTCGGACTGGTCCACGGCCAGATGAAGGGCGCGGAGAAAGATCGCGTGATGGCGCAGTTCGCCGCCGCCGATATCCGCGTGCTGGTCGCCACCACGGTGGTCGAGGTCGGCGTCGATGTGCCGGCGGCGACCATCATGGTGATCGAGAATGCCGAACGCTTCGGCCTGGCCCAGCTTCACCAGTTGCGCGGGCGGATCGGCCGCGGCTCCGAGGCTTCGACCTGCCTGCTGCTCTATCACGAGCCGCTCGGCGAGATGTCGGCGGCGCGGCTGCGGGTCATCCGCGAAACCACCGACGGCTTCCGCATTGCCGAGGAGGATTTGCGGCTGCGCGGCGAAGGCGACGTGCTCGGCACCCGGCAGAGCGGCCTGCCCGGCTACCGGATCGCGCGTTCCGAGGTCCACGGCCAGTTGATCGCGCAGGCGCGCGACGAGGCGCTGACCATCATGCGGGACAATCCCAGGCTCGAAGGCGAGCAAGGCGCGGCGCTGCGCTGCCTGCTCTACCTGTTCGAGCGCGACGAGGCGATCCCGCTGATCGGCGCGGGCTGACCTCAAATCGCAGACTACGCGATGTCAGTCGGTCTTCTCAGTCCGCCTTGGCGGCTTCCGGATGCGACGGCCCGCCATCGGCGACCCGCGCGGCATTGGCGGCCTCCGCCAGCGCCGCGACCTTGCGCTGCGGATCGGAGCCGGGCTGCACCACGCCCGCCGACATGATGAGCGTCGCGGCATCCTCCGCATTCATCTCGATCTCGATGATCTTGCTCTTCGGGACATAGAAGAAAAAGCCGGTGGTGGGGTTCGGCGCACACGGCAGGAAAACCGAGATGTAGTCCTCCTGGCCGGGAAGCTTCGCCGCGACTTCCTCGCCCGGCACTTGCGAGATCAGCACGATCGACCACATGCCCGGTGCCGGAAACTCGACCAGCCCGACCTTGCGGAAGCTCGAGCCGTTGCCTGAGAACAGCGTCTCGAACACCTGCTTGAGCCCGCGATAGATCGCGCGGACCACGGGCATCCGCCCCAGCAGCGCCTCGCCGAGATCGACCAGGGTGCGGCCGATCAGGTTCGCCGTGAGGAAGCCGAGCAATGTCAGCGCCACCACGGCGACGACAAGGCCGGAACCCGGAATGCCGAACGGCAGATAGGTCTCGGGCCGATAGTCGGTCGGCACGAAAGGACGCACCAGCCCGTCGACCCAGGTGATGAACCACCAGGTCAGATAGAACGTGATGGCCACGGGGCCCGCGACGATAAGGCCGGTCAGGAAGTAGTTGCGCAGCCGCGCCATGATGCCGCGCGGCGCATCGGGCGGCGGCTGGCTTGCGGTCGTCGGCTTGAGCGATGGTTTGTTGCGGGTCATCGAATGTCCAGATAGGGCCTGCCGCCGGGCGGCACCAGCATCCTGTAGCAGATTTTAACGTAGCAGAACTTATGCCATCCAGCGCCGGCGGCAGCCGCCCGGCCGGGGCGCATCGTCGCAGCGCCTGCTTATTCGACCGTGACGGATTTAGCCAGATTGCGCGGCTGGTCGACGTCGGTGCCCATCACCACGGCGGTGTGATAGGCCAAAAGCTGCACCGGAACCGAATAGACCAGCGGCGTGAAGCTCGCATCCATGTCCGGCAGCACGACCGTCACCAGCGAGTCCACCGTCGCCTCGGCGGCGCCGCGAGCGTCCGTCATGAGAATGATGTTGCCGCCGCGCGCCGCCACCTCCTGCATGTTGGAGACGGTCTTCTCGAACACGCGGTCGTAAGGCGCGATCACGACCACCGGCATGTTCTCGTCGATCAGCGCGATCGGGCCGTGCTTCAGTTCGCCCGCCGCATAGCCCTCGGCATGGATATAGGAAATCTCCTTGAGCTTGAGCGCGCCCTCGAGCGCCAGCGGATAGCTGGTGCCGCGGCCGAGATAGAGCACATCGCTCGATTTCGAGATGTCGCGCGCAAGGTGCTCGATCTGCGGTTCGCAGGCGAGCGCCGCCGTCATCAGGCGCGGAACCTCGATCAGGCCGCGCACCAGCTTCGTCTCGTCCTCCGTGCTCAGCACGCCGCGCGCCTTGCCGGCCGCGATCGCGAGCGTCGCCAGCACCATGAGCTGGCAGGTGAACGCCTTGGTCGAGGCGACGCCGATCTCGGGACCGGCGAGCGTCGGCAGCGCCACCTCGCTCTCGCGCGCGATGGTCGAGGTGGTGACATTGACCACCGCGAGGGTGTGCGCGCCCTGCGCCTTGGCATAGCGCAGCGCCGCCAGCGTGTCGGCGGTTTCGCCGGACTGCGAAATGACGATCACCAGGTCGCCCTTGCGCAGCGGGGCCTCGCGGTAGCGGAATTCCGAGGCGATATCGATTTCGACCGGCAGCCGGGAGAAACGCTCGAACCAGTATTTGGCGATGTAGCCGGCGTAATTCGCGGTGCCGCAGGCGGTGATCGAGATGCGCTGGACATCGCGGAAATCGAACGGCAGCGCGGCCGGCATCCCGACGCGCTCGGTCGCCATATCGACATAGCGCGCCAGCGTATGGCCGACGACTTCGGGTTGCTCGTGGATTTCCTTGGCCATGAAGTGGCGATAGTTG
>JAGRLZ010000156.1 GCA_020441545.1 Xanthobacteraceae bacterium | reverse complement strand
GGCTCGAGAAAATCCGCGCAAGCCGGCACCCGGCCGCCACCGCCCCGGCCCGCGACCGCACCCGCCCGCGTCGTTAACGAACCTAAAACATTCATGGTTAACGAGGAGTTGAAAAACAGAGGATGCGGTTCCATCCGTCGCGCAGCCACCATCAGGGCTTCGGGGGAAGACGTTATCCCCGGCCGTCGCTTTCGGAGCCGCAGCCATGGTATGAGGAAGGCCGATTTTCCCTCATTGCACCAGGACGACGCATGGCCACCTCGAAATCGCGGGCCGCAAAGACTCATCCCTCCGACCCGGCCGTGCAATCGGCGCTGCGCACGCTCGAGACCGAGGGCAGCGGCATCGACGCGCTCGCCGCCGCGCTGCAGGGCCCGATCGGCGCGCCCTTCGCCGCCGCAGCCGAACTGATCCGGAGCGCGAAGGGCCGCCTCATCATCACCGGGCTCGGCAAGTCCGGCCATATCGGCCGCAAGATCGCGGCCACCTTCGCTTCCACCGGCACGCCGGCGTTCTTCGTCCATGCCGCCGAGGCCAGCCATGGCGACCTCGGCATGATTACCGCCGACGACGTTATTCTTGCCATCTCATGGTCCGGCGAGCAGCCGGAGATGAAGAACCTCATCACCTATGCCAAGCGCTTCCGCATCGCGCTGGTCGCGATGACCGCGGACGGCGCCTCGACGCTGGGCACCGCGGCGGATGTCGCGCTGGTGCTGCCGAAGGCACGGGAAGCCTGCCCGCACAACCTGGCGCCGACCACCTCGTCGCTGATGCAGCTCGCGCTCGGCGACGCACTGGCGATCGCGCTGCTCGAGGGGCGCGGCTTCACCTCGACCGATTTCAGCGTGCTGCATCCCGGCGGCAAGCTCGGCGCCATGCTGAAATACGTTCGCGACCTGATGCATGCCGGCGACGCGCTGCCGCTGGCGGCACTCGGCACACAGATGTCGGACGCGCTGGTGGAGATGACCTCGAAGGGTTTCGGCTGTGTCGGCATCACCGACGCTCACGGCCACCTCGTCGGCATCGTCACCGACGGCGACCTGCGGCGGCACATGCGGCCCGATCTGATGACCGCGCGGGTCGACGACGTGATGACGGAAAATCCGAAGACGATCCCGGCCAACCTGCTCGCCAGCGAGGCACTGGAAATCCTCAACGCCTCGAAGATCACCGCACTGATCGTCACCGACGGCAGGACGCCGACCGGCATCGTGCATCTGCACGACCTGCTGCGCGCCGGCGTGGCGTGAGGCGCAAACAGACGCAGGCGTCATGTCAGCGAACAAGTCAGCGACAAAAAGGATGTCGCACCCGCGCAGGCGGGGATCCAGACCCTGCAGCGGCATGATGAAGGAAGGCGCCTGCTGCCCGCCCGGGACAAGCAACCGAGGCCAGGGGTTATGCATCCCTGCCTGCGCGGGGACGACCTGAGCTTGTGATGAATCCGTCCCGCCACGCTGGCGGTTCATTCTTCAGCGGGCCGCCGAAACAAACCGTTGTCATTCCGGGGCATGAGCGAGGCGGGCGCACCGGCAATCCGTCGTCCGACATGTCCGCTCCGCTTCATGGCGCCAGGATCGGCCGGGCCAGCGCGGCACGCACGAACTTCTTCGCCGACATCGCCTTGCCGAACAGATAGCCCTGCGCGACATCGAAGCCCATGTCGTGCGCGGCCCGGAAGTCGGCGCGGGTCTCGACGCCTTCGGCGACGGTGCGCGCGCCGTAGCCTTCCGCGAGCGCGATGATGCCGCGGCACACCGTCCGCTTGAGGCGGTCGTCGGCGCAGCCGGCGACGAACTGGCGGTCCACCTTGAGCTCGACGAAGGGAAAGCGGTCGCACCCCATCAGCGCCGGCCATTCGGCGCCGACATCGTCGAGCGAGATGGCGATGTTGTGGAAGCGGACTTCGCGCGCCACCTCGACCGCGAGGTCGATGTTGGCGATCACCTCCGCGCTCTTGAGCTCGATCACGAGGCCGCCGAAGGCGGGGTGCTGCGGCATCGATGCGCACAGCTCGCGGACGACGTGGCGATCCTCCAGAAGCGCCATCGGCAGGTTGATGGAGATATCGACCGGGCCGTGCCGCTCGATGAAATAGCGCCAGTCGGCCAGCGCCCGGCCGATGACGAATTCCGACAATTCGCGGAAGCTGCGGTCGTTCTCGTCGGGAATGAAGCGTGCCGGCGGCACCACGCCCCAGGCCGGGTGCCGCATCCGGATCAGCGCCTCGGCGCCGCGCGACGTCAGGCTGCGGGCGTCGACCTTCTGCTGATACCAGAGCTCCAGCCAGCCGGCTTTCAGCGCCTCGGCGACATCGACCGCCGGGCTCGGCGGCGCCTCCGCGGGCAGCAGCGCGGCGACGCTGTGGCGCAGCGTGTCGGCGCCGAAGGGGGTGGCGAGAATCGGCAATAGCGGCAGTTCGAGCTCGCCGGCGAGTTGGCAGACCGCGGTAGCCAGCACCGAGCCGCCCAGGCCCACCGGCAGTATCCGGCCGTCGAACGGCCCGGCGGCCAGCGCGTCGAGCGCGGCGCCGGCGTCGATCCCGTCCGAGGCCAGGCCCAGCACCACCAGGTCCGGCATCTCGGTTCCGGCGCAGCGTCCGAGATCGGCCGGCGAGCCGCATTCGAACGTCACGAAGCCGAGTTCCTCCAGCGCCTCCGACAGGAAGGTCCGGATGTGGCGCTTGTTGTCCGCGATGCACGCGCGCGGCGTCAGTTTGCGCCGGCCGAACGCGGCCGGTCGCGTTGCTTTCGCAAGGCGTTCCATTCTTGTGATCCCCGATGTGCCGGGGAGCTTAGTGACGGCGGGGCGGTGCAATTAAGGAAATGGCGGCGCGGGCCGGCCGGGCGGAGGCTTAAGGTTAAGCAATCGCAATTCGTTAAAATGCGACCTGGCGGAAGTGGCCGCGCATCAGGGGCTTGGCCGGATCCGCCGGCACGTGGTCCGCACCCCTTGTCCACAGACCGTGCCGTTGCGTGTCGCCGCGACGCCGGGCGGCGTGGCCTGGGGACGTGGTTGCGCGCGTCGAATCGGGGGAGTGATTCGCCGGCCCCCCGCGGCGGGATCGACCCCGCCGGCGCGGCGCCCGTTCCGATCCCGGCTTCGATGCCTGCTCCGATGCCTGGTCCGATGCCTGGTCCGATGCTTGGCCCGACGCTTGGCCCGACGCTTGGCCCGACGCTTGGCCCGACGCTTGGCCCGATACTTGGTCCGATACTTGGCCCAATGTCGGATATCACCAAGGGTTGACCGTGCCCGTCGATCCGTCCACTTTCCGGCTTAATTTAACAAACGGGGGAGAGACATCCATGAAGGCCAAGCTGCTTGCCGTTGCCGCCGTGTCCGCGGTGCTGGTTTCGGGGCCCGCCGCTCATGCCGAGCAATTCATCAATGTGCTGACCGGCGGCACGTCCGGCGTCTACTACCCGCTCGGCGTGGCGATCGGGAAGATCTTCACCGCCAAGATTCCCGACGCGAAGACCCAGGTGCAGGCCACCAAGGCGTCGGTCGAGAACCTCAACCTGCTGGAGCAGGGCCGCGGCGAGATCGCCTTCACGCTCGGCGATTCCCTGAAAGCGGCGTGGGAGGGCAACGCGGACGCCGGCTTCAAGAAGAAGCTCGGCAAGCTGCGCGCGATCGGCGCGATCTATCCCAACTACATCCAGATCGTGGCCGCCGCCGACAGCGGCATCAAGACGCTGGCCGATCTCAAGGGCAAGAGCCTGTCGGTCGGCGCGCCGAAATCCGGCACCGAGCTGAACTCGCGCGCGATCCTGAAGGCGGCCGGCATGAGCTACGGCGACCTCGGCAAGGTCGAGTACCTGCCGTTCGCCGAATCGGTCGACCTGATGAAGAACCGCCAGCTCCAGGCCACGCTGCAGTCGGCCGGCCTCGGCGTCGCGTCGCTCAAGGACCTCAGCAATTCCACCGAGATCAGCGTCGTCTCGGTGCCGAAGGCGATCGTCGACAAGATCGGCCCGCCGTTCGTCGCCGCGACGATCCCGGCCAATACCTACAAGGGCCAGGACAAGGACGTGCCGACCGCCGCCGTGGTCAACTTCCTGGTCACCAGCACGGCGGTGTCCGACGATCTCGCCTACAAGATGACCAAGCTGATCTACGAATCGCTGCCGGAGTTGCAGACCGCGCATGCGGCGGCGAAGGGCATCAAGCTGGACACGGCCGCGACCGGCAGCCCGGTGCCGCTGCATCCGGGCGCGATCCGCTACTACAAGGAAAAGGGCCTTATCAAGTAAGCGCGCTTCAACGGCATATTCCCAACGTCATGGCCGGGCTTGTCCCGGCCATCCACGTCTGAGCCGGGTGAAAACGTCCGCAAGGCGGGCCGTCATACTGGGGACGAAGAACGATGTCGCAAGCAGCAGCACTGCCGGAAGGTGACGCGGCCGCGCCGGTCAAGGTCGATCTCGGCAACTTCGAGCATGGCTTTCCGGAAGGCTTCGGCCCCGGCCGCTGGGGGCTGCTCGCTTATGCGATCGGCATCGCGTTCGCGGTGTTCCAGATCGCGATCGCCGCCTGGAACGTGCTGCCGAGCCAGGTGGTGCGCGGCATCCATGTCGGCTTCATCCTGCTGATGACCTTCGGCCTGATCGGCAACTTCACCGCCAGGAGCGACAAGGCGCGGGCGCTGGCCTGGCTGATCGGCGTGGCCGGCTTCCTGTGCGGGCTGTATCAATGGATCTTCTATGAAGCCCTGATCCTGCGCGACGGCGATCCGACCACCATGGACCTCGTCGTCGGCACGCTGCTCGCGGTCCTGATCTTCGAGGGCACGCGGCGGCTGATGGGCCCGGCGCTGCCGCTGATGTGCGGCGCCTGCATCCTCTATTGGGCGTTCGGGCAGTATCTGCCGTCGCCGCTCAACCACCGCGGCTATGCCTTCGACCAGATCATCACCCACCTGTCGTTCGGCACCGAGGGATTCTACGGCGTGCCGATCTACGTCTCGGCGACCTACATCTTCCTGTTCATCATGTTCGGCTCGTTCCTCGAACGCGCCGGCATGATCCAGCTCTTCACCGACGTCTCGCTCGGCCTGTTCGGGGGCACCCGCGGCGGGCCCGCCAAGGTCGCGGTGGTGGCGTCCGGCATGATGGGCACGATCTCCGGCTCCGGCGTCGCCAATGTGGTGACGGTGGGGCAGTTCACCATCCCGCTGATGATCCGCTTCGGCTATCGCCGCGCCTTCGCCGCCGGCGTCGAGGCCACCGCCTCGATGGGCGGCCAGATCATGCCGCCGGTGATGGGCGCGGTCGCCTTCATCATGGCCGAGACGCTGGGCGTCGACTACATGGTGGTGGTGCGGGCCGCGGTGATCCCGGCGCTGCTCTATTTCGCCTCCGCGTTCTGGATGGTGCATCTGGAAGCCGGCAAGCACGGCCTCAAGGGCATGGACCGCGCCGAGATGCCGAGCGCCTGGCGGGCGGTGGTCGCGCGCTGGTACCTGGTGCTGCCGCTCGCGGTGCTGGTGTTCATGCTGTTCGAGGGCTTCACCCCGCTCTATGCCGGCATCATGGGGCTGGCGCTGACCGCGACCCTGATCCTCGGCGCCAGCATCGCGCTCGGCCTGCCCAACCAGGCGGTCCGCTACATCTTCTGGATTCTGCTGGCGCTGGTGGTCGGCGCCATGTTCCAGCGCGGCATCGACATCATGATGGTCGGCCTCGTGGTCGGCGCGCTGGTGCTGCTCGCCGCCGTCACCAGGGGCGGGCGGGCCACGCTGGTGGCGTGCCGCGATTCGCTGGCCGAAAGCGCCAAGTCGGCGCTGACCGTCGGCATGGCCTGCGCCATCGTCGGCACCATCATCGGCATGATGACGCAGACCGGCGTCGGCAACATCTTCGGCAACTGGGTGATCGGCATCGGCGAGAGCAGCCTGTTCCTCGCGCTCGTCATGACCATGCTGCTGTCGATCCTGCTCGGCACCGGCATCCCGACGATCCCGACCTACATCATCACCGCGGCGCTCGCCGCGCCGGCGCTGGCCAAGCTCGGCGTCCCGCTGATCGTCAGCCATATGTTCGCGTTCTATTACGGCATCATGGCGGACCTCTCGCCGCCGGTGGCGCTGGCCGCCTTCGCGGCGGCGCCGATCGCCAAAGAGAACCCGGACACCATCGGCTGGGAGGCGATGCGCATCGCGCTCGCCGGCTACGTCATCCCGTTCATCGCGGTGTATTCGCCGGCCCTGATGCTGCAGGCCGGCGATCCGATGCAGGTCCATCTCGGCTTCTATGGCGCGGTGGTCTATGCCGCGGTCAAGGCGCTGATCGCCATCGGCCTGTTCGGCGTGGTCGCGATCGGCTTCCTGTTCACGCGGCTGTCGGCGGTCGAGCGGATCGTCGGCTTCGCGGCCGCGCTCTGCCTGCTCGGCGAATTCCCCTACAGCGACGCGGTCGGCTTCGTGCTCGCCGCCGCCATCGTGCTGTGGGACTGGCGGCGCCGGCCGGGCGCGACGGCGACCGCGGCGTGAGCCTCTGCCTGATTTCCGGCGGCGTCACCAAGGTGCTGATGCTGGGCGCGTTCACGCTGGCCTGGACGCATTCGATCGAGAAGATCGAATGGCAGGAGGACTGGCGGGTGACGCCGGCCGGCCTCGAAGTGGTGGCGGCGCGCGTGAAGGGCTCCGGCGCCGGCATGGAGCCGCCGCCCGAGGCGCGGCTGGCCGGAGGCTGGTTTCAGTGGCGGCCCGCGCCGCTGCCGCGACCACAGGTGGTGCTGGGCAATTCCGGCCTGGCGGGGGAATGGCGGCTGTGCCATGACGGCCGCTGCCGCACGTTGTCGGAGATTCTCGGCCATCCCGTCGGCCCCCATCCGACCGTGATGAAAGCCTGTCCGCCGCAACGATAACGAAGAACGACAACGAGGAAGGACACCGCACCATGGATCGGCTGAAGGGCAAGACCGCGATCGTCGTCGGTGCCGGCTCGATCGGCCCCGGCTGGGGCAACGGCAAGGCCACCGCCGTCACCTTCGCCCGCGAGGGCGCGCGGGTGTTGTGCGTCGATCGCAACGCCGACGCGGCGGCGGAAACCGCGGGCCTGATCGCCAGGGACGGCGGCAGGGCTGTCGCTTTCGCCGCCGACGCTACGCGCGAGAGCGACATCGAGGCCATGGTCTCGGCCTGCCTCGAGGCATTCGGCCGCATCGACGTGCTCGACAACAATGTCGGCATCGCCGAGGTCGGCAGCGTCGTCGACGTGCCGGAAGCCGAGTGGGACCGCGTGTTCGCGATCAATCTCAAGAGCGCCTACCTTGCCATGAAGCACGTCATCCCGGTGATGGCGGAACAGGGCGGCGGCGCGATCGTCAACATCTCGTCGATCGCCTCGATCCGCCATCTCGGGGTGTCCTATGTCACCTATGCCACCACCAAGGCGGCGATGAACCAGATGACGCGCACCACGGCTGTGGAATTCGCGCCGAAGAATATCCGCGTCAACGCCATCCTGCCCGGCCTGATGAAGACGCCGATGGTGGCGCACTCGGCGGGGCTGGCCGCGAGCTACGCCGGGGGCGATGTCGAGGCGATGTGGCGCGCGCGCGACGCGCAGGTGCCGATGGGGCACATGGGGGAGGCGTGGGACGTCGCCAACGCCGCGCTGTTCCTGGCCTCCGACGAATCGCGCTACGTCACCGGCATCGAGCTGGTGGTCGACGGCGGCATCACGCTGAAGGTGAGTTGAGGCGAGAGACAGCGCGACGGCCATCCTTTGCGGTTTGCGATGCGCGTCGCTTCCACCTTGGGGCTTGCACCTCGGAGCTTGCTTGGAAAACGAGGCGTCATCGTCCGCGAAAGCGGACGATGACGGTTTTCGTAGCGCATGGTCGTGCCAGGAACGTCTGTCCAGTCAGATATTCATGATGGCGTTGCGCGCTCACCCCGAGCGGCGCGGCGGCGCCAGCCGGGTCGCCAGCACCTTGTCGATGCGGCGGCCGTCGAGATCGACCACCTCGAAGCGCCAGCCGCCGGCGTCGATGCTGTCGCCGACCTTCGGCAGCGCGCCGAAGCGCTGCAGCACGAAGCCGGCGACGGTGTGGTAGGCACGCGACGCCGGCAGCGTCAGGCCGAGCAGGTCGCCGAGCTCGTCGGCCGGCATCCAGCCCGCGATCAGGTAGGAGCCGTCGCGGCGGCGCACCGCCGGGCCCTCCGCCGGGTCTTTCCCGGTCCTGAAGCTGCCGACGATCGACTCCAGGATATCGGCGGCGGTGACGACGCCCTGGAAGCTACCGTATTCGTCATGCACCAGCCCCACATGGATCGGCGACTGGCGCAGGATCGCCAATACGTCGCGCGCGTCCGCAGTTTCCGGAATCACCGGCACGGTGCGGATCTGCGCGCGGATGTCGAGCTCCCGGCCCGCGATGCAGGCATCGAGCAGGTCCTTGGCCTGGACCACGCCGAGCACCTCGTCCGGATTGCCGTCGAACACCGGCAGCCGCGAATGCGGGCTGCCGGTGATCGTCCGGCGGATCGCGTCGGGCGGACCGGACAGGTCGATCATGTCGACGTCATGCCGCGGCGTCATCACCGCGCCGACCGGGCGGTCGCCGAGCCGCATCACGCCGGCGATCATTTCCTTCTCGCCGGGCTCCAGCACGCCGGCGTCTTCCGCCTCGCGCACCAGGGAGTGGATTTCGTCCTCGGTCACGGCGTCGCCGGCCGCGCCGCCCTGGCCGATCAATTTCAGGATCAGCTTGCCGGAAATGTCGAGCAGCCAGACGATCGGCAGGGAAATGCGGGCCAGCCACATCATCGCCGGCGCGACCTTGACCGCGACCGTTTCCGGATTGCGCAGCGCGATCTGCTTCGGCACCAGCTCGCCGATGATGAGCGAGGCATAGGTGATGCTGCCGACCACCGCGCCGACGCCGAGCGTGCCGGCGACGCCTTTCGACAGGCCGAAGCCGAGCAGCCAGGTGGCGAGGCGGTCGCCCAGCGTGGCGCCGGACAGCGCGCCGGACAGCACGCCGACCAGCGTGATGCCGATCTGCACGGTGGAGAGAAACCTTCCGGGATCGGATGCCAGCGCCAGCGCGCGGCGCGAGCCGGTGACGCCCTTTTCCACGAGGGCGGCGAGCCGGGCCGGGCGGGAGGAGACGATGGCGAGCTCCGACATCGCGAGCAGGCCGTTGATGACAATCAGGATCGTGACGACCCCGAATTCAAGCGCAAGCATGCCAACGACATATCAGATGCGGACGCCCCTGACGTAGCGGAAAAATCGCGTTCCGACGTGTCGGATCGTCCCGGGCGGACACGACGGCGTCGACGGCACCCGGTGGCCACGGCCATGCCGCGTTGTCATTTGCGCGCGCGGGGCGGTAAACTGGCGGCCCGGAGGTTACGCCTATGAACGTTCAGACGACCAGCCGCTATTTCGAAACCTATGCGCGCTCGATGCAGGACCCGGAAGGATTCTGGCGCGATGCCGCGCGCGCCATCGACTGGATCGAGCCGGCGAAGAAGATCTTCGATCCGTCGACGGGCCTGTACGGACGCTGGTTCGCCGGCGCGGTGGTCAACACCTGCTACAACGCGCTGGACCGGCATGTCGCGGGCGGCCGCGGCGACCAGCTCGCGCTGATCCACGATTCGCCGCTGACCGACAGCGTCTCGACCTTCACCTATGCGCAGATGCTGCACGAGGTGAGCACGTTCGCGGCGATCCTGCAGGACTTCGGCGTCGCCAAGGGCGACCGCGTCATCATCTACATGCCGCTGGTGCCCGAGGCGATGGTGGCGATGCTGGCCTGCGCGCGCATCGGCGCGGTGCATTCGGTGGTGTTCGGCGGCTTCGCCGCCAAGGAGCTGGCGACCCGCATCGACGACGCCAAGCCGAAGCTGGTGCTGTCGGCGAGCTGCGGCATCGAGCCCGGCCGCATCGTCGCCTACAAGCCGCTGCTCGACGAGGCGATCAGGCTCGCCGCCCACAAGGTGCCGGCCAGCATCATCCTGCAGCGGCCGCAGCAGACCTGCGACCTGACCGCGGGCCGCGACCATGACTGGAAAGAGTTGCGCGACAAGGCGGTGGCGGCGAACAAATCGGCCGCCTGCGTGCCGGTGCTCGCCACCGATCCGCTCTATATCCTCTACACCTCCGGCACCACCGGCGTGCCGAAGGGCGTGGTGCGCGACAATGGCGGCCATCTCGTCGCCATCAACTGGTCGATGTTCAATCTCTACGGCGTCAAGCCGGGCGAGGTGTGGTGGTGCGGCTCCGACATCGGCTGGGTGGTGGGCCACAGCTACATCGTCTATGGCCCGCTGTTCCACGGCAACACCTCGATCATGTATGAGGGCAAGCCGGTCGGCACGCCGGATGCCGGCGCGTTCTGGCGCGTGATCTCGCAGCACAAGGCGGTGGCCTTCTTCACCGCGCCGACCGCGTTCCGCGCCATCAAGAAGGAAGACCCGGACGGCGCGTTCATCAAGAAATACGACCTGTCGCATTTCCGCACGCTGTTCCTTGCCGGCGAGCGCGGCGATCCGCCGACCATCGCATGGGCCGAGCAGCAGTTGAAGGTGCCGGTGATCGATCACTGGTGGCAGACCGAAACCGGCTGGTGCATCGCCGGCAATCCGGTCGGGCTCGGGCAGTTGCCGGTCAAGCACGGCTCGCCCACGGTGGCGATGCCGGGCTACAAGATCGAGGTGGTGGACGAGGCGTCGAAGCCGCTGCCGGCGGGGACGATGGGCTCGATCGTCATCAAGCTGCCGCTGCCGCCGGGCTGCCTGCCGACGCTGTGGCAGCAGGACGAGCGCTGCCGGGAAGCCTATTTCAGCGAATTCCCCGGCTACTACAAGACCTCGGACGCCGGCTACCTCGACGCGGACGGCTATGTCTTCGTCATGGGCCGCACCGACGACATCATCAATGTCGCCGGCCACCGGCTTTCGACCGGCGGCATGGAGGAAATCCTCGCCTCGCATCCGGACGTCGCCGAATGCGCGGTGCTCGGCGTCAGGGATACGCTGAAGGGCGAGGTGCCGTGCGGCTTCCTGGTGCTGAAGGCCGGCGCCGCCAAGTCGCCCGAGCAGATCGAGAAGGAAGTGGTGGCGCTGGTGCGCGAGAAGCTCGGCCCGGTCGCGGCCTTCAAGCTCGCCATCACGGTGGCACGGCTGCCGAAGACGCGCTCCGGCAAGATCCTGCGCGGCACCATCAAGAAGATCGCCGACGGCGATCCGTGGACGCTGCCCGCGACCATCGAGGACCCCAGGGCGCTCGACGAGATCGGCGACGCGCTGAAGGGCAGGACGTAGAGGGGCCTCGCGCCTCGCGGTCTGACGGCCGAATGCGGTTCGCCGCAAGGCGCTCGAACAATCCCCGCCTCGTCCCGCGCAGGCGGGACGAGGCCTTTCGTGTTGGGAATCCGCTCACAAAGCGAATTTCCAGTCATGCGCCTCGCAATGATGCAATCATGCACCGTCATGCCGCAGACTGCCTTGTTTGTGACGGATTGCCGGAGCATCCCGGCAGTCCTGCTGCTCTAATCCATGGATCGCGTATGCCCCGCTTCATTGTCCCGACGACATTCCTCGCGCTTGCGCTGTTCGGCACGGGCCTGTCCGGCTGCGCCAATCTCGCCCGTCACGCCACGCCGGTGGCGGCGACGCAGAACGACGACGACGCCTATTGCCGCGGCAGCGGCGCGCAAGGCTCGGATGCTTACGTCGCCTGCCGCAAGGATCGCGACCACCAGCGCGGGATGGCCAACGACCGCATGGAGCGGCAGCACCGCAATCTGGCCGAGCGGATGCTCAACGGGCAGTAGGCGCTGGCATGGTCCAATAGGCGTTGGATTTGGTCGTCCCTGCGCAGGCAGGGACGATTCGAATTGAGCGCGCGCAACACCGCTACTCGAACCTCATGTCGAGGCACTTGGTGATGTCGGGACCGATGCCGGGGCTGATGGTGATGCAGCCGCGCACCCGGCGCGCGGCATTGTCGCTGGCCCAGACGACATAGCCGCCCTGCCCGAAGAACGAATTGGTGTTCGGCGGCTCGGTCTCGGTCGCCTCGAACGAGTAGCTGCCGTCCTCGGCGAAGATGCGCGGCCGTTTGACGCAACCGCCGTCCGACTGCACCGACAGCACTTCCTTGTTGTTGCGGGTCACCGCCATGTTGACGGTGCAGCGATAATATTCGGAGGTGCGGGCGTTGAAGACATAGGCATAGGAGCGGCAGGTCGCGGTGTTGAGCCTGCCGGCGCTGAGGCCGCGGCCGCAGGCGATGCGCTGGTTGCTGCCAAGCTTGAAGGCGTCATCGGCACGGGCCGGCGCCGTTGCCGCCATCGCAAGCGATGTCAGGGCAATGCCGCCGAGAACGATCGCCAGGTTCGCAATGCCCCTCGTTGCAACACCCCTCGCTGCAACGCCCCTC
>JAGRLZ010000155.1 GCA_020441545.1 Xanthobacteraceae bacterium | reverse complement strand
TGGTAGATGCGACATTTTTAACTCCCTTGCGATGCGATCTGAGCTTCTTGTCGTCGCGTTGCCGAAAGACCACCCTCTCGCGGATCGGCCATTTGTCTACTGGCCGGAACTGAAAGGTGAGCGGTTCTTGGTCAGTCACCACGACCCGGGACCGGATATTCGCATTATTCTCGAACGCTATTTGGCTGCTCCGTCAGATCACCCCGAGATTCTGATGAGGTCTCTGAGCCGCGAAAGTATCCTGAGCGAGGTTGGGAGCGGGGAGGGCATCAGCCTGCAATGCGAGACGGCCGCCGGGCTGACTGATCTCGGCATTGTCTTCAAGCCGGTGCATGACGGCAATGGCCTGACTCGTCTCGGATACATGGCATGCTGGAAACCGACCAACACTAATCCGGTCGTGAAGACGTTTATCGATTTCATCGATCCAGGCGCCTGATTCGGTTTCGAGTCGAATTAGCCAGTATTCTTCGATCGGATTTGCTACCGTGTATTTCAAGTATTTTTTCGATAGCCTACGATGAACTACGGCGAACTACGACGCTTCAAATAAATCCTGTTGCTCGCCGGTAAGTTCTGCCTTTCTTGATTGTCCCCGTCGCCACCCGATCGTGATCGCGGATGGCTGAGGCGGGGGCACGATGCCGGGTCATCATCACAGCAACGAGAGATTGTCGCGCGGCGCGCGGATGTTGCGCACGGCGCTCGGGCCGGCCATCGCCCGCTACCTTGAGGACGCCGCCGTTGTCGAGGTGATGTTGAACCCCGACGGCCGGCTGTGGATCGATCGGCTGCGTGAAGGTCTTGTCGCCACCGACGACGTGCTAATCCCGGCGGATGGCGAGCGCATCGTGCGCCTGGTCGCGCATCATGTCGGCGCCGAGGTGCATCCCGGCAACCCGCGGGTCTCGGCCGAACTGCCCGAGACCGGCGAGCGCTTCGAGGGGCTTTTGCCCCCGGTGGTGATGGCGCCGACCTTTGCAATCCGCAAGCCGGCGGTCGCGATGTTCACGCTCGCCGACTACGTCGCAGCCGGCATCATGACGGCGGCGCAGGCCGACGTGCTCAGACTCGCGGTCGAACGGCGCAAGAACATCTTGGTCGCAGGCGGCACCTCGACTGGCAAGACGACCTTGACGAATGCGTTACTGGCGGAAGTGGCGAAAACGTCAGATCGCGTGGTGCTGATCGAGGACACGCGCGAGCTGCAATGCGCCGCGCCGAACCTTGTCGCACTTCGGACGAAGGATGGCGTCGCCTCGCTCTCCGATCTGGTGAAGTCCTCGCTGCGGCTGCGGCCTGATCGCATTCCAATTGGAGAGGTGCGCGGCAGCGAAGCGCTCGACCTGCTCAAAGCATGGGGGACAGGGCACCCCGGCGGCATCGGTACCATACACGCCAACACGGCTATCGGAGCGTTGCGCCGGCTTGAGCAACTCGTGCAGGAGGCCGTCGTCACGGTGCCCCGCGCCCTGATTGCCGAGACCATCGACATCGTCGCCGTGCTGTCCGGGCGCGGCACTGAGCGGCGTCTCGCCGAGATCGCCCATGTCGACGGGCTCGATCCAGCGACCGGCGACTATCGCACGCTCAATGCGCTGCTCCCCTCCCAACACCCCTTGCAGGAGATCCCGAATGACCCGACTTGCGTTGTCTCGTGTGCGCCGGCGTCTGACTGACGCGGCCGCGCTTGCCACAATCACGCTGCTGATGGCGGCGCCGGCCTATGCCTCCGGCTCGTCGATGCCGTGGGAAGAACCGCTTCAGAAGATCCTCGAATCCATCGAAGGGCCGGTCGCCAAGATCGTGGCGGTTATCATCATCATCACCACGGGCCTCACGCTCGCCTTCGGCGACACCGCGGGTGGCTTCCGGCGGCTGGTGCAGATTGTCTTCGGCTTGAGCATCGCTTTCGCGGCCTCTTCCTTCTTTCTCAGCTTCTTCAGTTTTGGCGGCGGGGCGCTGGTCTGATGGAAGAGGACGTCCGCGGCTTCTTCGCGCCGGTGCATCGCGCGCTCACCGAACCGATCCTGCTCGGCGGCGCACCGCGCACGGTCGCCATCGCCAATGGCACGCTCGCCGGCGCGGTCGGCCTCGGTCTGCGTCTGTGGATCGCGGGCCTCGTGATCTGGGCGATCGGGCATTTTGCCGCCGTGTGGGCCGCAAAGCGTGATGCGCAATTCGTCGACGTCGGCCGCCGACACCTGCGCTACCCGGCGCACATGGACGTGTGAGGGAAACCGATGCTGAACCTCGCCGAATACCGGAAGAAGAACGCGCATCTGGTGGACTTTCTGCCCTGGGCCGCGTTGGTTGCGCCGGGCGTCGTTCTCAACAAGGACGGCAGCTTTCAGAGGACAGCGCGGTTTCGCGGTCCCGATCTCGACAGCGCCACGCCGGCCGAGTTGGTCAGCACGACCGCGCGCCTCAACAACGCCCTGCGCCGTCTCGGCTCCGGCTGGGCGATCTTCGTCGAGGCGCAGCGCCATCCGGCAACCGACTATCCGGAAAGCCTGTTTCCGGACTCCGCGTCCGCGCTCCTCGACATCGAACGCCGTGAACAGTTCGAGGATTCAGGCGTCCTGTTCGAGTCGAGCCACTTCCTGACCTTTGTCTGGCTGCCGCCGGCCGAGGAAGCCTCGCGCATGGAAGCCTGGCTCTATGAGGGCCGCGAGCACAGCGGCGTCGATCCGTGGGAGCTGCTGAAGAGTTTCGTCGACCGCACCGACCGCGTGCTCAACCTGGTCGAGGGCTTCGTGCCGGAAGCCGACTGGCTCGATGACGCGGAGACGCTGACCTACTTGCATTCGACCATTTCGACCAAGCGCCATCGTGTGCGCGTGCCCGAAACCCCGATGCACCTCGACGCGCTGTTGACCGATCAGCCGCTTGCGGGCGGGCTGGAGCCGCGGCTCGGCGACTTCCATGTCCGCACGCTCACCGTC
>JAGRLZ010000154.1 GCA_020441545.1 Xanthobacteraceae bacterium | reverse complement strand
GCCAAGAGGCGTTTCGCCTCAAGGCCAAGAGGCGTTTCGCCTCAAGCACGTAAAGCCTTCACCTCGAGAAGGCTTCACTTCAGCAGGTAATGCAGACCGACCGTCACGATGATGAGGCCGATGAAGATCAGGGCCACGGGCAGGCGCGGCTTGGCGTCCCTGCCGGCCTGAGCGGCGGACATCGCGCGCTGCTGGTTCTGCTTCTGCTTTTGCTCGCGCAGCGAGATGACGTTGTCGGCCGGCGCCGTCGGCGCGCCGTCCGCCGGTGTCCGCGATGCCGTGCCGGCAACGGCCGCCGCGCTCCGGGTGCTGGTGACCTTGGCGGAATCCGGCGGCGTACCGGCGCCGCCCATCTCCGCATAGTAACGCCTGTAGATTGCCTCGATGGTCGCCTCGGTCGCGCGGGCTTCGTCCATGCGCAGGCACAGCCTGTCGAATTCGGCGAGAACCTCCTGGGCCTCGCTCGGAAGCGAACTCGCGACCTTGAGCTTCGCCATCATCCGCCACGTCGAGAAGTCTGCGCGGGCCTTGGTGTCGGCGCGCCTGGCAATGAGCAGGTCCGAAGCTTTGATCACGATCCGACGTTTCCTGTGTTGGCCTGCGGGGATGGAGGGCAGTGCCCACATCCGGACGGCGGGATGATCGTGCCACATCTGTCGTGGCCTGGGATAGCTCAATCGTCGAGTCAAATCCGAATTTGTGGCGAAACGATCTTGCGTGGGCGAAAATCCTTACCCGGAACGAAAAGGAGAGGCGGATGGAAAAGGGCACGCTGGCACTTGCCATCACCGGCGGCAGCGACAATTGGTCGCCCGCGCGATGGAAGGCCCGGTTCGGCGAGGTCTGCGCGGATCGGCGCGTCGTCCTGCTGCCGGACGACGCTTGCGCCCCGGACGACGTGGCGTATGCTGCGGTCTGGAAGCCGCGGCACGGGGTGCTGGCGGCGCTTCCGGCTTTGCGCGTCATTTTCAATCTCGGCGCCGGCGTCGATGCGCTGGTTGCCGATCCGACGCTGCCAGACCTGCCGGTCGTGCGTGTGGCCGATGCCGATCTCACCGGCCGCATGACGGAGTATGTCGTGCTGCATGTGCTGGCGCATCATCGCCGGCTGTTCGCGCTGCGCGCGGACCAGCAGCGGCACCTCTGGCAGCCGAGGGAGCAATGGGCGGCGGGCGCGCTCGGCGTCGGCATCATGGGCCTCGGCGTGCTGGGGGCGGATGCCGCGCAGGTGCTGCGGCGGCTCGGCTTCCAGGTCGCCGGGTGGAGCGCGCATCCGAAATCGATCGAGGGCGTCGCCTGCTTTGCGGGGCGCGAGCAGTTGTCCGCGTTCCTGCGCCGCACCAATATCCTGGTCTGTCTGCTGCCGCTGACGCCGCAAACCCGGCATATCCTTGACCGCGCGCTGTTCGCGCAGCTCGACCGCACCTCGCCGCTCGGTGCGCCGGTGCTCATCAATGCCGGACGCGGCGGTTTGCAGGTCGAGCGGGATATCCTCGCCTGCCTCGATGACGGAACGCTGGGCGGGGCGACGCTGGATGTGTTCGAGACCGAACCGCTGCCACCCGACAGCCCGCTGTGGTCGCATCCCGGGCTCGTCGTCACCCCGCACAACGCCGCCGATACCGACCCGGATGCGATCGCCGCCTATGTCGCGGCGCAGATCGCGCGCTTCGAGGCCGGGGAGCCGTTGCAGAACGTGGTCGATCCGGCGCGTGGATACTGAGGGCGTTCCGGAGCGGTACCGAGGCGCGGACAACCTCGCGACACATTGATCGATCCGCGACGATTTCGCCGGGGTTGCAGGTGGGCGGGGCTGTCGAACTCCGATAAGAGGTCGCAATCGATTCGAACCGACGAGAGAGAATGACCGCCAAATTGCCGTCCACGTCCGTGATGTCGCCCGCGTTCCGGCGCCTCGTCCGCCTCGCGGCGTGGGGTTCCCTGGCCTTTGTCGCGCTCGTGACCGTGGCCCCGCTGGGCTGGCGCCCGGTCTCGGGGTATTCGCCGCAACTGGAGCGGCTGGTGGCGTTCTTCGTGGTTGGCAGCCTGTTCGCGGCGGCCTATCCGCGGCACATCATCCTGGCGGCGGCGGTGGTGCTGGGGGCGGCCGTTCTGCTGGAACTGCTGCAACTGCTGTCCCCGTCGCGGCATGGCCGGCTGTTCGATGCCAGCGTCAAGATCGCGGGCGGCGCGTTCGGGCTTGCGCTCGGCTTCATGGCGTCGCGCTGGATGCATCGGCGCTAGCGCGCGAGGCGGCATGTGCCCGCGATCGATCTTCCGGCGTTCGCTCTGGACCAAAAAGGCGGCGCCCCGAAGGATGCCGCCTTTTCGCGTTCAAGGCCGGCTCGGCCTGTGTCTCAGGAATGCACCCGCGCCGTATCCGGTGCCGGGTTCGATGGCGATGTGAGGCATTCGCGCAACAGGCCGGTGAGATAGCCGTGGGTGACATGGGCGCGGCTGCGATAGGGCTCGCGCGTCATCATGATCCTGTGCAGCTTGTGCAGGTTGAAGGACGTCACGCTCGGATAGAGGTG